>JAOQAP010000188.1 GCA_025963465.1 Flavipsychrobacter sp.
TGAGCTGGCGGGTTTTGATCTCGGTACTAAACATAGAGGTCACACAATTCGCAAACATCACACGATCGTTGCAGGCGCAATAAGCATTCATGAACAGGAACGTATCCAGTGTATATGTGCCACCTGGAAATGTGCGCAGGGAATCCTGAGGGTGTGGGAAAAGACCACTGGCTGTCATTAATGGTATAATAGGGTCACGGGCAATGAAACTGTCTAAATACAACAAGCCCAGGCTCTGTGCCACATGCCAGTCCGGTATGGCGGTAGCTATGGTCTTAAAAGTATCATTAAAGCAATGCTGCAGCTCACAGTACTGTGGATGCAGTGGCAGCAAGGCCTCAGCTATTCTGTAATTGCCTTCTGCTATAGCGCCGTTATATACCATAATGAATGAATCCGCCGCCATGGTCCGCAGGTTGTGATAAGTGCAACCGGCTACAGTTATAGTGTCGGGTAACGATGGTACTGCACAAGTGTCCTGATAGCGATAGAGCATACCTGTTGTATAGTAGCAAGGACTTGCAGAGTAACCGGTTACAATTCCTCCGACACTACGAACAGTATCATATGCATAATAAGTGGATGATGTATCATATCCAACATTTGTTGCCTCCAAATCAATATATATAGTTTTACCACTAGGCAATGTTGCTAAAATATTTGTGGTTAAGGATGTTTTATACAGCTTCCCCAAAACAAATATTCTATACATGTATTCTTCAGTAATATGTCCATGCCCACGCTCATATCCGATAGTTGTTATATATCCAATACTATCCGTCCCTGAAAGAATAGCACCATTTTCAAAACCTAGAGTATCTGCTATTGCCAGTGTCAACAAGCCAGTCATTGTATACGTAAGAGATCCTATGAATGTATCAATAGCAACAGTTGTAGCAATCTCTAACTCTAATGGAACAATTGAGGTGTCCAATGACGGCACACACATGTACCCTAAAATAACACTGCTACTAGTGCCGTCATTTTTTCTTTGAAAACTATTTGCAAACCAACTCCATCCATATACATAAGGATACAGCATATCTCCCTCATCATTATAACAATTATAATGTCTCAGTGTAGTGTCAACATGTATTATATAAGTCGTATCAGGCGGGCAACTCAAACTAAATATCGAATTATTCGTACCTACCACATTACCACTCGACGTTGAGTACTGACCATATGCTGCGCCCGGCAGTAGTTGCCGCATCATTTCCCATTTCATTTTGTCACAGGGCGAGCTGTCAACCGCAGATGGCGGGCAGGGGAAGACGGTATTTTTTACCATATTCTTTATGAATGTTGGCTCCGTTATAAAACAGCTTGCAGCGGTATCTACAGAAGCGAGCGCATTATCTACATCATAGGGGTAAAAGGAAAGCGATTTATGCACATGGTAGGCGGCTGGGTTTGCTAAAAAAGAAGCAGTGCTGTTATACGTAATAGGTGTGGCAGCCACAGGGCCATTAGTGCCCAGTGCGGTATCCTCGATCATTACAACATTTCCGCACTGGTCTGTCACCACGCTGTGGTAATGCCCCTTTACAGATAAGTACAATCCGGGGCAAACCAGGAAAGGTAAAAATGTATAGGAATAGATCAGCGAGTCTGTAGCCTGCACCTGGTTGAAGAAGTCAATATCGCAGGTCCTGGTATTCGCAATAGTGTCCACCACCTGGTTAGGCGACGATGGTGTCAGCAGGTCCTGCTTATAAAAGGTTTGCACCGCTACATTATTTGCATCTATGGCATGGTTTGCCGGGTTAGGTCCCAGCCCTATCAGTGCAGATGCCATTTGCTTGCCATGATAATCTTTCACCACCATAGACAATTGCTGGTTAGGGTCTCTGTTTACGGTCATGTTATAAAAGCTGCTCCACCCTATTGTCGTGCCAAAGAGTGCATTCAGGTTTTGTTGTGCAGGGCTTACATAGGCATTGGTCGTATAGTTCTGGTTGGTATCGCCTATCTGCAGTTGCTGTCCGGCGCCTGATTGTGCTGCTACCCTGTCTGTATAACCCGGCTGAAAAGTGGTTTGCACAAACGGGTATCCATGTGCATCAGGAATGAACCTGCTGAAAAGGTCTGTAGTATCATGATTGAACGGAGAATAGTAAAAAGCAGATAAGGCAGTAGAATCAATAGGCGGTGGTCGCAATACCAGCGGACATAGCACCAGGCCTGAATCAAAATCCGCAGCCATATAAGGAGTTCGCGTACGCTTGCTCAGCGATACATCATGCAGATAAGAAAAGGTGCCTGATGGCGTAGGCGCGGGCAGGGTCTTTATAGAAAGCCTGCCCTCATAATCATAAATATTATCGGTCACTATTATCTTATCCGGCAGTTCGCTGCGCGTTATACTCTGCCTGTTTTTCAGCAGCCCGTCATAAAATGTAGCTACATGTTTGAACTTTCCTGATTCTGCAAAGCTCGCTGTGTATTGCCAGTTAAGCCTGTCCTGCGTATACGGCCTGTTTACAGAGTAATCGCTACACACGGTTAGCATGTTCATATTCCCACTATCCACACCGCTGGAAAGAGACCATGGCCCGTAAACCGGGTATTTATAATTATCAGAATCCGGTCTTACCGCTCTTACCCTGTATACAACATAGCCACTGGCATTACACCGCGGTATAGTAAAGGAGGGCTCACTTAGCCAGACACGTGTGGCATTATGCCTGAAATCATAAGAAAGAGCTGATGTTGATTTTTTCGATACCCTACCTGCACTAATATCTACATCATAGTCATCCACAAATGTCCATTCCAGTTCATAATTGATTGGTGATATTATAGCACCGGAAAGGAATGCCCAGTCAAGCTTCACATAATCAGAATCAGATGTTCCGGGATAATTAGTACAGGTTATAAGCGGAGAATCAGCTGTAATACCATAATACATTTTATCATAGTGCTGGGTAACAATTGCTGCGTCTACGTAAAAATTTCTTTTTGCGGAATCTGCTAATGTTGCTCCGGGAGTTAATGCAACCGGGGTTATTAATCCGCTCACTCCATTCTCCATAACATTATTTACAACCAGCATCAATTTAAAAAAATTACTGTATTTCCTTACACTCATATCCTGGTAAGGAGTGTTATCAGAGAAACTATTATAGCCTATTGCCAGCGTATCCAGCATATGCGCAAAATGAGTTGTATCACTCATATCGTTGTAGCCATAAAGCTCATAACTGAGCCAGTAATTATAGCTGAAAGGAACATTAAAGTTGGTTATTGTGTCATACCTGTTAACAGCGAACTTGATAAATGTATTATTGCTCTTCAGCTTATTCCTGTCTCTCCAGGTAGAGTGTGTGACAAGAGAATCCCAGTCATGACACCAGACTATGATCGTATCAGGAAAGCCATGAAAACGCAGGTTATCTCCGTTCACTCGTTCCGAACCTTCCCGGGTTTGAAAATTGAACGTCTGCGATACAGTCGATGACTGTGCACTAACATACCGGTAGCTGCCCAACATAATGAGCAAAGTGAATATTAAAAGTAGTTTCACGGATATTTTATAAGGCTTATCCATATGATATGCGGTTACATTTTTGTAGTGATAGTGTAGTTTTTATACTTTTTCAATTCCAGCTTACCCGTCTTATAAGAAAACAATCCATCCTCACTATACTTACCTTTTTCAGTTACTTTTTTAAAACTGCTGCAGGTGATCTTTGTCTCTATTACCTGTATGCCTTTCGGTGTTTTCTGCCATGGGTGATACACTACCATATCATATTTTACCGGTAAATGCCCCTTAATATCATATACAACGTTCATTTCCTTTACTTCCGATGCACGGGGAAATTCCAATAGAATGCTCAATGTATCATGTACTGTCTTTAGCCTTTTCACAATAGCTGTTTTCAACATTATCGAATCAAGGAACCCTGTCACTGCGCCATTCTTAAAAATGTCACGCTCAGTAGCTTTTTTTAATTTTTTATTGTAGTCCTTGTTCATATCCACTATCGTCAGTATCTTTTTGCGATGGTCTGCTTTATAAAGCCACTTTTGCGTATAGAGCATTTCATAAGCGTCACAGTCATTGTAGTATACCCACTCATCATTATTCATGTACGTCACCCCCTTCATGTGATCATGGTCACCATTAGGAAAGCTGATGCTCATTTCATAGTCATAGCTCATGTCCTTCAGCCCTTTAAGCTCGCTCACCAGCAGTTTTAGCTGTCTTGTCGTATCTATAGCCTGCCCTTGGGCTGCAATGCCACAAAGCAATATCAGTATAGTTGTATAAATGATTACCCTGTTTATCATGGAAAAATAGTTTTAGGGTTACCACCACGTGATTCTGACACGGTCATTATTCCTTTTGCTGTCTCCTTCTTCACCCGCACCAGGTTGCCTTCCTGGTCATATTCGTATAGGGTTGCAAAATTATTTTCATCAAGCGTAGCCATTAGTTTCTCTGTAAACGGATGATAAACGAACGACTTCATATTACCGCCCGCAGGGAATATACGCACATCATCAACATAGTACTCGGAGGGCAATAACAGTTGCGTTGTAGTGTCTGCCATATCTAATCTGAATGTCACCTCTACCTGCTGCCATCCGTCAATAATATTTGTTTTTTTGATCATTTTTTTCCTCCGACTACCGTTCAGCAAAACCCCGCATGTAGTATCTATAGTGTAGTCGGTAGTATTAGGCGCTGCAATTATTTTTTTCACCCAGTAAGAAAGTATATAGGTTTCCAGCTGATTCAGCTTAAATGGCATATATTCATTTGCTGTACTGTATGCGTATGGATATGTAATGCTATTTGGGAAGTAAATATTATATCCGTTTGTCAGGCCTGTATAATCATTCCTGTTCACAGGTATATCTACTGAAAATGTTGGCGATCCACCAACTGATGGTACTGAAACTGAATTGATACCTGTATGCGCAACATTAGCTACAATATTCAGATCTGCCGAAGGATTTACGTTATAATGTTGGTACAAAGGCGCTGTATAAGCAAGCGCTGTTGGACTAAAAATATTGAACGGTGAATATTTATGGTCCATTATGTTTCCTGAAGGCAGCAACAGGTTATAATCTTCAAACCCATCTGTAAGTATCTCACCCTGTTTAGCATTAGACGCTACTGCTACCGGCAACTCCTGGTTGTAGCCAAATACAGCGGTAGAGTAATTACCTATGGCATCTACATTCTCTATCTCCTTACCATTGGGCGCATACTTGGTTACTATTCTTTGTAAACGCCAGTTATTATCAGGAAGATAAGGAGCCATGTAATTATATGGCGACAAGAAACATGTAGTAGGCAAGTCTGTTGGAGCAGCAAACATGCTTGGAGCATTAAAGAGGCCGGCATTCCTGTTAGTAGTGCCTGCATAGGTACGGCTGGTCTGGTAATTATACTCTTTATGCATGCGCCACAACCCACGCTCGCCTATAGTAAACGGATTGACCGTATCAGCATTTGCCAGGAAATTCCTGTTGATCATGGTATTAGAATCTGCAAAGGTGTTTGCTTTAAGGTGCAGAAGATTGGTCAGATAACTATTAAGTACTCCTGTACCTGTATTCACAGGGTAGTCCATAGACGTATAGGACTCTACATTTTCATTCAGCCGGTTTGTCTGGCCTGAATTGATCACATTAAAATTAACGTGAGTTAGAGTAGTTCCCGTGTCCCAACCAGGCGTATTTAATGGAAAACGAGGCAAGACGCTTACTCCAACACATGTGCCATCTGGTATTAACCTATAGATATAAACAGTATCATAAACAGGATAAATGTGCGCCTCAAACAACACGTCGAGGGCACCATGTCCACCAGGATGATTAAACCAATCTCCGGATATCTTGAAGCTACCATTAGTATCTGCGGCAACTGTTGCCGTGATATTAGAAGTGCTTTCTGTACTATAACTTGTCGCACCAGTTGGAAAATAAATAGATAATACAGATGCAGGAGGAATGGTTACATTAACATTAAATGTACTCAATGAAGATAAAACACAAGTATCTGAAAAGACAAGAGAACCTGAGCTAATTTTAGATAAAAAAATCATTGCTGAATCGGAATGTGTATATGGTATCGTTGGCGGGCCAACAATAGTCACACTGGCTCCATGAAAGCAATTCATTCCCGCAACCGGGGACGATAAGACATAGCTAGTATCTATAAGATAACCCTGAGGAATAATACCTAAGACTCTCACTATTGAATTACGTTTCACATTCGCGCCGTCTGTGTAAGAAACACACAATTCATCTCCGGCTACAAGTGGTATATTATTAGGCACATTAAGCGTACCCACATGGTTAGATCCGACAACAATATTTCCGGTATCCGTATACCCTATATTATTATAAGATGGCCCCATCCCTTTATACACCCATGATGCAGGTATATTAGTAGTATACTCCCTGTCTTTATATTCATTGTTTATAGAGGTCACAATGGCCTGTCCTGTCACCGGGTCATACAGCTCATTTTGCAGGGTGGTCACCGCACCTTCACTGTAGGAGACCACATTATCCAGTATGCCATACTGCTGTACTACCTTAGCCACTACGGCAGACCGAAATTCATTTTGTCCTTCGCTGTGCCATGTAAATGCAAATGGTATACCCACAGGTATTGGGATAACTAGCGGAATTATAAAGAAATTGAAATTACCATTCAGTGTAGATGTATGTGTGACTTCATTTTTTTCCCTGCTGTCCAGTGTTATATCTTCTTCTATCCCCAGCGTCTTGTTTCGCTGCACCATATGGTTACCATCATATACCAGGCATGGCACTTCATTGTTCAATTCACCATTCTTTTGTCTGTAATTAAATACCTGGTAGCTGATAGGTTGTAATGTCTGGCTTGCAGGGTTATATACATCATGTTCCACCTTTTTTGGCTTACCGTGCATATCATTAAAAATGAGGGTATATCCCTGGGTAGCACTAACAATATTAGACTGCGAGAAAAAATCGTAATGGTTTTTGTTCTGCGACACCAGCGATGCTGCTATTACACGTGCAGGAAAATCCTTGGCCGTATAAAATTCATACTTATCTATCCCCTGCGCCGATCTGCCTTCCGTTGCATGCACACTGGATACTGTTACCAGCCGGTAACCTACCTGCGCTCCCGGAAATAATGATTCGCCTATTGGCATTTCCTGGTACAGGTCTACAGGGTCGTTAGGAGGGAAATCACTCCCCGACTGTCCTACATATGGCGCCGGTTGCCTTAGTGGGTTTTCATCACCGCCTATCATTGGTTCGTAGCTGGCTACCCCGCTGCTTATTTTTCCATACTGAGGATCTTTGATCGTATAGTCATATTGCTTGCCATAAAAGGCATCCGGTGCGTTACCTCCGGCAAGTGTTTTCCACTGGTCATAGAAGTATAATGCTTTCACACGATTTCCACCGCCTTTCTTGTTTAAGCCGGGGTTTTGTAACCTCATATAACTTTTGCTGAGGTTTACGATCTGGCAGTCATTTGCTTTGATCATTGCCTCTAAAGGATTTTTACCTATATGGAGCAACTCTTTAAAACTCCCCTTCAATCCCATAAGAATATTCTTCAGATTGGATTCGTTAGGATCAGAACCTTTAAAAACGATCTGCGGAAGATTATATCTGCCTACATTTAATGCGGTATAAGTAACAGGATTTGAGCCTGGCTCCCCCACCTTCAGTAATATGCTGCGTGAATTGCACATAACCATACCTGTTGTCATTGCCGCAAATCCCCACATCGGTAACATTTGCATAGCCCTTTACCTGCTCAAATGTATTATTGGCACTGGTAAGCTGCAGGTTATAATTGAAATACATACAGTTAGGCTTTCCCTGTTTAAAATCTGTCCCCATATACCTTTGCGCAAAGGGTAATGATGTCAGTTCATCTCCGGTCCGCCTAAGGAAATAAGCATATAAAAAAGGTGTGTTTTTGTTTATGTACAATGAATTTCCCATTACAAATGAAGAGCTATTACCTATACCCTTCAAAATGAACATATCATTCGCAGGCTTGTTCTTCACATAATCATAGTCTTTACTTTCATAGTTCACCTTAATGATCCCGCCTGATGGTAGGAAAACAGTATCCAGTAACCATGCAGAAGCATACGTGTCATTTTGCGCGTCGTTCTGGTCAACATAAGGGAACTCATAATTTGGGAAAGAGGAGTTATTGGGTTTATAACGCCCCCATCGGTCTTTAGCAGCAAGATCATAATTTGGATTTTCACTACTATACCCAAACTGGTAAGGACTGATCATACTCTTTTGTGAGTTCCCGTACCGGAAGAATATTTTTACCAAAGTAAGTTTTCCTTTACCCGGCGATGAATTCGGCGTACCTACACACAATGAATAATTGTACTTAAAGATCACAGTCTTTACAGGAACAGCATTTGAGGTGTTAACGAACCGGTCATGTTTATTATATAGTTTTATGGAATCAAGTTTATAAGATACAGACTGTGATGTAAGTGGGTTGCTGAGGACTGCATTACCCGGCAGATTTAAAATTGTGCCTAATACCCCTTTACCATCATCTCTTTGAGATGTATAAAATTCTGCAATGAAATTTTTCGTTTCTATAGAATGCAGGTACCACTGCTCTCTCGACCCATACACGTAGCTTGCTTTATCATCAAGCGGGTCGCTCCAGAACCCATGATTATACTGACCGGTATTAACATTTATCGAATAAGGAGCGGCCCATCTGTAGTCACTATCTGTGCGTGTATAATTCAATTTCGTAAATGTGCCCAGGTCATCATCGGAAACCCCATTACCGGTTACATCTACATAATCTGCAGAAAGCACAGAGGTAAGTAAATAGCTATGTGTATAAGAAGGGGTGATAATGCTGCTGTAATAATTATCACGGCCTTTGGTGTTGCCATTAGTTGCATCACTGCAACAAAAGCCTACGGTACCACTTCCAAGATTAACAGGGTTACTTCCTGAATGGGGATCAACTGTAAATGTCACTTCCTGCTGCAGGTTATTCATAGCAGGTATACCATACACGTACTTTTTACCATCCTTTTGTACCTGGATGATCTCAGACATTTGATCTTTTTTGCGTTGAAAATTACCTTTGCCAATTCTTTTGATTGATTTTTTTGTTGGGTTGGCAAAACCTGTAAAATTAGCATCCTCATAACTGATGATATTCTGGCTTGAACCTACCCCAGGCATAGTATCTTCTTTCGCCGTATGATAATAGATCAGGTTAGCCCTTGGATCACGTTGATTGTGCGAGTTGGGCTTTGTTTTCGGGAGCTTCATTACAAAATCGGGAGTAACAGGGGATATAGCTCCGATTGCGGAAAAATAATTCGGGTCAACGACTGTAAGTTCTCCACCCTGCTTGAAGTAAACATGTTCATACAAGCTGCCATTTGTATCCCTGGTAAATCCTTTAGCTAACGTACCTGACCTTTGATAACCTAGCCATGGCCCAGAGGTGATTTCAGTATTAGAATGGGTGTAATCCCACCCTGCTTCATATGCTTCACCTAATCCGCCTTCCGCCTGTCCCTCTTGACTAGATGATTTACTTGAAGTAAGGGGATCGTAGACATTACCAAAGTCATTTCTGAATGGTCTGAATACACCACCTGTTCCCTGACCTGATACACTATAAATATCATAGGTCATATTTGGAACTGGCAAATACTGCATACTTTGATTAAACATACCATCCTTATCCCTTGTAAAATCCAATATCGAGCTATTGTCAATATTGGCATTCTGAAGATATAAATATCCATATGCACTTCTGGATGCATCATTATTGTATGTTAGTTTGCTGTACATGGCATTGATAGTCCCATATCCATATCCCCCCAAAGCTTCCGGGCCTAACTTAATGCGCCCAAAGATCGAATGCATTGTACTGCTATTGGTAATAACCGGAACATAATTTTTAACACCTATTGGAATGTTATAATTGGAAATAGAGCTATAAGTCTGTGAACGTTGTGCCGATACTGAAAATGAAAGATTTACATCTTTTATACCTGATCGTGTATTATACCCACCACCTACACTTGCGTTTAACCCAATCCCTCCACACTCTTCTTTACCCATGATCTGTGATGAAGCTTTACTAAGTGATAAGCTTGCATTGTAGTCTATACTAGCTCCTGATTGAGATCCAACTCCGGCATTTACCCCTGCTGAAACACAATTCAAAACATTCACACCACATCCTAAGCTAAAATCCGCACTGATCCCTTTATAATTACTGATATTTAGAGACGCTCCCAGATCGGCTGTTATCCCAATTCCCGGATCACCTTTCCCAAATATTTCGGCACCTACCCCCATCCCTACCCGTAATGTTTTTTCAGGCCTTATGTTCAGGTCTTTGTATAGAGAATCACCATTAAAATCGTCAGGCACACCACGTACGGTCCTATTAACAACCCCGGGATTAATGTTCCAACCTAATCCCACCCAGCTCGCCTCTTGTTCCATCGTGGCGCCTGCGTGGTACGATATATTTACAGGGTATCCTTCCACGTCAAGCAAAGGAATATTATAGACGAAGTCCCCGCTGAACATGTCTACCATATCCGTAGTGCCTACCGGCTCAAAACCTTGTACTTCCGGTTGACTAGGACCAGTAGTCAAAGCCATTGCTACGTTAGGGTATATTAATTGGTAAGAAAATATTGACAGTAACATGCACGCAACCATCTTTACTTTCCTGCTATCTACGCTTCTAATTTTATTCTTCATAAAAAACAATACGTTAATAAGCCAACATGGGAATACGCTTTAAATCTTCTTTAGAGAATTCGGCATTAATGATCCCTGTTTTAAATATTTTATCATTAAAAGAAAGTTGCATGCTCTTTTGTGGGCTATTCGCCCCCTTAGGAAGATAGAAACCTATTACTATCGTTTCCTGAGGTGTGAGATTGAAATTATTTTCAAAGAGATAACTCACTGGCTGTAATGATATCTTGTCGTAAACAAGTTTAATATCCTTCGATGCTTTATTAAGAAAATAATTTAACCGAACATTATAATCATCTATTGATGTTATCCCATATCGCATCGGTGATACGGAATTATCTGTTCTTTTAATAGTTATCGTAAACCATGCTGTGCCTGCTAACTCGGATTTTCGACGAATAAAATCAGTACTATTTATACTACCCTTCTGCTCCATTAAAATAATGTAGTCATACGGCTTGTATTGAAAATCAAATTCAAAACCATCAATTACAGATATTTTTTTGAGGCCGTGCTCTTTATTGTTAATATATGTTACATAATCAGTTGCATGCATTTTATTCCTGCAAGACAAACTAAAAAGTATCAAGGCAATAAATAAAGTGTAATTAATTTCCTTCTTCATATCTTTTGTTGGCAAAATTTATTACGTCACTCGTTAAATCATAATAACCATCATTATACAAAACGCTCCCCATACCATTCGCGCCAATAATTAAATGCAACCCTTTTTTCTTCCCAAATTCTTCTAGGATCGGGTTCAATCTTTTCCATACTTTTTCATTTATGCTATGATTGCTTTGCGCGTAATCATTTTCTAACACGGATTTCGCATAGATGTACTTATCTGAGATCATTTTGGCATCTTCTTCGTTATGCATCGCCCTTGCTATTTGTGCCATTTTAATCAAACTATCCATCTCCTTACTTTCGGTTTGCAATCTTATTTTATCTAAAGACTCCAGGTCCTTTGTCATATGATAGCCTTCAAACAACTTAACAGCATCAATAACAGCAATCTTTTTTTGCTGCATGGAATTAATTTCACAAACAACAAACCCTGTTATTACACACATTACAAGGTAATATAAAAGCAATTTTATATGTATCTTTTGCATCCAATTATCTTAAAAATTCAGGATTGAAATATTGAAAAGCCAATTTATATTGATGGCCTGTTTTAGTTTTAATGTTTAACACGTAATTGTCTTTATGCTTTAAATTACTAGCCTCTGCAAAGTCAATCTTGTAACGGTTATCGCCATATTTCGCTTTGAAATTGTTATTTGTTAATTTACATTTTTGATTCTGAGAATTTAAAAGTTCAAGTTCCAGATCATCTTTTGCTGCATCATCCAGCAGGTATTTCAGTTTCAAAGAACCTAAGGCGATGATATTGCTGGTTCCATTTTCCCTTTTTATATCAATGTAAGACCTTTCCACTTTAACTATTGGAGGAATGCTGTCAGGAATAATGAACTCCCATGTTTCAGACCCTCCTAGCAATATTCCTTTATAGTATGCATCAACAGTCCATGCATATGGCTGATTCACCACTAATGGTTTAGCAAAAACAGGATATACAATAGCATTCTGCATCAGGCTGCTTTCCTGGTATACCGGCTGATTTCGCATAACAGCGTTTACAGGATTTTGACCTTTCTTTATTTCTGCAACCCTGATTCGGTATGTCAGTTCATTTGATACTAAATAATTTGCCATCCATGTTAGATCGGGATTAAATTCTTTTAGCTTTGCTTTATTTTCCGGATCAACTAAATTGATGAGGAATATATCGCTAGCTCTTTTGAACATGCATTCTTCGAAACCTGCAGCTACGTTTTCAGGAGACCTTGTTGTTGGAATTATGTTGATACAATATTCAAAAGTTCCTTCAGGCAATATTTTATGAGTGAAGAAAAGTTCTTTTAATGCCGAATTTGAAAACTGCCACTGAGGATGTACTATTCCTTCTGTAAAATTATTCACTCCTGAATTAAGGTTGCAATTAAACGTATAGGATATATTGAGGTTGGAATTGCGATATCTGATTGTTCCATTTACAATAACAGCACATGAACTTGAAGATTGCACGTTGTAATTAAAAATGTTATCAGGAGTAATCGGCAATCCATCAATTGCCGCCATATTAATAACAATATTTTGTTGTGCCGAAGACAAAACGGGATCAATGGTTAAAAACAAAAAAACCAGGAATTGAATACAAATGCAAAAAATGCGATTTACGTTTTTCATTTTGTTTGTTTTACTGATCAATACTTCTTAATTGCAAATTATTTTCTCTTGCCTTTTTGTTTAAATCTATAGACCAGATCCATATTACCGGCATAAATATTCTTCCACTTATCGCCCTCATTAAGTTCATAAGTAGAGAACCTAAGATTTACCCTTGCAGTCATAGACGGTTTTTTAAATCGATATACGACACCACCATTTACTGAATATTTGCAAAATCCAAAATCGGCAACCCCAAAATCATGACCTGTAGATACGCTTATCACTTTATCAAAAACATAGGTTATGTTAACACTTAGAAAGCTCATTTTATTAGGTGCTGTTTGTATCATAGTACTTCCCCCTGTAATTTCCGTCGAACCTACACTAAGAAGTGTTGTCAATTTATTATAAGCGTAGTTACCCGATAACTGCATTAAGGTGTTCCCATACTTAGATGTATCCATCGTAGTCATGCTTTTATTGTACAAAAAGGATAATCGGATCGATCTGCCGTGGCTTTTTATTTGATAGCTGGCCCGACCGGTCCAAACGGAACCAAACATTGGTTTTGCAGGAATATTAAATGTATCTGCGAATGAGCGGAATGTAGCAAATGGCTTATATGATAAAGCTACGGTAGGATACCTTTTAGAATGAGTCTTTAAATCAAAGCCCCATTTTGTATTATTGCTTTTTGAAGTGAAGTTATTTTGCTTCAAGCAATCATACTCAACTCCTAAGGTCAAGAATGAATGAAAAAAATCGTTCTTAATACCTATCTTATATTGATCTGTACCACTCATTAAAAATGGTAAAGTATTGTTCTCGAAATTCTTGCCGGTATGATCATATATCCCATCCAATTTAACCGAAGTTTTAGGTATACTTGCTTCTGCATGAAAATTATATGCCATTTTATCTGACATTGCGGGCCCTGGTGCATTATCTTTATCAGATTGCTTAACAGATGTTGCTACTTCCGAACCTAAATTAACATATTGTGATATTGCCCCGTCATAACAGGTTGAAAAAATATGTACTTGCTGAAAAAATGCAGGAGCTGATATATTAGATTTATTAAAAAAATTATCTCTGGTATTGATTTTTCTGTCGGCACTATACCCATAATATAGAAAGCTCATTTTTTGTTGTTTAACAGGCTTTAGTGTCACTTTTCCTGAATAAAAAGTATATTTATCTAAGCCACCATCCCTTCCCACATATTCAGTTTTGCCTGCGCTTATCCCTGCATCACATATGCCCAGATCATAACCAAAATCCACACCCTTCATCATCTGGCCTGAATTCGTATACCTGGAATCTGATTTGGAAAACATGCCTGCATCCATAGTGGTGATGCCCGACAAAAAACTTTTTGCCTGTCCATCAGGCAACATATTAACACCGTTTTTCGACATTTGCTTATAGCTCATGTCGCGATAATTTTTAGTCTTATCGGGTCCTAATGAAGAATCGAAAAAATTTGTATTCTCATTCTGCGCCAATAGTGCTTTATACTTTTGTATCTTTTTATCTAATTCACTTATTTGCTTTTGTTTTTCTTCTGCTTTCTTCTTGTCTTCATCTGCCTTAGCCTTCAGCTTTGCCTTTTTTATCTGATTTCTTTATAATTTTAGCACTATCAGGGATTGACGTGGTATCACTCGCTTCATCGTCATCGGAGTCATCGTTGTCTACATTGATACTATCTTTCTTTTGGGCAATTGCTTTTTTCAAATCTTCCCCTGAAGATTTATGATCTCCAATATTTCCTTTATCTGATTTTACCGATTTGTCGTTCCCTCCATTTTGTAACCTAGCTTTTTGTCCTTCAAGATTGCTTATTCCCGATTTATACATTTGGGTCATTCCCAATCCTTTAGATTTTGTTTCGGCAATCTTTTTATTGTATGAACTCATTGAGCTATTTAACTGCTCCTTCATTTTTTCAACGTCATAGTGAGCCTTGAAATAGCTGGATTTTATTTCTCTATGATTATCCTGAGATGTATATAAGCCCTCTAATTCGACAGGTATATTACAGATTGGCGTTTCAATACGGCCTCTCAGTTCATAATAGTTATTATCTACTCCTGAGCTCGGATCCTGTGATTTTCCCAGATTTGTATTCAAGCCTATCTCACCTTTGGTTTCTGTCTGGTCTTTTTTTTCTGTATTCTTTTTTTTGTATTGAGAAGCTATAGATGGGCGATCCATGTCAGTGGAGATATCTTTATCATCACTATTACTACTTTCGTCCTGATTCTTGATTTGGCTTGACAATTGTTTTGTATTATTTACTTCATATCTACCAACAAACCAATCAGAGTAAAATAGATCGACGCGGCTCTTTTCTTTATTTACAGAATATTTTGTGATTAGCTCATTCTTTCTGGCTACTTTATCTATTTTACTTTTCCTGGAAGATAGAATATCGCCGGAGCTTTGCGATCGTTTCCCTTTTGCATTTTGATGAGTATGTGCACTTAAAAAAGCTTTGTATTTGGGGGAAATACGTTTATTGATATCATGCCTGATTTTAGAACTAGCTGGTAATGAAGTATCAATAGTATGTGTATAAATAGTTTCATACACATTTTTATCATTATATACCGTAATGAATATTTTATAAAAACCCGGAGAAAGGCTGTTAGTTCTTATTAACGCACCATAAAATTTATTATAGTATAATATTAAGCTATCCTTTTTACTAAAATCTGCTTTGATCTGATATAATCCTTTCTTAAAGAAAAATTTCTTCACCCTTTTAGATAAGATACAAATACTATCAGCCGTAGTTTCGTATTTGTAGAGTTTAAAACTATAGGATCCTTGAAAAGAAGTATCACTAGAGTAAAAAATGTCAAGGAAAAGCTTATCCTCTTTGCCAATATATGGATAGTCCGCATGCACCCGAAAGACATTAGATTGTGCTTTTACAAAAGGAATATAAAGCACTAATAAAGTAAATAATATCATATGTCGATAGTGCATCAATTTTAAATATATTTTATTATAAATAACTTAAATAACATTATTTATTTGTTTGATAAAAATTTGAGTAAATAAAAAATTATACATCAGGAAATTAAAAGTAGAAAACTTGTGGCATAGGTATAGAAAGAAGTTTCTAAACGGTCGAAAAAATTTCTAAGTGGTAATAAAACATAAAACGCAGTACATAAAATAATGAATATAAACATATAATATGCTCTTCTAGCTCGCACTAAAATGCCATAAATATGCTACATGGAATATTATATGATTTTGAAGAATTTTAAAACGATCCTTTGTTGCCATATGGTTATTGCCTAAGGTCAAGCCTTTCGGCTTCACGTCACTTATATGCTACCAATAGCAACTAGTAAGGGCTGCGGAGGAAAGAAACACAGGTTATACAACAAGAAAATACTACATCGAGAAGTACGTTCAAAAGCGTTGAGTATGGAGATTTTGTTGCGCACATTCACTAACTAATCCCAATAGGTATCGGGAGAAGTACAGAGCTTTTCCCTTAACGGAGCAGGGCTGATACCTTTGTTGTAAGGGAGCAGAGACAAGGCCTTTTATGACAATCAGAATTACAGGACTTTCTTAAAAGCCACATAGGGGCGAATGGTATGACCACGAGATCATTTCTTTAGCGAACCGGCAATTGCGCAGTTTACAGGTCAGTTAATACTTTATTATCGAATTGTGACAGAGTGAGCGACAGCTAATGAATTTGCGAGTGCAACAGGCTGGGGCTATATGTAGAGCATGCACATGCCAGGTCGCACAGTACAGGACTTTGCGCAGCATGAACAGTCACTGTTGTTATAATTATTAAAAAAATAAAGCACTTAAATTAAAGATACATAAAAACAAGTGAGGACCACATTGCTGTGGTCCTCACGCTGGTAGTCCGACTAGGATTCGAACCTAGACTAACAGAGTCAGAGTCTGTGGTGCTACCGTTACACCATCGAACTGTCTTCTTTCGGAGTGCAATGTTAGGGCATTTTCTAAAAAAATCAAAGAATACGCCCCATATATTCATGAAAATATGCGTTCCAGCGCCCAGGCTTTCAGGCGCATTTCCTCCCACTCCTGCTCAGGGTTACTGTCCCAGGTTATTGCCCCACCAGTCTGGTAAGCCAGATGTCGGCTTTCTGCGTTGTAAAACAGGCTGCGGATGACAACATTAAGGTCGAAGTCCCCCGCCGGCGTTATATAGCCCACAGTGCCCGCAAAAAGCTCACGTCGGCTATGTTCATATTGTTCTATCAGCTGCATTACTTTATACTTTGGCGCACCCGTCATACTACCCATAGGGAAGGAATGTCGAATGGCATCTGTAAAAGGAACACCGGCCCTCATAGTGCCGCTCACAGTAGATATCATCTGGTGCACCTGGGGAAAGCTGTAAATGCCAAACAACTCGTCTACTTTTATGCTACCTGTTTCGCAGCATCTTGCCAGGTCGTTGCGCATCAGGTCTACTATCATCACATTCTCTGCTCGTTCCTTAATATCATTGCTCAGCTGCTGCTTTATCTCGGCATCTTTTACCGGGTCTTTGTCCCTGCGTGCTGTTCCTTTTATCGGTTGCGACAATACCCCTACCCCTTCCTTGCGCAAATACCGTTCCGGGCTTGCACACATCATGTGCTGATCATCTGTCCTATAGTACGCTGCAAACGGCGCAGGAGACAATACATTAAGCGCATTGAATACCTGCATAGGATTTATGCTTACATCCTCGCAATACCCCTCTGTGCAATAGTTGATCTCATAACAATCACCGTCAGCTATATGGCGGCGCAGGTTATTGATCGTTTGCAGGTATTCCTCCTTGCTTGTTGCACTGTTAAATTGCAATGCAGGTATCCTCTTTTGCACAGATTCTATTTCGGCCTCGATGATGGCATTGTATATCTGCGTAGTATCTTCAAACGATTCTATCGTAAGAAAAGTTTGCTCCCTGTTCACATGGCACACCGTCTGCGGCACAAAGAACTGCAATGCAGGAAACCCTATGCGGGCTTTATGCGCAGACGATAGTTTAGGCTCCAGTATATTCTTGTAGTCGTAAGCTATGTGGCCAAATAGCCAGTCCGGCTTTGCCTCATGCAGCTGCTGTACTTGTAGCAACAGATCATTGCTGTCACCCTTTATTACAGATGTTGCACCGGCCGCAAGCAGGCACTCATAGCCATTATAGATGGACGGGTAATTGTTACTGTCCAAAAAAAGAAGGATGCTGAACTGGTTGGCCCAATTCAGCATCCTTTGTTTTATCTCTTTAGCCTGCGCGCCTGTAAGGGCATACACGGCTTTGTTTCTTTTTTGTTTAGAAGTCATCATCATCGTCATCAAAACCTCCACCGCTGCCTTCAGAGAAGAAGCCAAGGTCTTTGAATTCTTCGTCTACATCGAAATCGTCATCCTTACCCGATTTCTTTTTAGGCGCTTTGCTCTTCGATTTC
>JAOQAP010000241.1 GCA_025963465.1 Flavipsychrobacter sp.
TAAAATGGAAATAAAGCAATTATATACCAACTGCCTGAGCGAGGCTGCGTATTTCATTACCAGTGATGGCGAAGCTGCGGTCATTGATCCGTTGCGCGACGTAGACACCTACCTGAAAATGGCTGAAGAGCAGGGTGTAAAGATCAAATACATTTTTGAGACCCACTTTCATGCCGATTTCGTGAGCGGCCATATAGAGCTCTCGCAAAAAACAGGCGCACCGATCATTTATGGTCCGGACACTGAAGCGGGCTTTAAATTTTATAAGGCAAAGGATGGTGAAGATTTTTCTCTTGGCAACCTCAGGATAACTGCTATTCATACTCCCGGCCATACCCTGGAAAGTACCTGCTACCTCTTGCACGATGAGGCAGGCGCACCATATTGTATATTCACCGGTGATACCCTGTTTGTGGGCGATGTTGGCCGGCCTGACCTGTTCAGCGGCAACCTGAGCAAAGAAGACCTTGCTGCAATGATGTATGATACCCTGCAGAACAAAATCAAACCGCTTAATGATAATATTATAGTTTACCCAGCACATGGTCCGGGCTCTTCCTGTGGCAAAGCGTTAGGCCCTGAAACATTCAGCACCATAGGTGTACAGCGTGCTAATAACTATGCGCTCCAGGATATGACTAAGGAAGAGTTCATTAGAGTGGTGACTACCGGCCTTAATGCTCCTCCGGCTTACTTCCCTGTCAATGCACGTATCAATAAAGAGGGGTCTGCCAGTCTTGATGAAGTTTTTGAGAAAGGTTTGAAGCCCCTTACGGTCGCACAGTTCAAACAAAAGGTCGCAGAAGAGGTATTGGTACTCGACACACGCCCGGAAACAGTATTTACACAAGGCTTCATACCCGGCGCTATCAGCATCGGGCTCAATGGTCGTTTTGCAGAATGGGCTGGTATCATACTCCCATTGGGTCAGCCATTGATACTCGTTACCGATGCAGGCAAGGAAAAGGAAACAATTACACGCCTGGCTCGTGTAGGTATAGATAATGTGCAAGGCTACCTTGAAGGTGGCTACGATGCATGGGTGGCTGCAGGTGAGACCATAGACCTCATTATTGATATTGATCCTGATGAACTGGCTATGGACATACCTCACGATAATCTTTTAGAGATAATAGACGTTCGTAAACCGGCAGAGTTCGATATCGCACATGTAAAAGGCGCTATCAACATACCACTTGATACACTATCAGACCCGCTCAATGTAGCAATGATAGACGACCAGAACAATTTATATGTACACTGCGCAGGTGGCTATCGTTCGGTCATCGCATCTTCTATCCTCAAGCGTCATGGCTATCACAACCTCCGCAATGTGGTAGGTGGCTTTGCAAAAATAAAAGACCAGAAAGGCATACCGGTTGTAACACCTGATAAAGTGAAGATATAATACCAATTCATTGGTATAAAAGATAAAGGGGCCAGATGGCCCCTTTATCTTTTATGATCTTAATGATTTTATTGTTTAGTGAACTTCCTGGTAACAACCGCATTACCGCTGCCGTTATACAGCTTCACAAAGTATATTCCCGATGGTATATTTTCTATATTCAGATTAGCGCTGTTGCCTGTTACTTTGTACACGCTCATCACCTTGCCTATTATATTGTACACTGCAATGTTCTTTACATCCGCAGTTGCATCAAATACCACATTCAGATCGCTCGTAGCCGGGTTAGGATACATAGCTATATTATCACTTGCCCTGGTGATCACAGGTGTGCTGTTCACCAGCTTGTTTACTATGAATGTAATGTCCTTAGATAACCCTGATGCGCTATCTATTATATTTACTTTTACCCAGTGGGTGCCTATACTTGGTGCATTAGAAAGGTCCATTGAAAGGCCAAAGCTACCTGCACTATCCTGCACACTATTTGAATAGTAAATAGATTTCATTGTATCGCCTTTGCCCAACGATGCATCCCACAAAGTGTTGCCTATATTTCCTAAACAAGTGTAATTATCACAGATGCCAAATGCAGGACCTGTTAACCAGTCAGATGGGAAATCAGTGTTTATTACGCGCCAGTATATCCTCAGGTTATTCGCTGTTTTATTGCTTATTGTCGTATTTCCTGTACTGCTTTTTGCAAATGAAAGAGTTATAGTATCCTTTGGTGTAGTATATGCCTGAGACCAGCCATCAACCGCCCCACACATCATCCCTAAACCCAGTAAAAAAATAAAGATCCGGTTCATACCAATGCTATTTTGTATGCAATATACCAATTTTATGCCAATCCTGCCACATATGCAGAAAAATATCACGCAAAATAAAAAAGAGGGGCAATAGCCCCTCTTTTTACAAATTGATCTCTTATAACTATTGTTTTGTAAACTTTTTTGTCATCACAACATTTCCGTTGCCGTTATATAGCTTCACAAAGTAGATACCTGATGGTATACTCTCAATATTCAGGTTTGCACTGCTTTCAGGTACTTTATATACGTTTACTACCTTACCTATTATGTTATATATAGCTATGCTTTTCACGCCTATACTTGCATCATATACTACGTTTATTTCATCGCGTGCCGGGTTAGGATATAGCTTGATCTCTGCATCGCTGCCTGCTACATTCTGCAATGCAGATGGAGCATTCTTGCAAACAATGAATGTCGCAATTTTTGTAGATGTAGGTAATGCATTATCGGTCATTTCTACTTTTATCCAATGGCAACCATAAACAGCCGCAGACAGGTCCAGACTCATGTCAAACACATCTGTACCGGTATAATTGCAGTTAAATGACTTACCGGTAGTTGTGGCATTATTCCAAAGAAATGTATCGCCAAGATTATTTCTGCATAATCCGGCATCACACATTCCCAAAGCGGCCGAAGCAAGCCAGCTGGCCGGGAAATCGGTATTGAGAATGTGATATTTTACGTTCACGGTTCCACTTGTGGCAGTAACGTCATCGTGTATGGCTTGCAATCCTGGCCCTGTATATACGGCATGTACTGTATCCGACGCAAAACTAAATGTTTGGGCATATAACATACCTGATGAAAATGCAGCCAAAACAGTAAATAATGATAGTAAAATCTTTTTCATTTGCACAAATTGTATATGCAAGTTACGACTTTCGTTCTTTTTCACCAAAATAAGAGGGTTGTGAGGTTGAAAATAATTGCTAATTATTCTATAAAAAAAGGTGCGGCTAACGATGTTAGCCGCACCTTTTCAATATGTATTATTTATTATTTTATTACAGTAAGGCGTTCAGTTGTTGTACCGCCGTCTGTATGTATCATTACATTGTAAACACCGCTTGCCAGTGTTGCTGTATTGATATTCAGAGTATGCGCACCTGAAGTCATATTTTCATTAGCCACCATGTTTACCACGCGGCCAAGACCATCTACAACCTGTACATGTACATTTGATGCTGCAGAAAGTTCGAAAGACAATGTTGCTTCATCTTTTGCAGGGTTAGGGAAAATGCTGATTGCAGAAGATGCACCAGCTATATTTTCTACAGCTGTAGAAGATACTATGTTGATATCATCTACAAACATGAAGTTACCGCCACCATCTGTAGCACGGAAAGCAAGCATGTTAGAACCTGCAGTAAGTCCGCTCAGGCTTACAGAGTATGCCTTGTAAGATGTAGGGCTTGTTGGGTAGCTATACGCAGTAGTGCTTGCTGGCAGTGTTACAGCAGAAGCACCTGACACTGTAGATAAAACTGTCCAGTTAGCGCCACAATCTGTAGAGTTGATCACTTCCAGTTTGTCTGTATTTGATGTTGTCTGCTGTGAATAGGCAACCCAGAATTTAAGAGATGTATTAGCAGGGGTTGCTATGTTCACTATTGGCAATACAAATGAGTTTACATCACCCACACCATAGTTGATCAGCGGGAAACCCATTGCATAAGTACCGCTGTGTCCAAGATAAACGCCTGTAGTACCTGTCTGCCATTTGCCCCATACACTACCGTCTTTGGCTGTGTTTGATGCATAGTATATAGTATCAGTAGCTTCGAAGCTTGTACCATAAGGCAGGTTCATTGCAGTGCTGTTTTCTACAAAGAAGCTCGCACCAGATACGTTGTTGGCAGCATTTACATCAGCTGATCCGTTAGGCATAGCTACAGAATCAATGAACGTATGGTAAGCAGATGCAGCAACTGTTACAGATGTTGCAGGCAATGTTACTGTCGCTGTTGCGCCCGGAGCCAGTGTACCTGTCCATGGGAAACTTGCATATGCGCCAGCGTCAGCCTTGTAGTAGATAGTTGCTGATGTAAGCGGCGTCAAACCGGTATTTTTCAGTACAGCAGAGTGAACAGCAGATAATGTGCCCGTTGCACAAACAAGGCTGGTAGCTGAAGTCGATGAAGACGCTGCATCTACAGGTATGCTTGGCAAAGCAGTAGACTTCGCAGCCTGCTGTATTATTTTATTTCCGTCATCCTGCATCCAGCCTACTATATAAGGAGCGCCTGTTTTGTCTACCCAGTTAGGCACAGCACACTTGATAACATAATTGTTGGTCATACCTGTTGTCCATGTTGTTGGAAGACTTGTACCCAATGCATCAGGATACATGCCCTGTACCACATTTTCAAAATGTGTTTCACCATTTGAACCCGGAGAGCTAAGGAAATCATTTGTCTGTACCATTGCGATACGAAGACGTGGTGTACCGGAAGAAGCCGTCCAGTTAGTTACACATTTAACCTGCACATTTGCCACTATTGTATCGTACGTAGCATTCCACGCGCTTGTTATTGTTATTGCAAAAGAATCCGGTACAAGTGCCTGTGCATCTATGTCAGCCTGGGTAAAAAAGCCCGGATGGCCTGGATAAGTAGAAGCAGGATCAGGTACATGGCCATCATAGCGGCCTTCTGGTGCAAATGTGATACCATAGTAAGAATCTCTTGCCGTGTGAATAGCCGAGGTCCTGTTGCAATAAAATCCCGCAGATGGTATTGGCACCATATAAGAGATGTGTATCAGCTTCGATGGGTTGGTACCTGAGTTACATAATGTCCAGAAGCTGGGATTTGTGCTGGCGCAAGGGCCACAATTTTCTCCCGTCATTTCTTCATGAAGGGTCATACGTTGCGCATTGGCAGCAACAGATATGCTGGCAACGGCCGTTAATGCTAGTAGAAACTTTTTCATTTTTTCAGATTTTTATTGAGTTCTTGAGATATAATGATTTTAAGATTACCAAAAATAAGGGAAATTTAATTCTCAGAATAATTTTATTTTCCTTTTTAGTCATACACTGTCAATAGTTTATAATTGAAAAAGGAGCCCGAACAGGGCTCCTTTTTCAATTATAATTAATTTTACTAACTATTTGTTTATTACAAACTGGCGTGTTTCTGTAGCTCCGTTATTTGTGAACTGTAAGAAATAAGTACCGCTGCTGAGATCTGACAAAGCAATTTTTTCTGCGAATAAAGTGCCGCTGCCTGCATATTCTTTATGCATTACTATCTGGCCTGCCACATTCATAATTGTTATACTGTTCGCTTCTGTATTATCAAGAGAGCATTTTACAGTAATAAAATTACTTGTAGGATTAGGGAAAACTGTCAGGTCCTGCAATACGTTCATCGGTGTATTTGTACCCAGAACTACATTACCTTTCATCAGCCTTACTTTAGCCATGATCGCATTTTCTATCGGGCGGTCTGTTTTTACAGCACCGTATTTCTGCACAAGGCCAATAACCTTCATTGACCATGCGTTTTGCGTTGTCGGTATAGTATATGTATACGTTTTAGTGAACGTTTGACCCACTGTTGGGTTGGTCAATGCCGTGTCGCCCCAAATTGGAACTACCGCTTTTGCAAGTACAGCTCTTACTACATTCATGTGTGCATACATAGACGCAGGAAGTGAACCGCCGCTAGGATAAGGCAGATACCATGGTGCGCTACCGGTGCACGATACATCATAATAATTGCCCGTGTGAGGAGCTCCCGCGTAGCTATGCTGGATATTTGCACCTGAGCTTGGTATGCTGTCTTCAAGTATATAAGCATTTACGCTCCACACACCTGTGCCCGCTACCAGGCATTTTGCCGTAAGCTCTATTGTCAGTTTTGCCGTTGCTACGTCCCATGCAGACTTCATTACAACATCAAACTTAGGTGCAAGAGCAGTGTCTGTTTTTACATAACTGTCCCATGCACGGCTCAGGCCTTGTTTGCCGGCGAAAACATTACGGTCTACACAGCCATAAGGGAAAGACGTAGAGAAATTACCGCCCGTGCAAAATGGGTCACCTGTTATCATCATTGGCTCACCATATCCCGTAGGGCCATGAAATGATGCAGATATACACCGTGGAAAATCACGTTCAATTGTTTCCTGTATGTTCTGCGCTCCGTCCGGGCAATAACCGCACCACGTACCTGTAGCTTCTTCAAGCAGCACATATTTTTTACCATTGGTATTAACCATGGATTGAGCAAAAGAATTGCCAAAAGCAAGAACAGTTGCTGAAAGTAAAAGAATAGATTTCAGTTTCATTTTGTTGGGGATTTTTTAATTAATATTAATAATGACACATGCAATATAGTAATTTTTACCAGTTCAATTCTTTTTTATCCCCTTTTAAAAAAAAATTGGCGGTTTCTACTAGCATCACAAAGCAAAGAATATCCGGCTACCTATTCAAAAAAACCTAATGAACGTGCCGAAAATCTAATAACCGTATGATTTACCGGTTAATAATCGCCATCTCTTCGCTCATTTTTAACTTATATTATGTAGCAGTTGCGTTCACCCTTTCTCCTTTCTTTAGCTATTTTTGCACCATGACTAACTTCAGGCCTGTCAGTTCGCAGGAATTTCCGCCGGTTGTAAAGAATCTTATCATCATCAATGCGCTTGTATTCCTCATACAGCAGGTAGCCCCGCGCTTTGGTGTCGATCTTGAAAATATAATGGCGCTGCATTACTGGGCATCACCTTTATTTCGCTGGTGGCAGCTGTTCACACATATGTTCATGCATGGCAGCTTCACACATATCCTGTTCAATATGTATGGTCTCTGGATGTTTGGCCGTATACTGGAGAATATCTGGGGAGCACAGCGGTTTATTATTTTCTATCTTATTTGTGGTTTTGGTGCAGCATTGTGTCACCTGGGCGTGCTTACTATTGAGTTTACCCGCTTTCACAATGCATTTATGGAATACCAGGCGCATCCCGGTTTTGTAGAGTTCATGCACTTTGTCAGGCAACATCAAATTAATGGTATATCACCACAGTCTATTGCCGACTGGCAGGCCAATCCCGCGTCCATTGATTATATTACCAGCTCCGTAAATGTGCTTCATAATATTTATTCCGGAATGATCAATGAGGCTACTGTAGGCGCATCCGGCGCTATTTTTGGCCTCTTATTTGCTTTCGGTTACCTCTTTCCCAATACAGAAATGTACATCATTTTCATACCCGTTCCTATAAAGGCAAAATGGCTCATAGGTGGCTATGCGCTTATAGAGTTGGTACAGGGTGTCAACAATTCTGCAGGCGATAATATTGCCCATTTCGCCCACCTTGGCGGTATGCTCTTTGCTTTCATATTGTTAAGAATATGGGGTAGCAGGAATCGCAATGACTTTTATTAATAACTTTTAGGAACTTTACGGGATAAATGGACACAGGACGCAGAAGATCAGCATTATCATATATACCCGGGCTTGCCAATAATGCGGTATTACAGCTCATTATAGCATCCGGGCTTTCATATGTCATGCTGTCGCTTGTTTGGGCGGTCATCACATTGGTCTACCAGGACCAGGGCAATTTTAACCAGTACATCCTCCCGAATCTTGCCATGCCTTCCACCCTATTAGCCTTCAAGGCACATTGGTGGACGGTGGTAGTCTATGGCTGGATGCAATATCCGCATGCCTTCTTCGAGTTACTGAGCAATATGGTGTGGCTCTACTGTTTTGGCTCTGTGGTGCAGATGCTGGTAGGCCCTAAGCAAATCATTCCTTTGTTTGCCTATTCCCTCTTCTTTGGCGGTGTAGCCTACGTGCTGGCGCTGCTGCTTCCCGGCGAGCTGGGCAAGACTACCGCTTACCTGCTGGGCCCGCGTGCAGGCCTTATGGGCATGGCGGCAGCGGCTGTTACCCTTACACCACAGTACAGGCTGTATCTTACAGAAACATTCAGTATCCCGTTACTCGTCGTAGCAGGTGTCTTCACCTTCCTCATGATCATTGGCTCCGGCTTTTATTTACCGGTCATCATTGTGCTTCTTGCGGGCGCTCTTACCGGTTTCGGCTATATAAAGCTATTGAATGCAGGCTATCGTCCCGGCCAGTGGATGTACCAGCTCACGCACAAAATAGCCAGTACCGTTACCCCTGATGAAGAAGCCCTGAGAAGGAAGAACAGCGCCAAACGCAACGAAGTGCTCAGCAAAATGTATGAGCCACGTAACGGCGTTTCACAAAGCCGTATAGACGCCATCCTGGATAAAATAAACCAGAAAGGCTACAACTCCCTCACCGCCGAGGAGAAAGAGACCCTGATGCGCGTAGGCAAGGAAAAATAAGCAGAACACAGCAAAATTTTTAAATATTAAGTAGATTTGTAAAAAAATCCAATGTTAGGAACTGATCTCATCAGCAAATTGAAAGAAATGCCACCTGTATCGCAGGTGCATTTTTGTGCATCACCCCGCACCTTTGCTGGCTGTTGTTGCTGTTGATACTATTCAGTCAGCAAACATAAAAGCTGACGCCAGCAACAAATTCCTCTTCGCCCGCCATAGCTTTAGCGAAGGAGGGTATTACAAATTCCCAATTCCATCTTAATTATGTCCGAACTCCATTTTTATAACTCATATACTCGTCAGAAAGAAAAGTTTGAATCCATAACTCCCGGCTATGCCGGCCTGTATGTTTGCGGCCCTACGGTCTCCGGTGAGTCGCACATGGGCCATGCACGCCCCTACATTACATTCGATGTAGTGCAGCGCTACCTAAAACACCTCGGTTATAAAGTACGCTATGTGCGCAATATCACCGACGCCGGCCACTTTGAAGAAGAAGGCCGTGAAGCACAGGATAAGGTAAGCGAAAAAGCAAAGCTGGAAAAAATGGAGCCTATGGAGATGGTGCATAAGTACACCTCTATGTTCCACCACGGCATGCGCCTTTTCAATTGCGATGAGCCATCTATAGAGCCCACAGCTACCGGCCACATCATAGAGCAGATCAGCATGATAGAGACCATCATCGAAAAAGGCTATGCCTATGAAGTGAATGGCTCCGTTTATTTTGATGTGAAGAAATATGCCGACAAATATCCTTACGGCAAGCTCTCCGGTCGTGTACTCGATGATCAGCTGGAAACCACGCGCGAGCTGGATGGCCAGGACGAGAAACGCAACAAAGCCGATTTCGCATTATGGAAGAATGCGCCGCCGGAACATATCATGCGGTGGAAGAGCCCATGGGGCGAAGGTTTCCCCGGCTGGCACATTGAGTGCTCTGCTATGAGCAGTAAGTACCTGGGCGAAACCTTCGATATTCATGGCGGCGGTATGGATCTCCAGTTCCCACATCATGAAAGCGAGATAGCGCAGAACACTATAGCTCACGGGCACGCGTCTGTGCGCTATTGGATGCACAATAACATGATCACCATCAACGGTAAGAAGATGGGCAAGAGCTATAATAACGTCATCAAGCTGTCTGAGCTGTTCAGCGGTTCGCATCCTATACTGGAGCAGCCATACCATCCTATGGTAGTGCGCTTCTATATATTGCAGACACACTACCGCAGCACACTCGATTTTTCTAACGAGGCGCTGCAGGCATCAGAGCGTGCACTGCGCAGGCTGTGGGAGGCTTATGAGCTATTGCAGAAACTGAACCATCCCGGCAATGCGGAAGCAGCCGACACAAACCTCGACAAGCAGGTAACAGACTGGATAGATGAGTGCCCTGATTTCATGAATGATGATTTCAACACGGCTAAAGTTTTGGCTAACCTGTTTGAGCTGGCGCCTGTTATCAACAGTATCAAGGGTGGCCAGGTAAAACCGGACGCAATATCGGCCGGTACATTCTCGTTGTTGAAAGATACGTTCAAAACATATCTTGAAGACATCCTTGGCCTGCAGGGTATGCAGGCAGAGCAGAGCAATAAGCTGGACAGCGTTATATCCCTCCTTGCAGAAATAAGGGCCGATGCCAAAAAGCGTAAAGACTTCGCCACGTCCGATGAGATAAGGAACAAGCTACAGAAAGCAGGCATCATCTTAAAAGATGAAAAAGACGGTACGGTGTCGTACACCATTGAATAAAGCTACATGAAAAAAATATCGAGGCTTTTAAATTACCTGGCAGATTATAAAGGAAAGATAGGGCTCTACTTCCTTTTTAATCTGCTGAGTATTTTATTCGGGCTGTTGTCCTTCACCCTGCTTATACCTGTGCTCAATATATTGTTCGGCGCTAAGGATGCACAGCCTGTACCGGCAACTGCTGTCAGGCAGTCGGCAGGTTTTATTAAAGACACCCTCAACTCTTTTATTGATCTCATACAGCACCAGGATAAGCTTACAGCACTTGCTTACGTGTGTGTCTGCGTTGTGCTTTTCACTGTACTAAAAAACCTATTCTTATACTTTGCATTATATACCCTCAATCCATTACGCAATGCGGTACTCCGCAGGCTTCGTGATGATATGTTTACCAAAACACTATCACTGCCTATCGGCTTCTTTACAGAAGAACGCAAAGGAGATCTTATCTCCCGTATGACCAATGACATCAACGAGGTGGAGTTATCTATAATGGCTGTGCTTGAGGTATTCATCAGGGAGCCGCTCACAATACTCTTCTACCTTGGGTCTATGATCTATATGAGCTACCAGCTTACGCTGGTCATGCTTGTACTACTTCCTATTGCAGGCCTTATCATTGGCCGCATCAGTAAGTCACTAAGAAAGTCTTCTAACCTCGCACAGGAACAACTCGGTGGTATGCTGGGCCTTATAGATGAAACGCTCGTAGGCATGCGTGTATTAAAAGCATTCAATGCAGAGAACCACCAGCACCTGCGCTTCATGAAGCTCAACAACCTGCTGTTCCGCACCCGCAATCGCATAGCTGCCCGCCGCGAGCTGGCATCACCTATGTCAGAAACAATGGGTGTTATAGTGGTCAGCGTCATACTTTGGATAGGTGGCCGCATGGTATTCTCAGGTACAGGTTTCGATGGCGCTACTTTCATTGCATATATCGCACTATTCACGCAGATTATTAATCCATTCAAGAGCCTCTCCAATGCATTCTACAATGTGCAGAAAGGCACCTCCGCGCTCGATCGTATTGAGCACCTGCTCACCGTAGAGAACACCATCAAAGAACTACCAAACGCAAAACCGATACGCACATTTGAGCAGGCTATAGAATTTAAGAACGTACACTTCTCCTACGGCGAAAAGAAAATACTCAGCGGCATAGACCTGACGATTGAAAAAGGGAAAGTCATAGCATTGGTTGGTTCATCCGGTGCAGGTAAGTCCACCCTTGTGGACCTCATCCCCCGCTTTCATGATGTAAGCAGCGGCGAGATACTCATAGACGGTGTGAACATTAAAGATTGCAAGCTGGACGATGTGCGCCGCCTCATGGGCGTAGTAGGCCAGGACCCTATCCTGTTCAACGACACTATCTATAGCAACATTACCCTTGGCACCGGCGGAGCCACACAGCCGCAGGTAGAAGAATCTGCACGCATAGCACATGCCGATAAATTTATACTCCAAAAGAAAGACGGCTACGAAACTGTAGTAGGCGACCGTGGCTCACGCCTCAGCGGTGGTGAGCGCCAGCGTGTTACCATAGCCCGGGCAGTACTCAAGAACCCACCCATACTCATACTCGACGAGGCCACCTCATCCCTCGACTCTGAAAGCGAGCGCATAGTGCAGGAAGCCATCAACCAGCTCATGCAGAACCGCACCTGCATCGTCATTGCCCACCGCCTCTCCACAGTAAAGCATGCTGATGAGATAATAGTGATGGACAAAGGCACCATAGCCGAGCGCGGCTCCCACGCCGACCTGCTTGCCAAAGGTGGCATCTACAAAAACTTAGTGGATATGCAGCAGGTGAAATAGAAATTAATTTACTGTCTCAAGACTACTCAGGTTCGATTCCAGTCCCGGGCACCACAGTGGAAAGTTAGGAGATAACTCCTTCCTTTCCACTTTTTGTTTCTGCTAAATCCATGCTGGGTGTGGATATTAGATTGAGTGCATAGTTCTTTGTAATTGCGACTTTTTTGATGATAACAATATTTTTTTCGTCAAGTTCTTCACCTAATAATCAGTCAGGATTCCGTGGATAACTAAACACTTGGTTCTTATCATGCCCTTTCACAATTATATTTTCTTGCCCTTTTATTTTAATAAGCGTATCGCCTATCGCTAGACTATCTGCAAAATTATGGTTGTTACAATAACAAAATTCAAATTCTTCTGTATCGCTGCAATTGATGTAGTTTTTAAGTTGCAATTTCGTGAAACAAGGATATCCCTTATCATTACGTGAAATAATTACGCCATTAAAATGTATCCGTTTTATAGTTCCTTTATTGTACAAGAAATAAGAAAAAATAGCCGCAAATAAAACAACTGAAATTTTGAGCAGAATCTTTAACATACGTTAAATGTACTAAATCGCTCATTGCGTAATGCCAAATAGTAGTTTCATTTCGCTACCTACAGAATTTCCTCCATTATTCCAGTTTCTCTACGAATTGACTGCTTACTTCGCAAATGCGCCTCAAAATGGTCATTAATTGGTTTGCCACTCTGATTGCTATGACATAACCAAACTCTTTATGTCCGCGTTGGATCCCCCCTTCGGGACCCGACGCCATGCCGCAGGCAATACGTCAAACTGCAACACCACTAACCGTAGTCTTCTCAATATATACCCGCACTGGTCGAAGCGTCTCGCTTCGTCCTCACATGAGCAAGCGTCCCGCTTGCGATGAATTAATAAACCCATCTTCGTATCTTCATATAAACCTCACACATGCTACACAAGCTTTTAAGCACAATACTCATATCCGCTGTATTGCTTACTTCATGCGGCAATGCTAATACCGCATCATCCGTACCCGTGGAAGACAGCACAACCGCTGTATACCCTACTGGTCCATTGCGCGACAAAATAGCGGCCTACATCAACGCAAAACATTTGAATGTTGGCGTGGCCATAATGCATCTCGAAAGAGGCGACACCCTGAGCGTGAACGGCCATGAACACTACGCCATGATGAGCGTATGCAAGTTCCCGCAGGCCATTACCCTGCTGCACCTCGTTGACTCCGGCAAACTCTCCCGCGATGTCAAGGTCCACATCACACCATACGACCTCACACAAGCTACACGCAGTAGCCTGCAGAAAGATCATCCGAAAGTTCCGTTCGACCTCTCCATACCCGAGGCGCTGGCGTACTCCATAGGCCAGAGCGACAACATCACCAGCAATGTCATCTTCGTGATGGATGGTGGCCCCGCTGCCGTGGAGGCATACATACACAGCCTGGGCATCACAGAAATAGGTGTGGGCACAGACTACCGGCACATGCGCAACGACTCCCTCTACCGCAACTGGATAACACCCGTTGCCGCAGCCATGCTGCTCCATAAATTCTACGCCGAGGGAATACTCTCAGATACCAGCTTCACTACGCTATGGAATGCAATGGTAGAAGCACCCAATGGTAAAGACCGCTTGCGTGGCCTGCTCCCTGCTGACGCCGTCATTGGCCACAAGACAGGCACCTCCGGCCGCGACGCTGCCAATATAACTACTGCATTCAACGATATAGGCATTATGGAGATGCCAGATGGCAGCCACGTAGCGGTAGCTGTATTCATAGCTAAGTCTCCTCTCGCAGATGAGGAGAACGCCAGAACCATAGCGGAGATAGGCAAGATGGTGTGGGACCATTACAGTGTGAGCCAATAGACCACTTTGTCTTACTCTTCCCATTTCCAGTTTCTCAGCGTAATACTTTTTGCGTGGAGTAGCCTTTATGGGGTCAATACCATTCTTCTTACACCACCTTATATGAAACGTTGCACCTATTGCTATTAAAGCAACAGGAAAAAGAAGTGCGTAGTGGCCTGTAAAGTAATACAGGCCTAAAGTGATCCCATCCAGGATAAGCCACTTAAGTATCTTCTTTACCGCAGGTGTCTCCCCTTCAAAATGCGAGAAAAAAGCGCTTCCCAGCAATTGGAGGAGCAGCAATACACAAAGCTCAAGTTCTATACCCATAATTCAGTAGCTTATAAATAACTAAAGAAAGATACTGATTTTATCACAAACAAATTGGAAGTCCTTATCGCTTTATGAGCGGCTTCCGCTTTAGCAAACAAAGAATTAGATTTGTATCATGAAATATCTGCTCACAGGAGAAGACACGGAAAGACTGAATTTCAGATTGTTACAGCTCACCGACTATGCTGACTGGCTACCCCTATTCGTTGACACAGACGCCGCACGTTTTTTAGGTATGACGCATCTGGCATCGTCTGAAGAGCAGTGCGATTTCTGGTTCGAAAGATCAATGGGCCGCTACGATAATGGCACCGGCGGAATGAATGTACTGGTAGATAAACAAACGGGTAAGATGATAGGCCAGTGCGGCTTACTGGTCCAGGAGCTGGAAGGCGAGTCGATTCTGGAGGTAGGCTATTCTATGTTGCCGCAGTATTGGGGCAAAGGCTATGCAACAGAAGCCGCAAGAAAATGCAGAGACTACGCATTCACCCATGGCTATGCGAAGGAGCTATATTCTATCATTCACATAGAGAACTATGGATCAGTAAAGGTGGCAGAGAATAACGGCATGAGCTTCTGTAAGACATTACCCGACTATAAAGGTATGCCCGTAAATATTTACAGGATAACCCGCGAAGAATGGCAGCAACAAACAGCTTAGCCAGCGCTTTCAGGTTTATAACTGCTTATAGATAGGCGTCTCGCGCTCAACGATCTGTCATAAAGAGCAATGCTCCGAACAGGCGATTCTAAGCAAGGTGAAACTTTGCCTTTTTCATACTAAATTTATGTTCAAACCAGTTCCTCATGAACAAGGATGTACAGGACTACCATAACGCTTTGCAGGATGATGACCGCGCTATTGCTGATGTATTATTTGAGCAGATAACTGCTGCGCTGCCCAAAGCGGAAAACAAAGTATGGCACCGCCATCCTGTTTGGTTTCTCGATGGCAATCCGATTGTGGGTTATCACAAACTAAAAAACGATGTGCGATTATTATTCTGGAGTGGACAGTCGTTTGATGAGCCTGGTCTGTTACCCGAAGGTTCTTTCAAAGCTGCAGAGGCCCGCTATACTTCGGCAGACCAGGTAAATCTAAAAGACCTGAAACGCTGGCTTAAAAAATCAAAGACCATCCAGTGGGATTATAAGAATATTGTAAAGCGCAAAGGTGTCCTGGAGCGCTTATTATAATACGTTCCTATGCACATCCTGCAATCAGTCAACACACCCACTATTCACTAACTCTATACTTCCCTAACACAGGCCACCGTTCCGTTTTCACTTTCAACCTTTCACTTAATTTATACCCATAAAATCCGAAATAAAAAAATTTATCTCAATACCTCACCCCCATATATTTGCAACAGACACAAACTGTAGTATATGAAGAAGATATTGGTGACAGGCGGCTGTGGCTATATAGGTGGCCACACAATTGTAGACCTCATACAAAATGGTTTCGACGTGATATCGATAGATGATCTTTCAAAGGGATCACTGAAAATGCTGAAGGGGATAGAAAAGATAGTGGGCCGCCCTGTAAAGAACTACAAGGTAGACCTCTGCAACCTTGACGATACAGAAGCTGTATTCCTCGAAAACCCTGATCTTGTGGGCGTTATCCATTTCGCTGCGTTCAAGTCTGTACCGGAATCTGTAAATGAGCCGCTGAAGTACTTTAAGAACAACCTGAACTCGCTTATCAATATCCTGCAGTGCGCAGAAGATTTTGATGTGGATAATTTTGTCTTCTCGTCTTCCTGCTCTGTATACGGCAACGCTACCCAGCTGCCTGTATCAGAAGATGCAGCGCTGGCAGAACCGGAATCGCCATATGCGCGTACCAAAGTAATGGGCGAAGCTATATGCAGGGATTTTACCACACTACACAAGGACTTTAATACCATACTGCTTCGTTATTTCAACCCGGTTGGCGCACACCCATCAGGATTGATCGGCGAGTTCCAGGACGTTGCAGAAAGCGTAGTACCTGTTATCACACAGACCGCAATAGGCAAGCGCAAGGAAATGAAAGTATTCGGCACAGACTATAATACACGTGATGGCTCCTGTGTTCGCGACTACGTGCACGTAAGCGATATAGCCAATGCGCATACAAGAGCATTGCAATACATTATTGAAGACCGCAACAAATCTAACTGCGAAGTGTTCAACCTGGGCACAGGTAATGGTGTTACCGTACTGGAGCTTGTAGCAGCATTTGAGAGGGTAACGGGCCAGAAGCTGAACTACTCGCTAACAGATCGCCGCCCGGGCGATGTGGTAGAAGTATTTGCCAACAACGACCGTGCGTGCAAGATACTGGGCTGGGAAACCAAGCACGACCTGGACGCTATGATGGCAACAGCATGGCAGTGGGAAAAAGCATATACTGCTGAAAAAGCGGCAGCCGCTGTGCCAACTCCGGCACCTTCTCCAAGCGCTAATTAATACAGCAAAACAATAATAATATTTTAAATGAGGAAAAGCCCCTTTAGGGGCTTGGGGTTTATAAAGCGGGGCTGTTATTATTACAGCCCCGCTTTTTTTATCCACAATTTGCCCTGTTTAGAAAAGATACCCACAACGTTTTTTAGCGCCTTAAGGCCTTACTGCAGCGGATTTCAGCCTGATTTATAATGTGTTTTTGTGGGTATGTTGCTGAAAATCGTGTTGTTTGCCACTTTACTTTTGTGCCACAAATTCTATCTATCATGCGTGGACAAAGAACATTTAAGACGATCATTAAGGAAAGCGGGCTGACCGCTACGACAAGGAAAGGACGCAACAACACATTGCTGTTCAAACGGAATGAATGCCTGGTAGCACGGTATTATCATTACGGAAATGTAAAGAACAGGTGCTACGAAGATATTTTGCGTTTACTTGTTACAGAATTTTATTTGTCGCCCAATACTATTTCCGGACTTATAATGGAGCATACTGCACAGATACAGGCATTAAAACAAAAAGACCCGTCTTTGTCCTATTTCCAAAATCGCTGGCCACATTTGAAGTGGTAAACCCCTCCGCTCCTAAGGGGGACTTCTCTTATTTTGCATAACCATGCTATGGAATAAGTATTTGCTCACTCATAGATAATGCGGCTGGAGCAAATAACTGCTGATGCTTCGTGCTATAGTCTTCAAAAGCTATACTGTAGCGAATTTCACGAACGCGGTAGCTGTCGGTGCGGGTTTGGGTAGTGGTAGAGATGCGGGAGTAGCTGCCAAGCTCGGTACCCGGTGCCCAGCCTTGTATGGCTTTGTGCAGTGCCCATTCTATATCGTAGTAGGCGATGGCCTGCTCTATATATGGCAGCGGCGTGGCCTGCGAGCTGTTGCTGTGTGGCTCAAAGCCCAGTCGGAGTACAATGGTTCCTGTGGCAGTCTGCACGTTTTCACTTAGGTTTTCAAAGCTGAAATCTTCAAAGTCTATCAGCACACATGGCCATGATACGGGAGGACGGACTTTTGCTTTTAGCTGTCCCAGGTCCTGGTCGATGTATTTGATGTCAGTCACTTCTGTTTGTATACGATGTTGCGTAGCAAGAAAAATATTTGCGAAAGGAGAGTTCATTTGGTTAAAGAGTTAAAATGTTAACTGGTTAAATCGGTGCGGCGTACTTACTATTTTGTATTTGGAATGCCGTAGGTGTCATACCAGTATTCATCCGGTATGCTCACCTTTTGCGCTACTTCTTTGTCTATTGCTATGCGGGCCTGCAGGTAGTCTATGTCCATATCTTTAGCAAATACGAAACGGCCATTATCTATTGCGTAGCCATAGCCCTGCAGTATAGAAAGGAATTCAGGACTGTTGAGCATGGCGGCGGTGTAGATAAGATCGCTCTTTGTGATCTCGTATTGCTGCTCCAGGTGCACCTTGCTTTGCGCGTAACCTGTGCTATAGCTGCTGGTAGTGGTCTCGGTATTGCCCAGTATGGTTATAGACAGTTCTTCATTCATGGCTTTGATAAAGGACAGCTGCAGGTTGCCATCACAGTTGTTCTGCTTACCGTCCTTTATTTCAAAGTCGGCCTGGCGGGGTATCATGAGCGATAGAGAACTGCCGCTTTCGTCCAGTATCTTCTTCAGCTCTATTTTGGTTTGTTCATCATAAGAGTCGTACTTGATGATACGTACCGGCTGGCCAAACAGTTCTATGTATTGCGCCCAGTCGGCCATGCCACCACGCTTGTACAGGCTGTATGGTGCGCAGCGCAGCAGCAGCCCCAGATCTTTGGGGTCGCCCATTATCCATACATTGTTCAGCTCAGCGTAGGGAATACCATCCGTGCCGGTCTGCTCATAGGCTATTATGCCCAGCTCCGGCTTTATATGCTTGCGGGGTATCAGCTCATATGCCAGGTCACTGCCCGGAATGAACTCTATGCCCGATATACCCCAAAGCTGTGTTTCCATTATAGTGCGCATGATGTTGCGAAATGATAGTGAATGCAGCAACGCGTCCATCTCATGGTTGCGCTTGCCATTGGTCTCAAAGAACAGCTCTTTGTTCAGCACGGCATCTATACGCTTGGCTATTACGCCGGAAAGGTGGCCGTCCAGTATCACGTCCTCATACATATCGTACAGGCGGGAGCGATTGGGATAATAAACAGACTCTGCACCGGTGAGTGCAGTGCGCCATGTAGCTATGTCTTTACGGCCCCTGTCTGCAGAGCGTATGTTCAGTTCGTTCACTACAATGCTTTCCTGCCTGTGTTCTGTTTTATATGTTTGTACCATAGCGTGGTGTTTAGAAACGGATTATAAATTAATGATGAAAAACTGTATCTTGCTTTTGATTATAAATTCTTAACGTGAGAAGATTAATAGCTGACCTTTATAAGATCGTGTTCAAGATCACGAAGTCGAAGTTTATTTCTTTATTTTTTGCAGTGGGCTACATTACCGTGCTCAACCTTTTTACCATATACGGACTTATTATTCTTATGGAAGATTGGCTGCCGGAGCTCATGTACCCACACAGAGCATTTATATTTCCGTATATTATACTTACTTCAGCAGCTATGTTTTCGGTCAATTTTTACATTATGCTGCCATTACATAAGCTATCGGAAGAGATAGATGTCAGGCCTGTTAAAACGCCGCTCATCCTTTATTCGTTCATTTCATTATTGCTGTTCGGGTATACGATACTTATCAGCCATTCTTAGTTGAGGCCAACCACAAATAACTCAGGCAGCTCACTGCTGAATACAAACTGAAAAGGATATACGTACGTGCCAAAGCATAGCTCGCCATGGCCTTTTTCGAAGTAGGAGAAATACATAGTAATGGCTTAATGAGGCCTCTCCCCGGCCCTCTCCGAAGGAGAGGGTGAAGCAGAGTGCGTTGAGTAAATTCCTGTTTTTCGACCAATTGCTGTTTGGTCAAATCTCCAGGCTTAGTAGAAATTATTTCTTCGGGGATTGCTGCTCCAGTTGATGGTATTGCCTTCGGGAGCAGTTTGGTTGGTAGTGTCGGTATACGGCCACCCTTGTGGATTAGCCTGCCCTGCCATAATGCTTTTTAATGCAGTTATTGCATCCTGGTATGCAGTACGGAAAATGGAAAGATCTGTATTGGCATTTGATACGCGGAGCAGGTGCCAGCAAGCGAGATCCTTTATGAGGCTGTTCAGGTATTCATCATAAACGGTAGCGAGAATACCACGGTCGTCGTCACCAAATAATTGTAAAAGATCGTAGCGGGCAAGATACATTTTAGCCTCCTGCACAGCGGTGCTGATGGCTATGTCTGCTTTATTTTCTTCGTTACGGGTAATTTCCGTTATGATCTCGGCATAGATATTCGTTGCCAGATCGCTTGGTCTGATAATTGCCATTTGATAGGGGTTTACTTATGGAATTTGTAATTTGTAATTGGGTATTCGGATTGTTGGGGACTAGTCCTCGTCGGCGTCTTTTGTTTTTGATTTTCCTTTGGCGGGCTTTTCTTCGTCGGTATCGTCGTCGTCATCGTCGTCACTTTTCTTTTTCTTCACCACCACTTTTTCTACAGTCTTTACGGTAGTGATCTTCTCCTCCTTATTTGCAGCTTCTTCTTTGTCGGCCTCTATAGCTTCAGGGGTGCGTTTTATGCCTGTTATTTTCTTCACCTTACGGTCAAAGGTCAGTTCATATATATTCACGGTGTTGTCACCTATGTCCTGGCGTATAAGGCCTGTAAGCACAGAGCGCGTATCATCATCTTCCAGCGAATCTACAATGCCTACTACTTTTACAGGGGCTTTGTTTGCTTTCTGCAATGCAGGTATCTTTTTGCGCTCGTCCAGGTATTCTTTCAGCCCCAGTATCTGTTTATGAAAAAGAGCATAGTCATTCTTGTTATTGATCCTTGTCATTCTGGCTGCGTTCTTTTCGTCCTTTTCTTCACGGGTCATCTTCTCTTTTTGCTGGGCAAAAGACGATATGCCGCATAGCAGGCATATAACTATAATGAGTGTGCTTTTTAGTTTCATAACAGGTGCAAATTTATTGTTTTTTATCTGTAAGGATACTTCACAGGCTGTTAAAAGTTTTAATAACGCTTATTATTCTCCGGCCTTCCAAACGAGATAAAGCCATCGGTAGCTTTAGCATTTGTCTTTTCCTGTATCTTCCATATAGCGCCTTCTACTGCATCCGGCCCGTCATCATGCGCACGGCTGCCGGGCGCAAAGGCGAGAAACTGCTCTGCAAGTAACTGCATATGCGGGTTCTGCTTTTCATGTTCATTCAGGTACAGTTGCCCATTACGGTGCAGTGGTTCCAGCAGGCTCTCTATCCGCATAAACTTGTCGGGCTTTTTGCGGGTGTCCCCCAATAAGGGTATACTGCGTCCCATTCGTCTGCCTGCATCACACATCTCCTTTATAATCACATCCTGCATAAATACTTCTTCCATATAAAAATAGCAGCTCACCTCTTTCACCTGCTCCATTATGTTGTAGTGCCATTGTATCATTTGTGCAGTAGTGGTCTGTTCCAGGTAGCAGCGGAGTATGTGGTATTCCTGTTGCCATATGCCTACCAGCACAGTAGCTTTATAGTCATTAGTATCTTTATAAGAAGGATCGGTATAGCACAGCAGCATATCATACTCTTTAAGCGGTAGCGCGGCCTTATAGGCCATCTGCCGGAATACAGAGCCCTCTGTAAGCGGGTTATTAAAATACTCCTTCTGCTGTGCGGCATAGCTCTTCTGGCTCAGCACCCTGTCTATATCTACCTCCTGGTTCTTCTGCGGCCATGTGGACCTTCCTTCTGCATCACGTATATTCACCTCTTCCACATGGTCGGCTATTTTAGTCGCCCGTTCTATGGAGCAGTCTGCAGCTATACGGTTGCCGCAAAAGATAATGGTTGTGGCTGCAGACACCGAACGGGTACCTATGGCAGCCTCTTCTATCCACCGCCATCGCTGCGCTACCAGTTCCCTGTTCAGGCAATCGGCATCTGTATCTACATCGTCAAATAATATAATGTCCGGCCTTATCTCTTCATTCCTCGCGCCACGCGGGCTTTGCCCTGCGCCTACTGCCCGGAAGGCAACACCGCTTTGTGTAGTGAATTCGCCCATCTGCCATGTACCTGTATTCTCCTGTATGCCGTAATCTTTTATGATACGGCTGTTGTATTCCAGGTTGGCCTTGTACGGCATCAGCAAGCGAATGGCATTGTCCAGGCTGTTGCTCACCAGTATAATGTATCGTTTTCGCTGTCTTGCAGGGCTGCCATTCTTTTCCTTCACAAGATGGCCAACAAGCGTCATATACAGTACCTCCATCATGGTGCGGGTACTCTTTGCCAGCTCACGGCTCCACAGGCGCACCTCGCACCACTCTGTATTTTCCAGCACCCGCTTTGTAGCCATTATATGAAAATCTGCGGGTGGCGCGTAAGCAAAGCGCGGAAAGTAATAACGAAACCAAGCTTCCGGGTCTGCCTCCAGTCTTTTCATTCTTTTGTATTGCTGTTGCGGTGTTTCATTATCATCTACCGGTGTTGATTCCCGTATCTCTTTTACCAGCTTTTCCCACCGCGCCAAAAATTGTTTTTGTGTTCTTTCTCTTCTTTTTTTCTTTTCCTCTCCCATAAATGACCTGTTAAGAAGTATTGTGTAATGGACCTCTTGGCATTAGTCTGCAAGCCGCTCCTTAATGAAGGCATCCATGTATGGCACCAGTTTTTTGCAAAGTGCCAGGTCTCTGCGCTGCAGCCAGCGGATGAATGATTCAAACACCTCTACTATATCTGATATGCTTAACTCTACTTCCAGGTTCTTAATAATGGCTGAGTATTTCAGCATCAGGTCTGCATCTTTTGTCGTCGGTTCTTTCAGCGTACCTTCATCGGTGTACTTTATCTTATTCAGCAGGGCATAATAATATTTCAGCTGTGATGCACGGGACAGGACGCATCTTTCCTTTTGTGCGATCCAGTCGCCCTCATGCACCCAGGCACGAACTGTAGATTCGTCGGTTGTTACAATTATTGCTATGTCGGGTATGGTGCGGTCTTCGTTGAGAAAAAGGGTCTTTGCCCATTCTTTACGCTCGCTCTGCGTTAATTTCTTACTCATATTTGATAGGATTTAGATGATGATAGCGGGTAATTCCCTCTATTGCAGCACAAAGGTGAAGCAGATATTTGGAACAGACAATTCGGCTATCTGTGCTATGCACGCAGCAGCTTATGATAGTGCGAAAAGTGTAGTATCACAGATCTTTTTCAGGGGTAAATTGTAACCTATCTCCTTGTAATTGTGGAGGGTAAGCATTGCTCTTTCCCCATTATACGGAACAACCGGAAACAGAAATGCAGAAAAGGATAAAAGCTGACAAGTGATCAAATAAACTAATGCTTCTGTCGCGGCTCATTTCAAAAATATTTTTAAAAATTTTTCTGAAATACAAACTTATGGCACAATTTGTGCGTCTATATAAGTAAGGAACTTTGAATCCTTAAAGACCCCGCTCCAGGTACAAGTGAGCGCCGCCGTTACCAAAGTTCCTGCGATAATATTATAGTTCACCTTTAAAAAACTATTTTATGCTATTCACAAGAACCCAACGGTATCATTCCTCCCTTCCGCAGGATGTTTTCATCAACAGGCTTATAGGCAAACATGTAAAGATCCACGACCTCGATTTTGAGATAATTGAGAAAGGAAACACTTTGCGGATAATACCACACGCAGAGAATATTGAAAGTATAAAGACATTACCCATTACCAATGTGGCGCTGGAGCATAAAGGCCAAGAAACAGATGTGGTGGTTACCTCTCACATGCGGGCGCTGGACAGCGGCGGGCCACAGGTCATAATGGCGTTTTGCCTCTTCCTGATGCTGGCATCTGTGATACTGCTTTTCGTAGACGGGCAGCCGCAGATCACTTATACCCTGATGGGCATAGGAGCGCTCATATTCGCAGTGTTCTGTGTGCGCCTGCAGATGGGTTACTTCGACTATGTGCGTAAGATACACGCCTATGTGAAGAGCCGCCTGGAAGCACAGGAAATGCCCAGACCAGGACTGAATTAGAAGAGCATCTCGCAAAGGCGCAAAGACGCAGCTTTCCATATTGTGTTTTTAAGCCCGCAAGAGAGGTATATAATTATAAATTTTTAGGTGGTGTTTTGTGTGGTTTGAGTTGAAAAGAAAAAGCATGCGGTATACGCATGCTTTTTTGTTATACACTTCCCTGACATTAGAACATTCTAATAAATAAATCTGTAATGCTTTGGTAGTTTTGTGCCGTTAAAGCAATCACACCCACAAAGGAGAAACGGGGCAGCTATTTTTTAGTTGCCCCGTCTTCTTTTCGCTAGCATGCTAATTATATTACGTGTGTTTTTTTGTAATAAGTGCAGCATATATGTACATCGCTCCCTTTCTACTACGCAGTATCTTCGTAACTTTGCAGCCAGCTTAATTTAAAATTATAATATGTCTTATTCTCCAAAGAATAAAATACGTCTGGTCACAGCAGCATCGCTGTTTGATGGCCATGACGCTTCTATTAATATCATGCGCCGTATCATGCAGGCAAGCGGGGCAGAGGTGATACATCTGGGCCACGACCGTAGTGTGCAGGAAGTAGTGGATTGCGCTATACAGGAAGATGCCAATGGTATTGCTATCACATCATACCAGGGAGGCCACGTAGAGTATTTTAAATACATGCACGACCTGCTGAAGGAAGCAGGCTGCGGACATATAAAATTATTTGGCGGCGGCGGCGGCGTGATACTGCCTACCGAGATAAAGGAGCTGGAAGAATATGGCATTACCCGTATCTACTCTCCTGATGACGGCCGTTCTCTGGGCCTGCAGGGTATGATAGATGACCTGCTGGAAAAATGCGACTTTCCTACGGGCAATCAACTGAATGGCGAAGCCGGCCACCTGAAAGAACGCGATGTAAAATCTATAGCACGCCTTATATCTGCAGCAGAGAATTATTATGAGCTGCCGGAGACACAGGCTGCACTTAAAAAAATAAAAGAAGTAGCATCAACAATTAAGACACCAGTGCTGGGTATTACCGGTACAGGTGGTGCAGGTAAAAGCTCACTGGTAGATGAACTGGTGCGCCGTTTCCTGCTGGACTTTAAGGACAAACACATAGGCATCATATCTGTAGACCCTACCAAGCGTAAGACAGGCGGGGCACTACTAGGCGACCGTATACGTATGAACGCCATACGCAGCAACCGTGTGTATATGCGCTCTATGGCTACAAGGCAGAGCAATCTTGCCGTATCCAAGCATATACACGATGCAGTGAATATCTTAAAGGCATCGGGCTATGATCTCATCATACTGGAAACATCAGGTATAGGTCAGAGCGATACGCAGATCACCGAGCATTGCGACATGAGCATGTATGTGATGACACCTGAATACGGCGCTGCTACCCAGCTGGAAAAGATAGACATGCTGGACTTCGCTGATATAGTGGTCATCAACAAATTTGACAAGCGCGGCGCCATGGATGCCCTGCGTGATGTGAAGAAACAATACCAGCGCAATCATAAGCTGTTCGACAAAGCGTCTGACAGTATGCCGGTGTATGGCACCATAGCTTCCCAGTTCAACGACCCGGGTACGAATACTATGTACAAGGCTATGATGGACCTGATAGAGCACAAAACAGGTGCTCCGCTGCACTCTGAGTACAAGGTGACTGACGAGATGAGCGAGAAGATATATATCATACCGCCATCGCGCACCCGCTACCTGAGCGAGATTGCAGAGAACAACCGCAAGTATGACAAGTGGGTACTGGATCAGAGCATAGTAGCGCAGAAGCTGCAGTCTATCACCAATACGATAGAAACGCTACAGGCATCTAAAATAGACGATAAGGACAGGCTGATAAAAACACTGCAGGAAGTATATACCAAAACAGAACTGGACATAGACCCTAAGAACAAACACCTGCTGGAGAACTGGGAGCAAAAGAAAAAAGAATTTACCGACGAGTACTACATATTCAAGGTTCGTGATAAAGAGATAAAAATAAAGACGCATACGGAATCATTATCTCACCTGCAGATAGCCAAGGTAGCAGTACCTAAGTACGAAGCATGGGGCGAGATACTGAGATGGGCGCTGGCGGAGAATTTCCCGGGAGAGTTCCCCTACGCTGCCGGCATCTATCCGTTCAAGCGTGAAGGTGAAGACCCTGCACGTATGTTTGCGGGTGAAGGTGGTCCGGAGCGCACCAACAAACGTTTCCACTATGTATCTAAAGGCTTGCCGGCAAAAAGGCTGAGTACAGCATTTGACAGTGTGACCCTTTACGGACAGGACCCTGATGAGCGTCCGGATATATATGGCAAGGTGGGCAACTCCGGCGTTAGCATCTGCTGCCTGGACGATGCCAAGAAGCTATATAGCGGCTTTGACCTTGCAGACCCTAAGACGTCTGTATCAATGACCATTAACGGCCCTGCGCCTACTATTACTGCGTTCTTTATGAATGCAGCCATAGATCAGCAGTGCGAAAAATACATAAAAGCAAATGGGCTGGAAGCGGAAGTAAACAAAAAGATAGAGGCGCTTTATTCTGAGAAAGAACTGAAGCGTCCTTATTACAATCCGGGCACAGCTGATGGTAAACTACCTGAGGGCAATGATGGCCTTGGCCTGATGCTGCTGGGTGTGACCGGAGACCAGGTATTGCCTGCTGACGTGTACGAAAAAATTAAAGTAGATACGCTGAAAGCAGTACGCGGTACCGTGCAGGCAGACATACTGAAAGAAGACCAGGCACAGAATACCTGCATCTTCTCTACAGAGTTCTCACTGAGGGTGATGGGTGATGTGCAGCAGTATTTCATTGAGAATAAGATCCGCAATTTCTATTCTGTTTCTATCAGTGGTTATCATATAGCAGAGGCAGGCGCTAACCCGGTTTCGCAGCTGGCATTTACACTGTCTAACGGATTTACGTTTGTGGAGTACTACTTGAGCCGTGGTATGCATATTGATGATTTTGCACCTAACCTTTCGTTCTTCTTCAGCAACGGTATAGATCCTGAATACAGTGTGATAGGTCGTGTGGCCCGCCGTGTATGGGCAAAGGCAATGAAGTACAAGTATGGCGGCAACGAGCGCTCACAGATGCTCAAGTACCACATCCAGACCTCAGGCCGCTCCCTTCATGCGCAGGAGATAGACTTCAATGATATCCGCACTACGCTACAGGCACTTTACGCTATCTATGATAACTGCAACTCCCTGCATACAAATGCTTACGATGAGGCGATAACAACACCTACAGAAGAAAGTGTACGTCGTGCTATGGCTATACAGCTTATCATCAATAAGGAGCTGGGTCTTGCTAAAAATGAGAACCCACTCCAAGGTTCATTCATCATAGAAGAACTTACAGAGCTGGTGGAAGAAGCCGTACTGCTGGAGTTCGACCGCATCACAGAACGTGGCGGTGTATTAGGTGCTATGGAAACTATGTACCAGCGTGGCAAGATACAGGAAGAAAGCCTGTACTACGAAACACTGAAGCATACAGGGGAGTTCCCGATAATAGGCGTGAATACATTCCTCAGCTCAAAGGGTTCACCAACGGTGATACCGTCAGAAGTGATACGCTCTACCGAGGAGGAAAAACAATTCCAGATACAGACCGTGACAACGTTGTGGAAGCGTAACGAAGACAAGAGCGACAAGATACTCCACGACCTGCAGCAGAAAGCGATACACAACGAGAACATATTTGACGCGCTGATGGAAGCTGCTAAGTATTGCTCCCTGGGCCAGATAACCAAAGCCTTATTTGAAGTAGGCGGTCAGTACAGGAGGAATATGTAATTGAGTATACTTACAAAAGCAGCCCCTGACCAGGGGCTGCTTTTTTATTGAAAGAAAGCCCCACTTTTATTCAACTATGAATTTTCCTGTAGTAACATTTCCTTTATCATCCTGCAGGCGGTAAATGTGCATTCCTACAGGGCAATTATCTTTACCGATCGTTACATTTTCCTGGTCATGAACGGCAATGCTTTTTTCTATGCGCCCCTGCATGTTACAGATCACCAGCTGAAAGTAAGATGCATTACCATCTATGTGCAGTGTAGCTGTATTTATTACCGGATCAGGGTATAACATCACCTTAGCTTCATGTGCAGTTATTGTCGGTGCCTGCAATACATTTATACAATCCAGTGTGCTGTATTTAGCGTTGTGATATTTCCAGTCGCTTCCTTCTTTATAGCATACTGTTTCTGTAGCACAGTCGCAGGTAGGCTGTGCCATTGCAGAGCCAAGCAGCCCGCCCAGCGAACTGTTGCCTATACCTTCTATCCATGCACCACCGGTCCACAATGCACCTGTAGGATACCTGCCAAAATTGAATCGTTTGTGATACACACCTGATATTGATACAGAATCAACAAAATCAATTACACCTGATGCTTCGCCTGTAGCCGGATCCTTTATTGTATCGCCCAGGGCAAGGGAAA
>JAOQAP010000008.1 GCA_025963465.1 Flavipsychrobacter sp.
GGATATTACCGGCAACCAGGAAATAGAATACGGCAAGCTGGATATTACTTTTTACCGCGATGACTTGCGCCAGAACGATATGCAGGTGCCCTCCTATACCGATATACCATTCAGCATACAGGACAAGAATGTGATACTGATAGATGATGTACTACATACCGGCCGTACCATACGCTCAGCTATGGATGCGCTCATCGATTTTGGTCGCCCTAAAAAAGTGGAGCTGCTGGTACTGGTAGACCGTCGCTTTAGCCGTGAGCTGCCTGTGCAGCCCGACTACGTGGGCCATACTGTAGATACCATACTCACGCAAAAGGTAAAAGTATACTGGAAGGAAAAAGACGAGAAAGACGAAGTAGTGCTCATTGATAAGATCTGATAATTAATTTAAAGCCTGTTAAAGGGCTAGGGATAAAAATATAAATATGCCACTTTCTGTAAAACATCTGCTTGGTATCAAAGAACTGAATGTTAACGACATTGAGCAGATATTTCAAACCGCTGACAACTTCAAGCAGGTGTTGCAACGGCCTATTAAGAAAGTACCTACACTGCGCGACACCACTGTAGCCAACATATTTTTTGAAAATTCAACCCGTACCCGCCTTTCCTTTGAGCTTGCCGAAAAACGCCTTGGCGCTGACGTGGTCAATTTCTCTGCATCAGGTTCTTCAGTATCTAAAGGTGAAACACTGATAGATACGGTAAATAACATACTGGCCATGAAAGTGGACATGGTAGTGATGCGCCACTCTGCCAGCGGTGCACCATGGTTCTTGGCAAACCATATAGATGCCAGCATAGTGAACGCAGGTGACGGCACCAATGAGCATCCTACACAAGCATTGCTGGATGCTTACTCTATGAGAGAAAAACTGGGTAACCTGAAAGGAAAACGCATTACTATCATTGGCGACATCATGCACTCACGTGTGGCACTGAGCAATATCTTTTGCCTGAATAAACTAGGGGCAGAAGTAACTGTATCCGGTCCTCCTACCCTTATACCCAAGCATATAGAATCGCTGGGCGTAAAGGTGGAATATGATGTAAAGAAAGCACTTCAGAAATGTGACGTAGCCAACGTGCTGCGTATACAGCTGGAGCGCCAGCACAAACCCCTCTTCTCTACCCTGCGCGAATATGCACTTTACTTTGGAGTGAATAAAGCAATGCTCGACAGCCTGCAGCGCGACATCATCATCATGCACCCCGGCCCCATAAACCGCGGCGTGGAAATAAACTCGGACGTAGCCGACAGCAAAAGCTCCATCATCCTTGACCAGGTGGAAAATGGCGTAGCTATAAGAATGGCTGTTATATACCTGCTTTCCGGAAAGAGGGAGATGGAATAAGATTCAAATCGCTTCCAAGACATTAACGTCCTTGCCGGTTCTCAGCTTTAGCCGGACCTGATGATAATCATGCGGGAACACTGATAACTCTTCCCTTTAGTGTCGTCGTTTCGTTTCAAAAAAACTGACCAACGACGTTTTGCAAAAAGCTATGCTCCTTGCTGCATTGCAATACATCAGATTTTCAATTTTTATCATCTGTTATTTCACTTAACCTGCCCCAGCTAGTTTGCAAAATGGGAGATGTCTATATTAGACTCATCCTAAGCACTAATGTAATGGATAGTTAATAATCTCAGGAATGCATCAAGCCTCTATATGTTAACAATTAACGCTTGTTAGAAAAACAGCCCTTTGGTTAGAAAAAAAAATGCATGGTCGGCATTGTCTGTACCTTTTCATTATCACTATGAAATTACACTATGAAACCTCTGCCATTTATCCATCCTTGTATTTCTATAAAATACCTTAATCACATTCGTGCACCGGATAACAAATTATAGTATTGTTTGTCCAAAAAGCTTGCTAATAGCACAGTTATCGTAATCTACTACACACAATTTATTTGCCCCCCTAAAAATACCAAACATGAAAAAACATTGGTTACATTATTCCATCATAAAAAGTTGTACACTTTTTATGATCTTGTGCATGCTACTATTTAATAGCGCATTTGCACAAAAAAATCAGCTACCGGGCCAGTCAGCTAACGCAGGGCATTTTACTCCCGGCGGTTTATTAGACACGGCACTTGATTACCTGGGAAATAAGTACTCGCTGGGCCAGATTGCTATCAACAACGAAATACGATTGAAGGCAGGCGTAACACCCAAACTGGCCGGAGAGTCAATGGGTTTCTCGGGAAAAGGAAAACCAGGAGCTCCGGGAAAATCAGGGCCGGGAGGAGTTATGCATCCCCTGGCGCCTACTATAGTCGCCCCATGCACACCTGGTTATTTCCAGCTTTACCTCGAAGCAGGGTGTGGCATGGATGATGCGAGTAATCCTGTAGAGGTAGCACGCCTTGCCGTAATGTGCCAGGTATTAACTGATATCTCCAGTTTTATACCATCACCTTGCACCACTACGGGCCAGAAGGTAAATATATGGGTACAAAATCCTGGACCGGGTGGTGGTTTTCTAGGTGAGGCGACACCTTTTTTTAGTGTTCCTTATTCTACTACGGCATCGGGTATTGCTGACAATATGATCTGGATCACGATCAACTCTGGCAGAGATGCGTGGACAAATGTCACTGCGCCACTATACTCTTCCGGTAGTTACAGTTCTTTCTATCATGGATCTGTTGCATTCCAATTTGATGGATCAGTGAATTGGAATACAAACCTCGGAATGCCTCCGGCTGCAGGGCAATACGATCTATATACTGTAGCACTGCATGAGATGTTGCATGCAATAGGTTTTCACACATTGATCAATTATGACGGAACATCTATATTTGGATCAGGCTTTCAATATTATTCCCGCTATGATCCATTCTTACAAACATCTGCAAGTGTACCATTACTAGCACATACAGGCACCTGCAGCGTATATGACTGGCAGTTCAACCCATCGCTTACACCATTCACTGCGTTATCTCCGGGGTGGACATCAGGAACATGCCCTACAGGGTATCAGACAGGTGCAAATACAGATCATACGGCATGCCTTACAGCAAATAAATACGTAGATGGATCTATGACAGTCCCGGTTTATTCTCCCTCCTGTTTTGAAAGGGGAGGTAGTCTGAGTCATTTTGAAGATGAATGCTATGCACCTACCGGCTTCCCTTTAGCTCCTCCGGCAAGCAATAACCAATACTTTGCAATGAGTAATGAAGGAGTCATGGGGCTGTACATTCCGACAACAAATCCTGGTGCTATGAAACGCTATCCACAACCAGAGGAGCGGCAGGCATTGTGTGACCTAGGTTATAAAGTAAATACAACATTTGGTAGTGTATCGAATCTTAATCTCAAAAATTATACAGGTGGAGTATGCCCTGGGTTACAGGTTGCTGGTATCAATGATGGTATCTCTCCGGGTGGGGGATATATGTATTTTACAACAGGTATAACACCTGTGGATATAAATGCAGGAACATCAGGTACAACCATATTAATAAATGACTTTGGAGCAGTTAGTTTTAAATGCCTTGAGATTGTTAATGGTTCCGGTTTTGTTTCTTCAACACTAGGGACAAGTACTACTCCGGTAAATTTTACTCCTGCGCCGGGAGCAAGTGGCGTACAACTGCTTAGGTATATACCTGTAAATGCATCTGGGGTTGAAGGCAATATCACTTATGTCTATGTTTATGTGGGGCAACCAGGCTGCACACCAACTGCATGTGATATGGTTCCTAACGGAGGTTTTGAAATGGCTGTGCCGGGCGTAAATGGTGATATATTAGCAAATCCCGGAATTCTTTACTGCTGGGAGCCATTTATTGGCTCCCCTGACTTATTTACAAGGATGACAGGACCAGGTGACATTATTCCGGATCTTACTACTACACCAATAACAGAAGTGCATTTCCCCGGAACAACTTTATTACATCCTAACGATCATTTTATAGATATGGCTGCCAATTATGGTAATTGGGAAGGCGCCCAGTGTGGTTTAACATCCCCACTTATCAATGGCAATTCATACACTATAAGCTGCTGGGCCAGAATTTATCACGCAACAGGGTTAAGCTACCTTCCTGCATACTTACAGTTTTCAGTAAGTACCAGCCCTACCCCTCTAGTGGCGCTTTCAGGTGGTATACCCCCTGCTGTGCCGGCTGGGGTGACACCCATCTGGGACTTGCTTGTAGATGCCCCTGCCGGGCCCTACGACTGGAAGTATTATACCTATACTTTTACTTATTCAGGACCTACTGCATACAGACTGTGTATTTACCAGGCACCATTTCTGAATCCTTATACCTGGGGTAGCTATACAGACGTTACTATTATAGATGATGTAAGTATTAGGCCTACTTCATCGGTAGCAACTTTTACGCCACCTTCAATAATGTGTTCCGGCAGCCCACTTTTTGACCTCAATACTGCAGTAAGTATCCCTGGAGGTACATTCAGCTGGCAAACAGTATCAGGAGGAGTTGTAGTAACATCAAACAGCAATTGGTTTGATCCTGCTGCTGCATACAATGCTTCAATTCTTAGCGGAGGTATTGGTGTTGCAACCGTATGTTACGAATACACTGATAATCTTGGATGCGTTCAAAATATTTGCGCTGATATTATATCAGGTACTATTCCTCCTATTTCAGGAGCATCGCATGTTTGTATTGGTAGTACTACTACGTTAACAGATCTCGCAGGTGGCGGCACCTGGCTTAGCACTAATACTGGTGTTGCGACCATTAATTCTGTGACGGGTGTTGTTTTTGGTTTAAATGCAGGCACAACAATTATTAGTTATACAATACCATGTGGCACTGTAACAATGACACTTACAGTTGACCCTTTGCCTGCAGTCTATTCGGTTACAGGTGGCGGAAGTCATTGTTTGAGCGGTACCGGAGTTCATATAGGTCTCAGCGGTTCAAGTACCGGAGTTAATTACCAGTTATGGCTTGGCGGTAGTGCCGTTGGCGCTCCTATATCAGGGAGTGGCAGCCCTATTGATTTTGGCATAATAGCCCCTTCAGGAACATATACAGTTGTGGCAACAAATCCAGTAACAGGTTGTAGCAGTAATATGACAGGAAGCGCCATTATAACTATTATCCCCGGCCCAACAGGTTATACGGTTACAGGTGGCGGTAGCTTTTGTCCCGGAGGAACAGGTGTTCATGTAGGACTTAGCAGCTCTGATCCTGGCATTAGCTACCAGTTATTCATTGGCGGCAGCCCTGGTGCTATACTTGCAGGCACAGGAATTGCACTTGATTTTGGTTTACAAACTACGATAGCTACTTACACTATTGTAGCTACAGACCCTGTAACAGGTTGCACCACTACAATGACTGGTACTGCAATAGTATCTAACTATCCATTGCCAACACCTTATACAGTTTCAGGTGGTGGCAGCATGTGTGTTGGAGCACCCGGCTTACACATCTACCTGAGCAACTCTGACATAGGTATTGATTACCAGTTGTATTGTGGCGGTACTCCTATAGGCGCGGTTATGGTAGGGACAGGTGCCATGCTTGATTTTGGCATTCAGACTTCAGGGTGCACTTATACTGTAATAGCAACTAGTGTTGCTACAGGTTGCACAAATAGTATGACCGGCAGTGCAGTAATTACAGTAAACCCGTTACCTGCTATCTATACTGTCACAGGCGGCGGAGCACATTGTATGAGCGGCCCAGGCGTTCATATAGGTCTTTCCGGGTCAACTACCGGTGTTAATTACCAGTTATGGTTTGGAGGCACTGCTATTGGTTCACCGGTAGCAGGTACTGGTATTGCTATAGATTTCGGATTAATAATGGGCGCAGGTACGTATACGGTAATTGCAACAGACGCGACCACAGGATGTATCAGCAATATGACAGGTAGTGCAGTTATAACTATTATTCCCGGACCGGTTCCTTATACTGTTACAGGTGGTGGCAGTTATTGTCCGGGAGGTATAGGGGTCCATGTGGGACTTAGCAGTTCCGACCTTGGTATAAACTACCAGTTATTCATTGGCGGCAGCCCTGGTGCTATACTTGCAGGAACAGGCATTGCGCTTGATTTTGGTTTACAAACTACCTTAGGTACCTATACAATTGTAGCAACAGACCCAACCACCGGTTGTACCACGATAATGACTAGTTCTGCAATAGTGTCTCACTATCCATTGCCCACACCTTATACAGTTTCAGGTGGTGGTAGTATGTGTGCCGGAGGCACCGGGCTTCATATCTATCTCAGCGGTTCTGCCTCAGGCATTAGTTACCAGCTATATTGTGGCGCTATACCTATTGGCATTCCTATATCCGGCACCGGTAGTTTACTTGATTTTGGCTTGCAAACCTCTGGTTGTATATATACGGTGGTAGCTACCAATACTACCACAGGATGTAGCAATACCATGACGGGCAGCGCGGTAATTATAGTATATCCTGTCCCTGCTCCTATTTCCGGGCCTCATAATATATGCATGAGCGATTTCGTATACTTAACTGATGCAGTATCCGGTGGCACATGGAGTAGCAGCGTTCCTGCTGTCGCATCTATAGACGTAGCAACTGGTCTTTTGCATGGCATTGCTACGGGCAGTACTATCATTACTTATACATCGCCTGGTGGTTGTTATGTTATATTCCCTGTAACCGTTGGCACACTTCCTATAACAGGCCCAAACATTGTATGCGTCGGATCAACGATAACTTTGACTGATGCTGCAACAGGAGGTACCTGGACCAGTTCTAACACCGGTGTTGCCACCATTGACGTATCTACAGGGATCGTTACGGGAGTTTCTGCCGGCACAACAACAATCACATATACAACACCATGCGGACCGGTAACCTATGTTGTCACTGTAATAAATCCCAAGGGAGCATGTGTCTGCAGCTTAGCAACTGTCCATCCGTTTACAGAGATCGACCCTCTTGGGACGGGGGTTATTTCAGGCATTTTTGGCCCGGGAAATTATTACATTAATCACCCTTTAACTGTTACTTCTGCAACAACGTTCCTGGGTTGTAAAATTGTAATGGCGCCCGGAATAACAATAACAGTCAGCAGTACTGCTAAATTAACAATCATTAGCAGCCATTTGTTTTGCTGCTACCCTGATATGTGGCAGGGTATTGTGCTAAGCACCTCGTCGCTGCTCGGCCCTCCCGGCGCAAGCGGACAGCTGGAAATAATGGACAATGGCATAACGACCCTGATCGAAGATGCTATGGTAGCCGTGGATATTCCGAGTCCTGTAGCTATGGCTGGTTATACGCCCGGTACAGTAGCTCCCGGCTTGCTTACTTTTTATTCCCACGGTTGTACATTCAATAAGAATATAATCGGGGTAAGAATATCAGGATACAATGCATCAATGCCTGTAACATCACCTACCGCCTTTAACCCTTCATATCCGTTCGTCATGAAAAACACGGTATTTACCTGCAGGGATTTTTATCCATTTACAGACCCATCAGATGCCTGGCCTTTTACATGGCCATCTACTGCAGGTCCGGCTGGTGCGCTCAAAAATATTGTGCCTATACTTGCTACGCCATATGATCCTCCTTATGTGCTCAATACATATGGAAAGGTGAATTGCAATAATGGTGTGTTATCAACTTATGGCATCGATCTTGATAATGTGGCATACGAAACCGGTTCTGTAGGTAGCGAGGTCTATTCCTGTGTAGTAAATGGTGGTCAGAGCCCTACCGCACCAACTGATCTGAACCTGTTTGACCACATGAATTATGGTATTTATGCTCACAACAGTAACCTGCTAACACGTAACAGCGGGTTCATGAATATGGTGAATACGCCCGTAGGCGGCGATGGCATTTATGCATTCAAAGATGGCGAAGGATTGTATAAACTGCATGTATATGGTAATACTTCCGGCTCTTACACAAATACCTTCTGGAGCAATGTGAACTGCGTAGAGGCATCAGAGTACTACGATGTAGTTGGTTTACGCGCGGTAATGTATAGCCAGCATGAGTCTACAGATCTTTCTGATCCGCAGGGACAATATGGGTACAAAGTTTCTTCAGCTCACTATTATGAGGAGCAGATCAATTTTAATAGTATCTATAATATAGGTACAGGCATAAGCATTACTACTACTTTACCTCTACCCGGAATCAGCCAGTACATAGGTCAGTCAACGGTAAGCGACAACCATATAGCTGCTGTTTACCCATTTAGCAGCTCTTCTTTCCTGTATAATGAATACATGCAGCAGGCTGTGAATATAGTAAATCTGGCAACCCCGGTAAGCACGGGAATATTCCCGGGCAGCCAGCAGAATGTGGACCGCAATGAGATCAGAAACGTTTATAATGGTATATCTATGTTGAATTCGAATGTTGCAACCAATGCACAGTCAACTACAGCATATCGTAACATTATAACGCTGGTACCCGATCCAACTCTTGTGCCAGGCAGTTCTAATCAGACAGGTATCAATCACACTTCAACGCGATGGGATTATATTAATGAAAATACCGTAACAGGTGTAGCATATAATATTCCTGCTCCGTCATGGCCCGGTACTTATTACACTGCACCTATGATAGAAGGCATACATGTTGCAAATGTAACAGGAACCAAAATAGAAGTTGGCTGTAATCATGCAATCAAGTGCAATACGGGGTTCTATTTTGGCGGCCATAATACTAATTTGCAATGGCGCAATAACGAAATGGCAGAAAATTCGTACGGACTTGCAATTGATGGAGATATCGGCATGCAGGGAGCTCCCCTTCAAACTACAGGCAATTATTGGACATCAACAGTTTTATGGTCATGGATTGGGACGGGAAGATGGCATACCTACACTATAGGAGCTACAGACGCAGCTCTATCTTTCATGTGGGTAAAGACCGGCATTTTTAACCAACAGCCAACAAACAACTTCGGTGAGTCGTCACTGATGTATGACTATACGGGCAGCTATGGCATGAATCATGTTACTCCTCATCCGATCCCTCCATGCCAATATCCTCCGGCTTCTTCAGTTCCTGAAGCTATGCGCCCGGGAGGATCTGATGCGAATTTTGTTGATAACACAGTTAAGATCACGGATGATCTGTTGATAATACCTAACCCTAACAAAGGTACGTTTACTTTGAAAGGGATCGTTCCTGAAATGACTGCATCAAAACAAGTAACGCTGGAAGTGCTGGATGTTTTAGGCAGAACTTTGTACAGCGAGAATTCCTCCATTGAAAATGGGATCATCGACAAAAAAGTGGTCATGAGCGACAATATTGCAAGTGGTACTTATTTTGTGAGGATCAAGAGTGAAGAATCAAGCAAAGTGCTGCGTTTCACATTAACCAGGTAATTTATTTCATCATTGAGTACAGTAGGCTGCTTCCCGTATTGGAAGCAGCCTGCTTTTTTTATACAATAGGTAATTTAATTTTTATAGCGCACCTTTGACTATACCAACACTTCAATCAAACATCCTTTGAATATACAAGTTTATACAGATGGCAGCTGCCATACGCAACATCGTGTGGGTGGGTGGGCAGCTATACTGTTTACAGGCGATGAGCAAATAATACTCACAGGTAAGGACATAAATACCACACACAACCGTATGGAACTTACCGCTGTAATCAAAGCAATTGAATACATCAAAGCAGAGCATACCAATGTAAACGCCGTAAGTATTTTCTCTGACAGCCAATATGTAATACGCCTGCCGGAGCGCAGGGAGAAGCTAGAAGGCAAAAACTTCATTACAAAAAAAGGAACGGATATTCAGAATGCAGACCTCGTTAAAGAACTATACAGCATAGCAGCAGGAATCTCCATTGAATTTATTAAAGTGCAGGCACACCTGAAGAAAACAGCAGCACCCAATTATAATATAGAAGCAGACAGGCTTGCAGGAAAGATGCTAAATGAAGTGGTGGCAGATATGGGATATTAAAACTCGAATCGTACGCTGCCGAAGATACCAAAGTACTTCTCTTTAGATTCGCCCGGTATCGGCTTTGGTGTAACACGCCATACAAAATCCAGACGGAACACCTCCAGAATGTTTGAAACGCCCGTTCCTATTTCCAGGTATGGATCTCCTTTTAGCGTACGGAAGAATGGCGCACCTTTGGTAAGATTCAATTGCTGGTTCTCAGGACTTAGTGACCCTATTACCCCTTTGGCCGTCCAGAACTGGCGTAACTTCAATTTCTTAACTGCGGGTATGTGATTGAATATACCTCCACCTATATTATGCTCGAAATTAAATCCGGCATACTCGTCGCTGATAAATTCATAGGTATTCATCATTTCAAAGGCAAACTGGTTATAGTATAGAAAGTCATTGCCGGGGTGTATTTCCAATAAGGGATATGGCAGCTTGCCAAAATACTTACCGGTAAACAATCGATAGCTGATATGTCCCAACGGCGGCACGTTGATGCTTTCTGATATAGAGAACCTTGCTTTCTGATAGTCATATCCGCTATTCAGCAGATCCTTAAGGCCAGCGGTTATTTCAAGGTCAAGAACCGGATATTTACTGCCAATATTCAACCTCAGATACTGACCCTCTACATATTTTTCTTTGTAAGCATATCGCAACTCCAGACCAACTTCACTGCTCACAACATTTGTGGTTTGCTTACCGAATTTGTCGAAGAAAATTCCACGGTATGGCAACGGGTCATAAGGTGTAAAATCAGAATGCTGCAAAATGAGCTTATGACTGAAGCCTCCGAAATATTCCTTATAAAACTCAAAACGCGCATCATCTTTAAAAGCCAGCTTCCATTTTACACCTGGCTTGCGAAACAGTGAGCTGAATATATTATCTGTAGCCAGCTGGTCCTGATTAATGACCGGGGGATTTATGTCATGAGCATAAGAACCATACAGATACATACGTGGATGCCGGTCCAGAATCCACAAACCTGTTCCGCCATATTTCACTTCTTTATCCCTGGTGCCATATGCTACATACCCGGTATAGTGGGCATTTTTTATGCTCCTTGGCGTTCCAAATGAAAAACGGAACCTATGGCCTTCTACCGGATTTTTGCTATATATATAATAGTATGGGCCCAACTGTATCGGCCCGAAATCCTTCACACCGCTGGAAAGGAAGGTGATCGTATTTTTATACACTGTGGTCACGTGCATACTATTAATGGTGTCGACCATCTTATATATTGCCTTTTCATTTTTACTCAGGGTATCCGGCCTGCTTGTCGCCCACCATTCATCACTGTGCTTACGGGCTGAGTCTGACCGTATGATGTCTTCTTTGTATTGCGGGTCATCAAGTATTTTAGCCGTCTCAGGGTCGTTGATCTTTATGTTATGATAAGTAGTAGTCTTGCGTCCTATCATACCGGGCAGCTTCTTCGAGTTATAAGCACTAAACTCAGCAATGAACTTGTCTTTAGTGCAAAACCAAAAGCTATCTACCGGCGCGAACTCCTGGTAGAGGCTTACTTTATTTACCCAGTTTATGTTGGCCAGCTTGGGTACATCCATACTCATACGCTGTATTGCGTAAACAGAGTCAACTACCCAAAAGTCCCCAACAAAACAATTCTCGCCTTCTCGCTTAGGCCTGAACTGCACAAGTATTATATTGTACCCATAAGCCTTTTGAGTGTCAATGATCTTATATTTATAATAGAACAGGCCTTCATTGCTTATAGGGCTTACAAATTTTTTATCGAATACGGGAATGTAGTTGCGGTAAATATTTATGTTTTGGTAAAGAGAGCCCAGGTACTTATCTACGTTCTCATTGTTCACACCCTTTACCATAGTCGCTTTGATGAATTCGCGCTGTTTTTTGGGATGTGCCCTGAAGTAATAATCGGAAATTGTCTCGGTAAGATACAACGGTAGGTATGGCTTGGCCTCTGATTGCGTGTCCAGGTTATCGAATACGAAGGTATAACTCTTCAGTATCGGCATTTTGGCAAACTGCGACTTGGTAAGCCTTTGCAGATCGGCTTCCAGGCGGTTATATGCTTTGTATTGATAGTTCTCGACCTTATCGGGATTATTGTCAGGTTTTTTCTCTATCACTTTGCGCATCAGTACTATGGCAGGATCTTCACCCGCATGAAATACAAATTCTGCAAGTGCAGCAGTAGAGCGCTCCATATCTATGATAAAATTATAGTCGTGCTGGCTACTGCGCAAAATTCTGTTCGCTGACTTATATCCAAGCGCCTCTATACGCAGTGTATCAGCCGGCAGCTTCTCAAGGTTGAACACAAAATTACCATCCAGATCGGCTGCAGTTCCTGATTGGGTATGATAAAAGAACACGGGTGCGAACGGGATGCCTTCCCCGGTATTAGCATCCACCACTTTGCCATTTATTGTATATCCTGTGTGGGGGGCCTTCGGTTTATTAACAATGGTATCTTTAGCTGTCCCGGCAATCACCGGTGTATCAATCACTACCTGGTCAGGCGCTGGGTGTATTGTGGTATCTGCACGGTGTATAGTATCGGTTGTCTGGGCATACAACGATTTTGTAACAGATAACAATAATACAATAATAATGGCCTTCAGGGTATTCATATGCAACGCCCGCAATCTTTAAGCAATGTACCATTTTTTCAGATAACACATGGAGCGTGCTGGTTTTGGGCACATTTTTACCATACGTTATTCTATATGTATTTCAGCCATGCAAACATCAGGCCATTAAGCATTTCAGCCTATATTTGCGGCTTAAAAAGAGTAATTTGGCGTCAAGAATAAAGGTTGCGGCGGTGAGCTATCTGAATACCAAGCCCCTGTTGTATGGTATAGGACACAGTGCTGTGATGAATGAGATAGAAATAGTGGTTGACTACCCGTCTATGCTTGCCAAAAGGCTGCAGGAAGGCAGTATAGACATGGCCTTATTGCCTGTCGCGGCGATTCCCGATATACCCGGCGCCAATATCGTGAGCGATTATGGTATAGCCGCTGATGGTAACGTGGTCTCAGTAGCTATATTCAGCCAGGTACCCATGGAAGAAATAGAGACCGTATATCTCGACTACCAGTCCCGCACATCGGTGAGGCTGGCACAGCTGCTCCTGGAAAAGCACTGGAAAAAGAAGGTAGTATTCAAGCAGGCCACAGAACATTATATAGACTATATAAATGGCGTAAATGCCGGTGTAATAATAGGCGACAGGGCACTGAAGCAGCTGCATAATTTCAACTATTTTTATGATCTGTCGGCGGTATGGAAAGAATATACAGGGCTTGATTTTGTTTTTGCGGCATGGGTAGCGAATAAAGAATTACCGGAAGATTTTAAGGTAAGGTTCAACGAAGCAAACGCAGAAGGCCTGAAACATTTAGATGCAGTAATAGCAGAAAATGAGTTCCCCTATTACGACCTGCGTACCTACTATACTGAAAATATTTGCTTTTACCTGGACGCGGCTAAAAGGGAGGGACTTGCTAAGTTCCTGGAGCTGATAAAGGAGTAAATTATTTTGAACTTTCAATGTTGATATAAACACAGTAAAATGAGCCAGATACAGGAATTTAACGACTACAGGGCAAAGATGAATGACGTGATCCTTGGCAAACAAAACAAGGTGCTGGGCCGTCTCTTCAACCTGGACACGAACACTTATGCAGAGGGCGCACTGTCTACCAAAACAAAAGAGATGCTGGGCCTTGTTGCCAGTATGGTACTGCGTTGTGACGACTGTATCAAATACCACCTTGGCAAATGCCATGAAGAAGGCATAACCACTGATGAGATCTACGAGATATTTGCTGTGGCAAATATAGTAGGCGGTACTATAGTAATTCCTCACACACGCCGTGGCGCTGAATACTGGGAAGAGCTGATAGCCCAATAGTTAAAGGACATTACAAAAATATTAACACGGCAGGGTGGGCATAAATTGTGGAAACGCAGAGCTGATGGTATCTATTATAAAAACCACGGCTTATGTCACACACTTTCTCTTTCATGCTATTATGCATGTACATGTCCTCTCCGCAGATCACCACCGCTGAACGGCTCAACAAACAAGTAGACAGTATAGTTATCATCAAACATGATCGGGTGATGAAGCTATATAGCAGACAACAATTAGTACGAACCCTTCATGTATGTCTTGGCCCAAACCCGGTTGGCCCTAAACACTTTAGGAATGATGGAAAAACACCGGAAGGTATTTATTACGTAAATGGTAAAAACCCGAATAGCCAATATCACAAATGCCTTGGCGTATCATACCCATCACCATCTGATATACAATATGCCCGGCTGGCAGGCAAACCAACAGGCGGCGATATAAAGATACATGGGTTGCCAAATGGTGACGGACACCGCGCAAAAGAATACACAAAACAAGACTGGACGCTAGGCTGCATAGCCCTGACAGATGATGAGATAGACGAACTATATGCACATACAAATGTGGGCACGTACATCAATATTCTACCCTGACGCCAACAACAACGTCCTATTACTTTGTTACTCTTTCTTTGTAATAGTAGATACCATTAGGAGTTTTAGGTAGCTGATGAGAGATGGTCGTCATACTCGTTCCTGACAGCACAACGTCGTTGCTGCTGGTAAATGACAATGCACTGATATGAACATATGGCTCGGTAATATCCATATACTTTTGTGATCGCTGTTTTATATTCATCATTACAATACGTACAGGATGTACCGTGCTGTCATCAGAACCATATTTTCTACCGGGCAGTACCGCATAGATCCTATTGTCTTTACTAATACCCAACACCTCATACCGGGGGCTTATATTAGCAGATACTACACGCCCAATTTTGGTGATGACAGCAGTGTAATGGGTATGATTTTCCCAGGCAGCATCGCTTCCGTAGTTGACTACATAATATTGCTCATTGAATGCGATCTTATAGGATGGGGAGCATATAGTATCTATGCCCGGCAACGATATCCTCCGCTCCAGTTGCCAGTTCCTGTTATAAATACGCAAGCCTGTGCTGTCGGCCAGAATATACCGGTCATCAATTGCGTCATACACAAAATCGTTGTATAAAAAAAGATCGCTAACGTCTGCCCCTGTGCTCTTTTTTACGAAGCCCAATTTTTCATCCAGTTCTGTAGATTCTATAATGTTATGCGCTCCCGGTATATAGTAATTATTGCTTGTCTTTTCACATTTTCTTTCAATAATACTGACGCACGATACAGTCTTATCGTTATGTTGCACTGCTGTAAAAAAAACAACATCAGGAGTATCTATGTAATACGGCATGCCGTTGTCATTCAATTTGCAATAAAAACTGAGCGTTGTTTTCTGAAAAACCTTCCCGTCTTTTTTATTGATAAAGACTCCGTAAGGAACTTCAGCAGGCATTTCAATTATAACTCCTGATGTTTTACTTCTTCCTGCCCTGAAACCGGAAATTGTATATGGAATAAAAATGGAGGAATCTGTAACAAACATGTCATGCATGTACCCTGCATTACCAGCAATAGTACTTTGCCATACAATATTTCCAGCACCGTTTATCTTATACAAAGTATAGGTACTGCCACCAGTACGACACGTTATACCATCATTATCCTTTTGAAATTCGCCTTCAGTGCCCAACAGGTAGGTATTACCCTGTGCATCTGTAACATGAGCTATGCCATACAGGCTTTGGCCGTTTTGTTCGGCATGTTTAATGAATTCAACCTGGCAAGATGCCTTTGTTGCTATTAATAACGTAAATAGAAAAAGAACAAGCTGTTTCATAAGAGCCTTAGCTTATCAGCTAAAGTTATGAAAATACCTGTCCTTCTTCTATTATTAATAATGCTATTATTCTATTACCGGATCAGGATGCCTGTGGCTGTTTTCCTTATCCCTGCTTTTTTCCAGCATATGCTGGACGGCATGTATTGTTTCAGTAATAGCCAGCTCAAAACTATTACCATTCTTTTTCGCGAAATGGTCATTCCCTGCCACTTCCAGCCTTATCTCGCAATAATTATTGTCCTGCCTGCCTTCCGGCCCTTTGGAGAGGGTCACATCTGCACGAATGATCTTATCCGAATGTTGTGATAGTTTATTTAGTTTTTCACGTGTAAAGCTTTCCAGCGCCTCACTTGCCTTAAATCCCGGTGACTGTATGATAATATCCATGGTTTCTTTTTCTATTTAGAGTAGAATAATCGTACCACGGGAGCTGATAATGCATAAAAAAGGGATGTTGCGGTGCAACATCCCTTCATACGAATATTATCCTGTTATATTAGCTCAATTTGTCTTCCAATTCCATAATCTGCTCAAATACCTTATCGTATTCTGCAGACAATGTATCATAGCGGGATGATACCTGGCGGTAGCGCTCGTCCACTTTTTTAAATTCTTCCTTATTGGAATAGAATGCAGGATCGGCCAGTTTTGCTTCCAGCTCATGCTTCTCCTGTTTCAGTTTGTTTATTTCCTCTTCCTGCTTCTGCGCTACCTTCTGCTGTTTTTTCAGCTCGTTGCGCAGCGCATTCTGTTGTTCGTTGTTAATGCTGGCTTTAGGAGTTGGCTGCTGTTTCTCTTCCTTCTTTGCCACCGGCGCTGCTACTTTTGGTGCAGCAAGTGCCGCTGCTTGCTCACGCTTCAGCTTATCCTGGTGCCATACACTCCATTCGTCATACGGGCCTACAAACTCATTGATCTTGCCATCTTCAATATTCCAGATCTTATTGGCCGTCTTGCTGATAAAATAACGGTCGTGCGATACAATTATCAATGTGCCTTTGTACTTATTCAACGCATCTATCAGCATTTCTACCGATTGCATATCCAGGTGATTGGTAGGCTCATCCAGCAGCAGGAAGTTTCCTTTTGCTACTATTACCTTTGCCAGCGCCACCCTTGCTTTTTCACCACCCGAAAGCACCTTTATCTTCTTGAATACATCGTCGCCTTTGAACAGGAAGCAACCCAACAATATTCTCAGCTCTACTTCGTTCTTGCCGCTTCCGCATAGCTTCAACTCTTCCAGTATCTCATGCTCTACATTCAGCGCTTCCAACTGGTGCTGTGCGTAGAAGCTCTCTTCTACATTGTGTCCCCATTTACGATCACCTTCAAACTTCTCCTGACCGGTTACAATGCGCAACAGCGTGGACTTACCCTTACCGTTCGCACCTATCAGGGCTATTTTATCGCCACGCATTATTTCTGCGCTGGCATCGTTAAGTATGTTTAGTGAACCGTAGCTTTTGCTTATGTTCTTCAGCTCTGTAATTATTTTGCCCGGTTGCACACCCACATCGAAGTTGATATGCATGGTTGGCACAGAGCCATCCGGTGCTTCTATTACATCCAGCTTGTCCAGACGCTTCATGGCGCTCTGAGCGGCCGCAGCCTTTGTAGCTTTTGCACGGAAACGCTCGATAAAGCGTTCCTGCTGTTTTATGTAATCCTGCTGGTTCTCAAATGCACGCTGCTGTAGTACCATGCGCTCTACTTTCTCTTTTTCAAAGAAAGAGTAATTTCCACTGTACTGTACCAGGTCACGCTGCCATACTTCTACTATTTTCGTAACCATCCTGTCCAGGAAGTAACGGTCATGCGATACGATGACCACGCTGCCGGGATAACCGATCAGGTAACGCTCCAGCCATTCAATAGAGGGAAGATCCAAGTGGTTGGTAGGCTCATCCAGCAGCAACAATTCAGGCTGCTGCAACATCATTTTTGCCAGCAACACACGCATACGCCATCCTCCGCTGAACTGATCATAAGGACGTTGCAGATCGGCGGTAGAAAAACCAAGGCCTTCCAACACTTCCGCAGTACGGTGCTCCATCTCGTAACCACCCGCGACTTCAAAATCGTGCAATGCATGGCTGTAGTCATCGAGCAGCTTTTCATCGTCCGGCTTTGTTTCCAGGTCTTTTATTATGCGCTCCATTACTTTTTCTACCTCATGCGCCCTTTCAAAAGCCTGCATACCCACTTTTAAAATAGAGTCATCGGTAGAAAAGCTCAACAGATCCTGGTTAAAGAACCCGAGAGATACATCTTTAGGTTTATTAATAACACCGCTATCCAGAGTGTAAGCACCCGTCATCAAGCGTAGTAATGTAGATTTTCCGGCACCATTGCTGCCTACGAGCCCTATTCGCTCACCCGTACCTATCTGCCAGTTTGCCTCTTCCAGTATTGGCCTGGCGCCAAAAAAGAATGAAATATTTTGTAATGACATCAACATAAGGCTGCGAAGTTACGGCAAAAGTCAAAAGGGAAAACCTAAATATGTTACTATAAGTCCAAAAGTGCCGCAACAGCAAGCCTGTAACGGATAAGTTGTATCGAATGGGCCTTATTTTCCCATTGCATTACGTTACTTTTGCAAAGAAATTTTTAATTTATGCGTTATATATATATTGCGCTCATTGGTGCATTCAGTATTACCAGTTGTAACAACAGTACATCATCTTCCGGCACTTCTGATGCAGGCAATACACCTGCTGCAGCCAAACTACCTGTAGAAAGCAAACTCAATGAAGCCGGAACACAGGCGCTTATGGGCACCGTAACCAGGTATTATGACCTTAAGAATGCTTTTGTAGCTACAAAGGCAGCAAGAGTAGACAGCGCAGCTACCGATCTTACCGCATCGGCAGAACAGATGCAGGCAACCCTGCAAAAGGACAGTGTAAATATGCCAGCACTAAAGTTGTATGTGGATTCTGTTGTTGCCTACAGCAAAATGATCAATACGATAAAGGACGAGACGTGTGAACAACAACGTATCCTATTTGAGGTTATATCCCGGAATATGTATGTACTGCTAAAACATGCAGCGATAAAGAATGCCCACATATACCACGAATATTGCCCTATGGCATTCAACGACAAAGGCGCCTACTGGCTGAGCGGAGAAAGCGAGATACTCAATCCTTATTTTGGTAAGAAGATGCTGGAGTGCGGAGAAGTAACCGATAGTATGTAAAAACAATTAACCCCTCCGCCCCTAAAGGGGGACCACCCATTTATGTAAGAGGCAACAATCTTTAAAATGAAGACAATACTTAATATTATTTACACAAGATATTTTGCTTTGCTGCTAGTTGTTTTGATGCCTGTTAGCTTACTTGCACAGAAGACCTCGCTAAGTGGTTATATCCGCGATGCCGCTACGGGTGAATCGCTTATTGCCGCTACTGTGCATATTAAGGAAGCAGATCAATCTGCGGTAAGTAATAACTATGGTTTCTATTCTGTTTCAGTACCGCAGGGAAAATACACAGTTATCTTTTCGTATGTGGGCTACTCGCAAAAAGAAATTACAATAGACCTCAGCAAGAATCAATCTTTTAATGCGGAGATGGTAAGCTCTACCGAGATGAAAGAGGTAAAAGTAACATCGGCACGTAAGGACGAAAATGTGAAGAATACGGAGATGGGAACTATTACACTATCAATGGCGCGCATAAAGGAATTGCCGGTATTGTTTGGGGAAGTGGACATATTGAAAACACTGCAGCTCTTACCCGGCGTACAATCTGCTGGCGAAGGCAATTCAGGATTTTACGTGCGTGGCGGCGGACCTGACCAGAACCTGGTATTGCTGGACGATGCTGTGGTTTATAATACAGGGCATCTGTTCGGTTTTTTCTCGGTGTTCAATTCAGATGCGATAAAAGATGTAACACTTATAAAGGGAGGACCGGCTGCTAACTATGGCGGCAGGCTATCATCAGTGGTGGATGTGTACATGAAGGAAGGCAACATGAAAGAATATCATGCAGAAGGCGGCATAGGCCTTATTGCATCAAGGCTAAGCCTTCAAGGGCCGATCAAAAAAGATAAAGGCTCTTTTATCGTTTCCGGCCGTCGCACTTACATAGATGTGCTGGCCAAACCATTTACTGATAAGCTTAAGAACACAGGTTACTATTTTTATGATGCCAACATGAAAGCCAATTATAAACTTGGTAAGCATGACCGCATATACCTGAGTGGTTATATGGGCGTTGATAAATTCAAATTCCAAAGCCCTAACGGCAACTTTAAAGCTGATATACCATGGGGCAACCAGACCGCCACCTTCCGCTGGAACCACCAGTTCAACGACAAACTATTTGTGAATACGGCACTTGTTTATAATGATTACAATTTCGCCTCAAATTTTAACCAAAATACCTTTTCTGTAAAACTGGCATCAGGCATTAAAGACTACAATGCGAAGAGTGATTTTGACTATTATACCAGCTATAATCATCATTTCAAAGCAGGTGTAGCATATACCCATCATACGTTCATACCTAACCAGATATCCGGGCAGGTAGATACTATAAAGCTGGATCCCAATAATGCGTTCACCAAGTATGCACATGAAACCGGCGCTTATATACTCGATGATTTTGAACCAACCAAATGGTGGAAGATAAATGTAGGTCTGCGTTATTCCTGGTTTGGTCAAACCGGGCCGTATATGGCATATACCTACGATGCAAATGGAAAAGCTACAGACAGTACTAAATATGGATCGGGCAACATAGTGAAAGCCTATGGAGGCTGGGAACCCCGCTTCAATATGCGATTTGAACTGAATGATAATTCTTCAATAAAAACCAGTATTGCAAAAACCTATCAATATATTCACCTTGTTTCCAACAATGGCTCTACCCTGCCTACGGATGTATGGGCGCCAAGCACTCTACTGGTAAACCCGCAAAAAGCATGGCAATACTCTGCAGGTTATTTCCATAATTTCCTGGACAATAAACTGGAAACATCTGTAGAGGTATACTACAAGGACATGAAGAACCAGATCCAGTATAAAGATGGCTATACGCCTAACTCACTGGAAGACCCTGAACGTTCTTATGTATTCGGCACAGGTACTGCTTATGGCGCTGAGTTCTTTATCAATAAAACACAAGGTAAATTCACAGGGTGGATAGGTTATACCCTGGCATGGACGTATGAGAAATTTCCGGGCCTGAATAATGGTGAAAGCTTCCCTAACAAATATGACCGCAGGCATGACATATCTGTTGTGGGCAGCTATAAGTTTAATAAGAAATGGAACGTATCCAGCGTGTTTGTTTACGGGTCAGGTAATGCCATTACGCTGCCCACCGCTTACTATTTTGTGAATGGCTCTCTTCGTGAGTATTTCAGTAAGGTGAATGCATTCAGGCTACCTTCTTATCATCGCCTTGACATATCTGCTACTTATACACCACAACACAGCAAACCACACAGATGGGAAGGAAGCTGGACATTCTCTGTTTACAATGTGTATGACCATCATAATCCATACTTCCTGTATGTAGACAACCAGGGTACCGCAAGCACGGGTATAAAGGTTACGGTTTACGAGGTGTATATATTGCCTATACTGCCAAGCATCACTTATAACTTTAAGTTTTAAGGACAAAAAGCTATTTTGCATTAAAATAAGAATATGAAGAAGTGCCTACTTATATTGTCGCTTGTTGCATTGAG
>JAOQAP010000060.1 GCA_025963465.1 Flavipsychrobacter sp.
AGTAAAGAAACTTTTGTTCCTGGGCAGCTCCTGCATTTATCCCAAGATGGCACCGCAGCCAATGAAGGAAGAATCGCTGCTTACCGGACTGTTGGAGGAAACAAATGAGCCATATGCAATAGCCAAGATAGCAGGTATAAAACTATGTGAAGCATACCGCGACCAATATGGCTGCAACTTTATCGCCGGTATGCCTACCAATCTATATGGTCAGGGAGATAATTATCACCCGACAAATTCGCATGTGATACCCGCATTGATCCGGAAGTTTCATGAAGCAAAGCAGAATGGGCATACACAAGTAGAAGTATGGGGCAGTGGTACTCCGCTACGTGAGTTTATGTTTGTAGATGACCTGGCCGATGCCAGCCTGTTCCTTATGGACTCTTATAATGATAAGTTGTTTTTAAATATAGGCTCCGGCGAAGAAGTGACGATCAGGCAGATTGCAGAAATAATAAAAGAGGTGACCGGCTTTGAAGGCGAGCTGAAGTTTGATGCGACAAAGCCTGATGGCACACCACGCAAGCTAATGGATACTACCCGCCTGCATGAAATGGGCTGGAAGTATAAAACAACACTACTCGAAGGAATGAAGAAAACCTATGGTTACTTCCTGGATGAGGTAAGTAAAACAGCGGTAAGCTAGTGGTAGATCTTGTTCAGAAGTTGTTCTTTTACAAACATTGCATCACCATATAGCGGCACTCTTATATTAGGATCTGCTACCTGGTCGGCAAAGCCAACGAACCTGTAACCATTACTTGTGAAATAATTATACGTTTCGTGAAACAGCCATTGTCCTTCATATAGCGGCTGAAATGAAAACTCTATAATAACTATACTTGCTGCTTTTATAACATTTGGTCCTCCTGCTATTACCATATTCTCATAACCTTGCACGTCTATTTTCAGTAAGATGTTGCCGGTCTTATCATTAAGCGGCACAACGTCATCCAGTCTTTTCAGCTGAATAGTTTCTTTGGTAATATAAGCCGACTGCGGATAAGTACTTTTGTGCAGGTCTTCCATGTTCAGCAAAGAAGAGCTGACAGAATTTTTACTTATGTTGATCTCAGATGTTCCTTCTGCATCGCTAAGCGCGCAGTTATATGCGGTCACATCTATTCCCTGGGTGTTTTTTAACAGTGCTTCGTATACAGACTTAATAGGTTCGAATGCGATGATCTTCTTATTTGGTAAAAGCTGGTTGATACTTTGTATGAACTGGCCTTCGTTCGACCCAACATCAATAATGGTACTGATGTTCAATTTATTCACCCAGTTGCCTAAAGAGAGCCCGGTATTCAAACTCTTCAACCTGACGATCTCATACCCGAAAACATTTAGGAATTTACGAATGAGGCGATTAATGATCATGTTATTTACCAGGGACATTAGTTATTAAAGAAATAACCGTATCTCAATTTAGAAGGGTGTAAAATTTGATTTTGACAATAGCAACAAAGATAATAGTTTTGTTTTAAATAGTATTGATAATATGACCGGAGCCCTGCCCAAAATAAGCGTTATTACCCCTTCTTATAACCAGGGCGAATTTATAGAGGAAACTATATTATCAGTATTAGGCCAGGGCTATGAGAATCTGGAATATATAATAATGGATGGCGGCAGTACCGATCAGACCGTTGAAGTTATTAAAAAATATGAGGACAGAATAGACTACTGGCAGAGCGAAAAAGATAACGGCCAGGGTGCCGCGATCAATGCAGGTTTTGCGAGGGCAACGGGTGATATCATCTGCTGGCTAAATTCAGACGACCTGTTCATGCCTGGCACATTACTGAAGATCGGCAACCTGTTCAGGAATGTAACGGTACCTACCATATTCTTTGGTAATTGCCTCCATTTTCACCAGACTAACCTGCGGGTAAGGGGTAGCGATGTGGCTACAGCTCAACAAACCTTAAAGCTGACCCTATTGAATTACATGATCCAACCTTCCGCATTCTGGAACAAGGCTGCATGGAAGGCTGCCGGTGAGATCAATGAAGACCTTTGCTACACATTCGACTGGGAGTGGTTCATCAGGGCTGAAAAGGCCGGGGTGAAGTTCATTCCTGTAAAGGACTATTTGTCCATGTTCAGACTGCATGAAGTGCATAAAAGCTCAGCTAAGGACAAAAGGGATGTAGAGCTGATAAAAGTATATGGTATGTACAGCACTGAAAAGATACAGAAAGCGTTTACCAGGTTGAAGAAGCTGACGGTCAACAACCAATTCATGCACAATGTTATTTATGCAGCTAACCATTACAAGATCACCCCGCTCAGGCACATGTTACATATGTTGTTGCTTCCATCCATCAGCTTTGATGAGTATAACAATCTCAGCCGTATGATATAGGTGAACTATAGTTACCTGATCAATGTAAGGTCGCCTTTCATAAACCCTTTCCTGCCATTCAGCGTATAGTTGATGTAATAATAATATACACCCAGGTCCTGTGGTACTCCTGTAAGAAGACCGTCCCAGCCTGCATAAACATCTGTTGTCATAAATACTTCCTGGCCAAAACGATTGAATATGGCCAGTGTGTAATCCCTTATCTTATCAAACGCGCCAATAGACCGTGCTATATCATTTTTTCCATCGCCATTAGGAGTAAACGCATTAGGGAACCATATGTCGCATAATTCATATCGTACATTAATACTGTCGGTTACTATACCGCATGAATTCGAGGTACTGACAGAATAAGTTCCTTCTTCCGACACCTTTATACTTTTCCCGATTGTCTTGTTGGACCATAGGGCATTGGGCGTATTATCGGCTACCTGTAACAATAGCAGCTCGCCAAAACAAAGTGTTGTATCGGGTCCCAGTGCTACTTCCGGCTTTTTTAGCGGTGTTATAGTTATTGAAGTATCTGCACTACACCCGTAGAGAGTTACGGTAAGTTTATAAACACCGGCAGCAGAAACATGAAGGGACGGGCCCGTACTGCCATCACTCCATAAATATTGTGCTACACCTGGTTGTGTGGGCGACAATGTAATTTCTTTTCCCTCGCACAAAGTAGTGTCCGGCCCAAGGTTTATAGTCGGGAAAGGTGTTATTCTTACGAGTGCTGTGTCCGAGACCGTACAGCCGTCAAAAGTAACAGCTAACCAATATGAATTGGTCGTGGAGACATCAATAGAAGAAGATGTTTTTCCTGTGTTCCATAGATAACTGGCATCTGTATATGTGGCCGATGGCTGAAGGGTTACTGTTTTATCTCCGCAAAATGACAAGTCTGGCCCGATATTTACTTTTATCGGTCCATCAGGTGTTATTAGCTTAGCGTCAGCACCGGCACAACCCGTTAAGGTTGTATACTTTATTGTTGCATTGAACGGTCCTTTGCCATAATAGGTATGAGTTACAGGATTGGCGTTAGAAGTTACGCCATCTCCAAAATCCCAGGTGTAGGAAGTACCACTATCGGCTACGAACGAAAAAGTATTGCAATTTATCTTGGTATAGGTAAAAGGCGAACCTCCGCTATATGTTACCATCATAGAATCTTTGCCTTTACAACCAGACGAATTGGTGTAGGAGAGTACAACATTGAATGGTCCTGACCCTGCAAATGAGTGTGTAATTGGATTTGATGTGCCGGAATAACCGTCACCAAAGGTCCAGTTATAGATGCCTCCGGTAGGAGCCGAAAAAGAAGACTTATTACAACTGATCAGCGTTTCCGTGAAAGTAACTGCAATAGTCGGTACGGTTACTGTAAGGGAATCTTTGCTGATACAGCCCGATGAGCTGGTATAAGACAGTATTACCTTGAAGGTGCCCGGTACAGAATAAGAATGCGTAACATTCATTGCCGTGCTGTAAGTGCCATCACCAAAGCTCCAATTGTAGGAAGACCCTCCTGACGGTGAAGAAAAAGCAAAGGTGTTACAATTGATAGAAGAGTCTGTTATTGCTATTGGGCTGGGATATACCGTAACCGTAATGGAGTCTTTACTTAAGCATCCGTATGTACTGGTAAAAGAAAGAACAACATTGAAAGGGCCTAAACCTGAATAGGCATGTGTTACAGGGTTTGCTGTGCCAAAAGTTCCGTCGCCAAAGCTCCAATTATAGGAAGATCCGCCCGCAGGCGCAGAAAAGTTGAATGTACTACAGCTTACCAAAGTACCGGTAAGAGGAATACTTACAGGGCTTCCTACTACTACTTTCGCTGTCCCGAATATTCCTAATGAAGGTACTATACATAAAGCGCCTCCTGAAGGAATGATAGATGTGATGTAATATGTAGTAGTTATTGAGGGGCTAACGGGCAATGTGACAGGAGTGCCGCTGATAACTCCGGTTTTCGTAAACGTTGTAGTGCCGTCAGAGAACGTAATATCAAAAGGACCGGGGCCACCGGATGTAAAAAACACGGTAAGATTTGCGGGCGAACCACTATTGCATATTGTATCACCAACTATATACCCGTTCAGCACCACGGCAGTATTCCAGGAATATTTGACCAGGTATGCATCTGTACCTCCATTGCTGGTTAAAGGAAATGTACTTACTGACGGGTCAAAGTCTGTAGCAATACCTCCGAATTGGCCTGTGGCATACAGATATCCCGAGTCAAATGCCAGCCCATGATAACCAATATCGTCTATTGACGAACCAATGTTGAAGCCGCATACATAGTTACCATCCAAATCGTATTTCGTAATAAAAATGTCATAACCACCATTGCTCACAAGGTTAGCTATTGGTGTTGCAGGGTCAAAATCTACGGTATTATGAAATTCGCCGGTAGCATAAAGACTTCCTGACTCAAGTGCCACTCCCCTGCAGAGGTCTTCACCAGCTGCGCCCATAACGTTAGCCCATCTGTACAATCCATTACTGTCGTATTTGGCTATGTAAGCATCATGGGTCCCACCTCCGCCCGGAGTGGTTACTGTAGATGTACCCGGAGATAATGGGTTGAATGTTATTGTAGGACTTGATGTCCATCCGCCAATGTAAATATTGGAGGTATCATCAAGCATAAGACTTCCAACGTCATCATCGGTGCCTGATCCTACTATAGGCGTAACCCATTTAAATGTTCCTGAAGTGTCATACTTTGCAATGAAAGCATCATTATAACCGATAGACGTGTAAATGGCTGGCGGCCCCCACGGGTCAAAATTGCTGGTACCTGTAAAAAAGCCGCCTATATAAACACTACGACCATGTACTGCTATAGTTCTTGTTTCACCATCCGGTCCTCCACCAAAGTTATGTGCCCAGATCACCGTTCCCGAAGGATTATATTTGATCAGGTAATTTTTCCCCGCTGCTCCTGCATTCAGTGTGATACTCGTGCTTACGAACATGGTATTATTAAATACACCACCAACATAAATGTTATTAACAGCATCTGTAGCTATGCCCTGCGAATAGTCATACATAGTATTGCCGCCAAGGTCTTTTGCCCACATGAAAGCACCCGTTGATGAGTACTTGGCAATATAGCCGTCCCCGCCATAGGGTAATGTCGTGCAACACCCGCCTGCATCACTTACGAGGAAAGATCCGGGGCCGGGGTCAAAATCGATATTTGTTCCGTTGAACCAGCCGACAATTATTATGTCGTTATTTTTATCTATCGCCATGCTGTATACGGCGTCCTGGCTGGTGCCGCCAACGCTGAACCCCCATATAAAGTTGCCGTTGGACGTATAACATGCCAGGAAAAGGTCTGCCTTGCCATTGCTGGTCACATTGAATACGCCGGGTCCGGGATCAAGGTCCATAGTACCGGTAAACTGCCCGCCCATTACGACATTGCCATTGGACCCTACTTTACATTCATAGCTGAAGTCATCAGTTGTACTACCAATGTTAAAAGCCCATTTGGGCTTTTGTGCATGTGAAGTACCGACAATAAGCAGGAATAAAATTGAGACAAAGTATTTATTCATTTCTAGTGTAGGTTATCTTGTAAAATGCATGCTGATTAAGCAGACACATAATTGATAATGAACTTTAAAAGTAATAAAAACATTATTATCTATGCATATTTTATGACAATATATAATTATTACCGTATCAGCGTAATATCTCCTTTCAACATCCCGTTCTTTCCATTCAGGGTATAGACAATATAATAATAGTAAACGTCGATGTCCTGGGGCGTTCCGTTGTACATTCCATTCCAGCCAGCATATATATCTTGTGTATAAAATAGTTGCTGGCCTAAACGATTATATATAGAAAGAGAATAGTCCTGTAGCTTATCAAAGGTACCAAGTGCCCTGGCTATATCATTTTTGCCATCTCTATTAGGTGTAAACGCATTAGGGAACCATATGTTGCAGTGTTCGAACAGTATGTCTACAGTGTCACTTACCGCACCGCACTTATTGGACAACGAGGCCCAGTATCTGCCCGGTTCGTTTATTTGTACTGTTGGCCCCGGTGTGCCATTCGACCACACTACGGAATTATTTTTCACTTCAATGTTCAGCATCAGCTCCTCGCCAAAACAGAGCGTAGTATCCCTTCCGAAATTAATAACAGGCGGATTGATCTTTGTTATTACAATCGTATCTGACCTGTTGCAAATTGCCAGTGTAACCGTAAGTGCATAAGTCCCTTCCTTTTTTACGGTTATTGCAGTGCCTGTACTGTCGTTGCTCCACAGGAAAATAGCGGTTGCAGGTTGCTCGCTTGTAAGGACTAACGATTCGCCGGGGCATATCTGTTTATTATTTCCCAGTTCCACAACCGGAACAGGGGCAGTTGTAATGAGAACAGTATCTGTAGCTACACAACCCCTTTCATCCACCTTTAGCCAATACAGGTTTTCAGACGAAACGTTGATAGATGTGGCTGTACTCTCAGTACTCCATAAGTATGTAGCGGAAGAGGGGTAGGTTTTGTCGGAACTTATCGTTACTGAATCGCCGCTGCAGATTGTTGTATCCTTCCCGATATGCACATCGGGCAAAGCCCTGGAGGTAATAACAACAGAGTCTGATACAGCACAGCCATCTGCAGTAATACCTGTATACAATACTTTGTAAGCGCCTGCCGCTGTATAACTATGCGTGACCGGTACTATTGAAGAGGTTGTACTATCGCCAAAGAAAATGTTTCCTGAAATTGCATTACCGGTTGCATCAAAAGAAAAGACATTGCAATCGCCCGCAGATACTGTGAGCGTAGCAGCCCTTGGATAAACAACAACTGTTGCGGTGCCAAATGCAGTGCCGGTAGGTATGGTGCATAATGCAGGTGTGGATGCATAGGCTGCGGTGATGGTGTATACAGTAGTAACCGTTGGATTAGGAGAAATGGTAAAAGGTACACCGCTTATTGCGCCGGTCTTTGTAAACAGGGTAATGCCGTCTGTGAAGTTAACGTCAACCGGCCCGGATAAACCGGATGTAATAAAGACCGAAAGGTATGCAGGATCATTTTCACAAATGGTATCACCAGTCACGTAGCCGGTGATAATACCATTGCTATAATCGTATTTGGCAAGGTACCCATCGTTATTGCCGTTACTCGTAAGCGGTAATACAATCCCCGAAGGATCAAAATCTACGGCTGTGCCACCAAATTCACCGCACGCATATAAATAATTCGATGGGTCGTGGGAAAGTGCATAGCCTACATCATCCGTTGCAGCGTCACCTATACTGAAACCGCAAACATAATTACCGTCCAGGGTATACTTGGCAATGAAAGCATCCGTACCTCCGTTGCTTACAAGGTTGGATGTTCCGGTTGAGGGGTCAAAATCAACAGTACCGGAAAAACTGCCTGTAAAGTAAACATTGCTATTAATGACATTCACGCCCCAGCCCCAATCAGCAGTAATGCTACCCGGCACATTGCCCCATACGTACACGCCATTTTTATCATACTTTGCCATGAAAATATCATAATTGCTGGTTCCACCTCCGGGTGTGGTAAATGAACTGGTAAGTGGAGAATAAGAATCAAAGATCAGTTTAGCGCTATTGGTAGTACCTGTAACATATATATTATCAGCTGCGTCCAGGTCCAAACCCAAAACCTGTTCATGATAACCGGTTCCGCTGATCGCATTTGCAAACACACAGTTGCCGTTCACATCGTACTTCGCAATGAACGCATCGTAATATCCCACAGAGCTAAGTGTATGGTGCACCCCCCATGGGTCAAAATCTGCATTGCCCTGGAAGACACCGGCAACGTAAATATATCCGTTGCTTACCTTGATCGCGCCCGGTTCTGTATCTGTAAATGCACCACCCGGAAGCCCGAAATTATGGCCCCATACCACTGCACCTGCCGGTGTATACTTTATCATATATCCCTGGCCGTCAGTTAGGCTATTTAATGTTGGCCCTCCGGGTATGACCATTGTATAGTCAAATTCACCTGCTAAATATATGTTGTTTGCGGTATCTGTTGCCAGTCCGTCCACATGGTCAAAAATGGCAAAGCCCCCTAGGCCGTAGGCCCATTGGTAAACCCCGGTCGATGAATATTTGGCCACAAAACCATCTCCGTAATAAGTAAGGCCCGTGCCTCCGGCATATGGCAAGATGGCTACTCCTGCCTTGGGGTTGAAATCGATCCCACCACTTTGTATGTATCCGCCAATGACCACATTACTTGCCGCATCTACAGTCATCGCCCGAAGTGCATCATATTCAGCCCCACCTAAACTAAAACCCCATAAAAAAACTACCGGACGGAGCATAGCATGCCAGGTATATATCATCTTTTCCGTTACTTGTAATGTTGTAAGTGCCCGAACCCGGGTCAAGGTCCATAGTACCTGTAAATTTGCCGCCTGTATATATATTTCCATTAGGCGCCACCTTTGTAACATATGCCACATCTCCTGCATTACTACCGCTACCAAACGCCCATGTGGCTTTTTGAGCATATGAGGTTGGTGAACAGAACACGATAAATAAAAAACAAATGTATTTATTCATAGTACGGGCAAAAAACAAAGACGCATATTATCAGATATAAAAAATCTGCATAGTCTTCTATGCCAGATCTTTGCTAATGTAGAGCAAATTGTATATGTTTCGAAAATTTCTTCCGATATGTCCATTAAGACATAACTATTCTCTTAAATGGTTGGTGAAACAAACCTTTACACAGCGGTAATATTAGCATATATGAAAATAAAATAATCTGCTTAATGTATTAAAAACACTTGCAGTTTCGGTGCATAAATGTAACTTTGCTTATTCCATTTAACAAGCGTTTAAGTAAGGACACCATATGAATCTTTTATTATTGGCGGTGGAGCATAATACGCCTTATAATTATTTCCCCATAGCCTTACAATTGGTCGTTGCTATCGGCTTTGTGATAGTGATGATGGGTGCAACTCACCTGCTGGGACCAAAAAGAAGAACAAAAGACAAGCTCATCAACTTTGAAAGCGGTATCCCCTCTGTGGGTAATGCCCGTCAGCCTATGGGTATCAAGTATTTTCTTGTGGCCATCCTGTTCGTGCTTTTCGATGTTGAGGTGATCTTCTTTTACCCGTATGCGGTCAATTTCCGTTTCCTCGGCAAGGATGGATTTATGGAAGTAGTGTTATTCGTCGCTTTTTTCCTGTGCGGATTCATATACATTGTAAAGAAAGGAGCATTAGATTGGGAAGACTAATCCCCGCCCGGTAACCACCGGGACCAAACGATAAAAATAAGTAGAGATCAATAACAGTAATGAGATAGTGTGAATGACAGGTGACCATTGATTTTTTAATTCTAATTTTTAATTTTTTTTTATGCCACGTCCGGTTCAGTATAATACAAAAGTGAAGACGGTGGAGCTGCCTGAAGGCTACTCCGGTGAAGGATTTTATTCAACCTCGTTTGATAAGGTTATAGGGTTGGCGCGCAAAAACTCTTTGTGGCCGTTGCCGTTTGCTACATCATGCTGCGGTATTGAGTTCATGGCTACCATGGGTTCTAACTACGACCTCGGCCGTTTTGGCGCAGAGCGAATGGGCTTTACCCCCCGCCAGTGCGATATGCTACTGGTAGCGGGTACGATAGCTAAAAAAATGGGTCCGATATTGCGCCAGGTATACCTGCAGATGGCAGAGCCACGCTGGGTAATAGCGATAGGCGCATGTGCATGTACAGGAGGTATTTTCGACTCCTACCCCGTACTGCAGGGTATAGACCAGGTAATACCGGTAGATGTGTATGTGCCGGGCTGCCCGCCAAGGCCGGAAGGCATAATAGATGGTATACTGAAGCTGCAGGATATAGTACAGAATGAAAGTGTGCGCAGAAGAAGCAGCGACCAGTACAAAAGCCTGATGGAAAGCTACGGCATTCAGTAATTTAAGTCAGAATTTAAAAGTTATAACCTAAAAGTTCAAACCGGATTCTGATAATTTTCAAATAATAAGGTCTTAATAAAAAGCAGCAGCTTTTGACTTTTGACTTTCGACTTTTGACTTGATATGGCATTGACCAACGAAATAATACAACAAAGGCTTACAGATAAATTCGGCGAACAGCTTACCGAATGGGAGCAGCCTTATGGTTTGCTCACATTCAGGGCACCTGCTGAAATGAACCTGAAGGTAATGCAGTTCCTGTTCGATGATGAACAGCTGCGCTTTCGCTTTCTTACAGATCTTACAGGAGTTCATTTTCCTGAAAGAAAAGGAGAAGAGCTGAGCGTGGTATACCACCTGCATAACCTGTTTGAGAACATACGCCTGCGCATAAAAATATATGTGCCGGTAGAAAAACCGGATGTATACACGGCCACCAAACTGTTCTCAGGAGCTAACTGGATGGAGCGTGAAACATACGACTTCTTTGGTATCAACTTCGTAGGCCATCCTAACCTGATACGTATACTGAATGTAGATGAAATGGATTACTTCCCTATGCGTAAAGAGTACGAAATGGAAGACCCTACAAGAAGGGACAAGGATGATGAAATGTTTGGCAGAGGGTAATAACTAAGCTATAATTTATAACAAGGGAAAGTCCCTTCAGGGATTTAGGGTTTATGGAACTACAACCACATCAACAGCACCATATAAAGCTTTCTGAAGAATCGCTTCAGAAGCAGACCACTACGCTCAACCTGGGTCCTACGCACCCGGCTACGCATGGTGTGTTTCAGAACATAATGGAAATAGATGGTGAGCGTGTGCTGGAAACGGTACCTACTATTGGCTATATACACCGTGCATTTGAAAAAATAGCGGAGCGTCGCCCTTATTACCAGATCACACCACTTACCGACAGGCTTAACTATTGCTCGGCCCCCATCAATAATATGGGCTGGCATATGACCATAGAAAAACTGCTGGGCCTGAAGCTGCCTAAGCGTGTGGAATATCTCCGTGTTATTATCATGGAGCTTTCACGTATTGCAGATCACCTGGTGTGCAACTCTGTAGTAGCGGTAGATACCGGTGCATTGAGCCCGTTCACTTATGTCTTCCAGCACAGGGAAAAAATATACGAGATATTTGAAGAGATATGCGGATCGCGCCTTACGACCAACATAGGACGTGTAGGTGGTTTTGAGCGCAACTTTACGCCGGCATCATTCTCCAAGCTGCACAGCTTTATGGAAACTTTTCCAAAGATGATGAAGGAGTTTGAAGGACTGCTGAACCGTAACCGCGTATTCATGGATCGTTGCATAGGCGCTGGTCCTATCAGTGCAGAACGTGCGTTGAACTATGGCTTTACAGGCCCTAACCTGCGTGCGGCAGGCGTTGATTATGACGTACGTGTTGCAATGCCTTACTCATCTTACGAGGATTTCGATTTCAAGATACCTGTAGGTACTGTGGGCGATGTTTACGATCGCTACATGGTACGCAATGGGGAGATATGGGAAAGCTACAGCATTATACAACAGGCAATAGAGAAAATAGCTAAAATAGAAGAGGAGTTCCCCGACCAGAAGAATGTATTCTATGCGCCTGAGGCGGACAGGTATCACATACCGCCCAAGGAAGATGTATATACAAAAATGGAAGCGTTGATCTACCATTTCAAAATGGTAATGGGAGAGATAGACGCGCCGGCAGGAGAAGTTTATCATTCGGTAGAGGGTGGTAACGGTGAGGTCGGATATTACCTGGTGAGCGATGGTGGCAGAACGCCATATCGTTTGCACTTCCGCAGGCCTTGCTTCATCTACTACCAGGCATACCCTGAGATGGTAGAAGGCGGACTGCTGAGCGATGCGGTAATAACACTGAGTAGTTTAAATGTGATAGCAGGAGAACTGGACGCATAAAGCGTAGCAGGTAACAAATAAGAACAAAGTTCCCTGACCGGAATTTCTTAAAAGAATACAACAAATGAAAATTCAGTTTTCAGAAGAAAAATTAAACTACGTAAAAGAGCTCGTTTCCCGCTATCCGGAAGGAAAGCAGAAAAGTGCACTGATACCATTATTACATGTTGCGCAGGACGAATTTGGCGGATGGCTGGATGTGCCGGTAATGGATTACGTAGCCGAGCTGTTGCATATCCTTCCTATCGAAGTGTATGAGGTGGCTACATTTTACAGCATGTTCAATACAAAGCCTGTAGGCAAGCACCTTTTGGAGGTGTGCCGTACCGGCCCGTGTATGCTGAACGGCAGTGATGAGATAATAGACTACATAAAAGAGAAGCTGGGAATTAGTGAGGGTGAAACAACAACTGACGGATTATTTACGCTGAAACCTGCAGAGTGCCTGGGTGCATGTGGTTATGCGCCTATGATGCAGCTGGGTAAAACATTCCGTGAACACCTGACAAAAGAAAAAGTAGATCAGCTGATAACAGAATTAAGGGGACAATCAAACAACTAATTATGGCATTCGACCTGGAGCTTGAGTTTATATTATCGGGCAAGCCTAAGCGGGTGATGCAGTTGTTGACAGATCCGGTGCTGATAAGAAAATGGAGTGGCGGAGAAGCGGTATTTGAAAAAATGGTTGGCGGAAGATTTGAGATGTTTGACGGGTGGGTAACTGGCAAAGTGACCAAAGTAAGTGAAAATGAGCTGGCCTACACCTGGACGGCAGGAGACTGGGAGGATGGGACTCCTGCATCTGAAGTTCATTATTTATTGAAACCGGATGAAGCAGGTACAAAAGTAATAGTACACCATACAGGTTTCCCGAATGAGAAAGAAAGAGACAGCCATAAAACAGGCTGGACAGATTTTTTCTTCGACCCGATGGAAGATTTTATTTTGATCATTGATAAAAGTTAGACCCCGACCCTAAAGGGAGGTGTTACGTAAACAGAATAGATGAAAGCTTTAGTAACCATATTATTCTTATTTGTAAGTGGCAGCTTATTTGCTCAGAAAGCAGATACTAAAGGGCTGGATAAGGCTATTGGCGACTTTGATAAAGCATTGATCGCAAGAGATTCTGTTGCGCTTAAACGCTTATTAAGCGACAACATTTTATACGGTCATTCTAACGGGTGGATAGAAACAAAAAAAGAGCTGATAGCTGATCTGTACAATGGTAAGTTGACCTACACGTCAATAACACCTAAAATAGACAGTAAAACAACAGAAGGAAATACAGTAGCAGTAAGGTCATATGCAGAGATAGATTGTGTGATGGACGGCAAACCACTTTCTTTTAAACTGAAAGTGCTGCAGGTGTGGGCAAAGAAGAATGGTAACTGGGAGTTGTTTGCAAGGCAGAGTGTGAAAATGTAAAAATTAAGCATAACCAAATAAATAAGTTTCGCCAAAAGCGGATTGGGGTATGGGAGTAAAATTATTATTAGAGAACGATCACATAGAGGGTATCCGTTATTACGATACCTACCGCAAGAACTGTGGCTACCGCGCTGCGGAGAAGTCGTTTTAAATGGGCACCGCTGAAATAGTGGATGAAGTGAAGAAGAGCGGCCTTCGTGGTCGTGGTGGTGCAGGCTTTCCTACTGGTATGAAGTGGAGCTTCCTGGCCAAGCCGGATGGCGTGCCGCGTCACCTGGTGTGCAATGCCGATGAATCAGAGCCAGGTACTTTCAAAGACCGTTACCTGATGGAGTTCCACCCGCACCTGTTCATTGAGGGTCTGCTCATCAGCAGCTTTGCGCTGGGCAGCAATCATACTTATGTATACATACGTGGTGAATATGCATGGATACCGGAGATACTGGAGCAGGCAATAGCAGAGGCTAAGAACAACGGCTGGCTGGGCAAGAATATCTTAGGTTCAGGATTTGATTGTGAGATATATGTTCATCGTGGCGCAGGCGCTTATATATGCGGAGAAGAAACAGCATTGATAGAATCACTGGAAGGCAAACGTGGTAATCCGCGTATGAAACCACCATTCCCTGCGATACAGGGTGTATGGATGCGCCCGACGGTGGTGAACAATGTAGAAACCCTTGCGGCTGTAGTGCCTATCATAAACATGGGCGGAGAAGAATATGCCAAAATAGGTGTAGGTAAATCTACAGGTACCAAGCTGTTATCTGTTTGCGGTAATATCAACAAGCCAGGTGTGTATGAAATAGACATGACCTGCTCTGTAGAAGAATTTATATACAGCGATGAATATTGTGGTGGTATACCAAAAGGGAAGAAGCTGAAGGCTTGCATACCCGGCGGGTCATCGGTGCCGATAATACCTGCTAACCTGCTGCTGAAAACAGCAAAAGGTGAAACACGTTACATGAACTACGAAAGCCTTTCAGATGGCGGTTTTGCTACCGGCAGTATGATGGGTTCCGGTGGTTTCATTGTGCTGGATGACAGCCAGTGTGTGGTTCGCCATACCATGACACTTGCCCGCTTCTATAATCATGAAAGCTGCGGACAGTGCAGCCCATGCCGTGAAGGTACAGGCTGGATGTATAAGATACTTAAGAATATAGAATACGGAAAGGGTAAGATGAGCGATATAGACCTGCTTTGGGACATACAGCGAAAGATAGAAGGTAATACCATCTGTCCGCTGGGTGATGCAGCAGCATGGCCTATAGCCGCAGCCATCCGCCACTTCCGCGATGAATTTGAATGGCATGTAAAGAACCCCGATGAATCGCAGACACGTAATTATGGCCTGGCACATTATGCCGATCCTATTCATGTACCTGCTTCAGCATAAAAAATTAATTTTTGACTTATGTCAGAACAACCACAATTTAAAGTAACCATTGATAATATCACTATAGATGTACCTGCGGGAACCACTATATTGAATGCTGCACGTATGATAGGTGGAGATGTAACTCCCCCTGCTATGTGCTACTACAGCAAGCTGAAGGATAGTGGTGGTAAGTGCCGTACCTGCCTGGTAGAAGTGAGCAAGGGTTCTGAAAAAGATCCGCGCCCTATGCCAAAGCTGGTGGCTAGTTGCCGTACTACTGTAATGGATGGTATGGAAGTAAAGAACATTACTTCTGAAAAAGTGCTGGACGCCCGTAAAGGTGTAGTGGAATTCCTGTTGCTTAATCATCCGCTGGATTGCCCCGTATGTGACCAGGCCGGTGAGTGCGACCTTCAGAACCTGAGCTATGAGCATGGGTCTGAAGTAACAAGGTATGAATTCAAGCGCCGTACATTCGAAAAAGAAGACATCGGCCCGTTCATATCATTGCACATGACACGTTGTATCATGTGTTTCCGTTGCGTGTACACTGCTGAGCAGCTTACAGAACGTCGTGAACATGGCATCCTGGAAAGAGGTGATCATGCACAGATAAGCACACTTCTCGGCAAATCGTTGGATAACGACTTTATAGGTAATGTAATAGATGTATGCCCTGTAGGTGCGCTTACAGATAAAACATTCCGCTTTAAGAACCGCGTATGGTTTACCAAACCGGTAGATGCACATCGCGACTGTAACCATGAGAAATGCAATGGTAAGGTTCGCTTGTGGATGCGCGGAGAAGAGGTGTTCCGCGTAACTGCACGTAAAGATCAGTGGGGCGAGGTGGAAGAGTTCATCTGTAATGAATGCCGTTTCCATAAAAAAGAAGCAAAAGACTGGGTGATAGAAGGGCCATCTGTGATAAAGCGCAGCAGCGTAATAGCGCAGGGGCACTATGTGGGCACCATGAAGCCACCGGTATTAATAGATAAGGTAATAGGTAAACAGCCTAAATTCCTGATGGAGATACATAATGTAAGTGATGTGAATAAACCGGAAATAGAGCTGTCGAAGATAGATGGCCCGGCGCATTCTGATGATTTTGTACAGGGATCGAAGAAATAAGCAGGCATTGTATAGTGCAATAAATGTTGCATAAAAACAATAAGATTTTTAACTAACTAAACTACTTTTGCGCCATTATGCTGTTACTGCAAATTGATACAGCGCTTATCATAGAAAAGCTCATCCTCATCACAGTTATACTGATGGGGTCTCTTGGTATTGCTATGTACGCCACATGGGGTGAGCGTAAGGTCTCTGCTATCATGCAGGACCGTGTTGGCCCTAACAGGGCAGGGCCATTTGGTCTGCTGCTGCCATTGGCCGATGGATTAAAACTGTTCTTCAAAGAAGAGATCATCCCTGACCGCTCAACAAGGCTCATATTTATACTTGGCCCATGCCTGGCCATGCTTACCGCTACCATGACGAGTGCGGTATTGCCGTGGGGCCCGGACTATGTAACTGCTAGCGGTCATGTGGTGTCATTACAGGTCGCAGATATCAATATAGGTATCCTGTTCGTATTTGGTGTAGTAAGCCTTGGCGTGTATGGCGTGATGCTGGGTGGCTGGGCGTCAAATAATAAATTCTCCCTGTTGAGCAGTATACGTGCAGCGTCGCAGGCCATCTCTTACGAGTTGGCTATGGGTATCAGCCTTATCGCATTATTAATGATGACCGGTTCGCTCAGCCTGCGTGAGATAGTAGCTCAACAACATGGCTTCTGGAGCGATGGTTATTTTAGCTGGAACTTCTTTAAGCAGCCTTTAGGGTTTATTATATTCTTCACCTGCTCTTGTGCAGAGTTGAGTCGTGCGCCGTTCGATCTTCCAGAGTGTGATAGTGAATTGAACATGGGTTATCACCAGGAATATTCATCTATGAAACTTGGTTTCTACCTGTTCGCAGAGTATATCAACCTGTTCGTTAGCTCGGCTATTATGATCACCCTGTTCTTTGGCGGTTATAACTTCCCGTTCATGGACCAGGTTGCAGCGGCGGTTAACCCGATGTTGTTTACTGCTATTTGTGTAATGGTATTATTAACTAAAGTGATTGGTATGATCCTGTTCTTCATGTTCATCAGGTGGACGCTTCCGCGTTTCCGCTTTGATCAGCTCATGAAACTGGGATGGCGCTCACTGATACCACTGGCATTGGTCAACATGCTGGTGACAGGAGTTGTGATATTGTGGGTGTTGAAAAAATAGGAGCAAGCATATGCTGACCGTGCAACAAATAAAAGATACTGTTACCGACTATTTTAAAGATAAGCCGGTCAGGAGCGTATATTTGTTCGGGTCGTATGCAAGAGGTGAAGCGCAGGAAAATAGTGATATAGATATTTTGTTTTCATTAAAAGAAGATACCCGGATAAGTTATTTTGGGATAGCAAAATATCTTGTTGATCTTGAAGAGAAACTTGCTAACAAAGTAGATCTTGTAGAAGAGGCGTTGATATATCCAAGAGTAAAAAAGTATATTGATGCAGATAAGATTCTTTTATTTTCTAAATAATGAAGCAGAAGAAAGATGACATAGTGTATCTGGAACTGATCAATAAAGGGATCGAAAGGATACTTGGATATATAGGTGATGCAGATGAAGAAGTTTTCTTAAGGGATAATATGATGAAAGATGCATGTTTAATGCAGCTTGTAGTAATAGGTGAAAGTGGTGGTAAGGTATCTGAAGAGAACAAGAACAGGTTTAAAGAGGTTGAGTGGCAGTTAATGAAAGCGGCAAGAAATTTTTTTGCACACGCTTATGAGCATACAGACTGGGTGAGGGTATATGATACAATTAAAACCATATTGCCTGATTTGAAACCCAGGATTGAACACATTATAGAGGTATTGGAAAAAGAGAACAATGGAAAAATTAACTAACAGAGCCCTGCAGATAGATCGCAGCCCAATGACACTGGGTGAGCGCGTATACCTGCCTGCCCTGGCCAAAGGCCTGAGCATAACACTGGGCCATATATTCAAAAAAACGGCAACCACCCGTTATCCTGAAGAAAAGCGCCCGTTCAGCCCGGTATTCCGTGGGCTGCATGTGCTCAACAGGGACGAGGAAGGCGCTGAGCGTTGCACGGCTTGTGGCTTGTGTGCGCTTGCCTGCCCTGCAGAAGCCATAACTATGGAAGCTGCTGAGCGTAAACCGGGTGAAGAGCATCTGTACAAAGAAGAGAAGTATGCGGCTAAATATGAAATAAATATGCTCCGCTGTATCTTCTGTGGTTTCTGCGAAGATGCCTGCCCTAAAGATGCTATTTACCTTACAGAAACGGTAATGCCTTCCAACTACAACCGCCAGAGCTTTATATATAAGAAAGACGACCTGCTGATTCCTCACCCTAAAAACACGGATAGCAAATAGTATGGACATCTACGATATATTATTTTGGGTATTGTCTGTTATTGCTGTTGGTTGTGCCCTTGGGGTTATACTGAGTCGTAACCCGGTGAACAGCGTCATGTTCCTGATACTTACTTTCTTCTCTATTTCCGGCCACTATATATTAATGAATGCCCAGTTCCTGGCTATCGTAAATATAATAGTATATGCAGGGGCCATTATGGTACTGTTTCTCTTTGTGATCATGCTTATGAACCTGAATGCAGACGTAGAGCCGCAAAAAGGACAACTGGTACAATTGGTTGGGGTCATATCCGGGGGCTTATTGTTCCTGGTGGTGCTTGCTGCTATCAAATCGGCACAGCCGCAGGTGGTAGAAAAGACACCTATTGATATAGGGCTGATCACTAACCTGGGTAAGGTATTGTTCACAAAGTATGTTTTGCCTTTTGAGATAAGCAGTGTGTTGTTCCTGAGTGCTATGATAGGTGCTGTGGTGATAGGAAAGAAAGAAGATACACATGGCCTGCAGAAGGGCGAGTAAGATTTAAAATTTTATATAAATAATTATATGCCGGTCAATTCAACACATTATCTGTTCCTCAGCCTGCTCCTGTTCTCCATCGGGATCATGGGTACGCTGATGCGCCGCAATGCCATTATCATATTCATGTGCATAGAGCTTATGCTCAATTCTGTGAACTTACTACTGGTGTCTTTTTCAAAGATATACGGCGATGCGGACGCTCAGTTATTTGTATTCTTTATAATGGTGGTAGCGGCGGCAGAGGTGGCGGTGGGCCTGGCAATCATTGTAATGATGTATCGTAAGGTACACTCCGTAGATATTAATATTCTAAACAGGTTGAAACACTAAAATAATTCAATAATAAAAATGGGGAATTTTTCTCAACTCGTCTATTTAGTGCCACTATTTCCGCTGATCGGTTTCCTGATCAATGGTATCATGTGGAAGAAAATGCCAAAGACACTAGGCGGTATCATTGGCACCGTAGCAATACTTGCTTCATTTTGTGTTTCATTAGGTATCTTTTTCGAGGTTAAGGCTCCCGGCTTCCAGGGGCCGGTTGTCGTTCACCTGTTCGATTTCATACAGTCAGGCCGGTTGGTGATACCATTCTCTTTCCAGGTCGATGCATTGTCTTCCCTGTTCCTGCTCATCATTACCGGTGTTGGTTTCCTGATACATGTATACTCTACATCTTATATGCATGAGGACGAAGGAATGGTAAAGTACTTTGCTTACCTGAACCTGTTCGTCTTCTCTATGCTGCTGCTGGTACTGGGGGCTAACTATCTTATTATGTTCATTGGCTGGGAAGGTGTGGGCCTTTGCTCTTACCTGCTCATTGGTTTCTGGTTCAAGAACAGGGATTATACCAATGCCGCTAAAAAAGCATTTGTAATGAACCGTATCGGCGACCTCGGCTTCCTTGTAGGTATGCTGCTGATACTCGTCAATTTCGGTACACTTGGTTACCAGGAGTTTTTCGGACAGATACACAGCGGGCAGGTTGCAGTTACCAATTCTACTTACAACTGGATCGCGCTTTGCCTGTTCATAGGCGCTACCGGTAAGAGTGCGCAGCTGCCATTGTATACATGGCTGCCTGATGCGATGGCAGGCCCTACCCCCGTATCGGCGCTCATACATGCGGCTACCATGGTTACCGCGGGTATCTATATGATTGCCCGTACCGGTGCTCTTTATAGTCTTACACCTATGATACTGCATGTGGTGGGTATAGTAGGCCTGGCTACAGCAATAGTAGCAGCTACAATAGCCATCAAACAATACGATATTAAAAAAGTACTGGCATACTCTACAGTGAGCCAGCTTGGGTTCATGTTCCTGGCGCTTGGCGTGGGTGCATATACTACAGCTGTGTTCCATGTTATGACGCATGCGTTCTTCAAGGCCTTGTTGTTCCTCGGTTCAGGTAGTGTTATTCATGCTATGGGTGGCGAGCAGGACATTCGCAAGATGGGTGGCCTTGGTAAAAAGATGCGTATCACACAGATCACGTTCCTTATTGGTTGCCTGGCTATCTCGGGTATCCCTGGTTTTGCAGGCTTCTTCTCTAAAGACGAGATTCTCGCCAATGTATTTTCGCACGATCCGGTAATGTATGCTCTGGGTATAGTTGCGGCTATGATGACGGCTTTCTATATGTTCCGTTTGTACTTCCTTACGTTCAATGGTAGCTTCCGCGGCACTCACGACCAGGAGCATCACCTGCACGAAAGTCCTGCGGCTATGACCATACCGTTGATAGTATTGGCTATATTATCGATAGTGGGTGGTTATGTAGGCCTGCCTGAGGTAATGAGCGAGCATCATGCACTGGCATCGTTCCTTGCCCCGGTCGTTACTAACCTCGGCGAACATCATATGGCTGCAGGTACTGAATGGTTGCTGATGGGCATATCTGTTGCAGCAGCAGTGGTAATGATCATATTTGCATGGACCATAAACAGCAAACCGGAATTTAAAGAAAATACCGGCCTTGCAAAGGTGCTGGAGAACAAATGGTACCTGGATGAGATATATGATGCTATTATAGTTAAGCCTATAGAAGCGCTCTCTAATGTACTGGACAAATTTGCAGAAAGAAAAGGTATTGATGGCTTGGTGAACGGTGTGGGTAAAACAGTAAGATGGGGTGGCGACCGCCTCCGTTTATTGCAGAGTGGCCAGGTGGGTTTCTATATATTCATCATGGTGATGGGTATGGTGGTGCTGTTTGCACTTAGCTTTTTTCAGGTAAAATAATAATAATAGCACATTCAGAATATGATTTTAGTACTTCTTATACTCATTCCATTATTGTCAGGCATACTGTCATTTACCGTAAAAGGTGATGGTGCTAAGACGCTTGCCCTGGTAAGTGCGGCGCTTTCTATGGCGCTATCTGCCTATGTGAGTGGTGCAAATTTTTCTGCACCTATTACATTTACCCAGCCATGGATACCAATACTCGGTACCCAGTTCAGCCTTGCGGCTGATGGTATGAGCAGCATGCTGTGCCTGCTTACAGGTATTGTATCGCTGGTGGTAATGATAGTGACGCTGAACAAAGACGTAGAAAAGCCCGGTGCATTTTATGGTTTCCTCTTATTGTCGCAGGCAGGCCTTATGGGCGTATTCCTTGCTTACGATGCGCTTGTGTTCTATGTGTTCTGGGAATTAGCGCTGATACCTGTTTACTTCCTGTGCTCGCGCTGGGGTGGTGAAAAAAGGATCGCTGTTACTTTCAAGTTCTTTATTTACACTTTCGTAGGTAGCCTTATGATGCTGGCAGGTCTTATATACCTGTCTATGCAAACGCCGGGTATGAGCAGCTACTCATGGAATGACATAGTACGTGCAGGCTCGGCATTACCTCCGGCTACACAGCAATGGTTGTTCTGGCTCATCTTCATTGCCTTCGCTATCAAGATGCCGATATTCCCGTTCCATACATGGCAGCCCGATACTTATGAGCAGTCGCCTACACCGGTAACAATAATACTGAGCGCACTGATGGTGAAGATGGGATTGTACGCTGTACTGCGCTGGTTATTACCGGTATTACCTGCGGGTGTTGCTTACTGGTCAGATACGGTTATTATTCTGTCGGTAATAGGTATCGTATATGCATCATGCATAGCTATCGTGCAGACAGACCTGAAACGTCTTATCGCTTATTCTTCTATTGCGCATATGGGGCTGATGAGCGCAGTTGCCTTTTCTCATTCCCAGGTAGGTATGCATGGTATCCTGGTGCAGATGTTCAATCATGGTATCAATATAACCGGTATGTGGCTTATGGTGAGCATGGTAGAGAACCGCTGGGGCACCCGCGATATGACAAAGCTGGGTGGTATGGCTAGTGTGGCGCCAAGAATGGCAATAGCGCTGGTGATCATATCTCTTGCAAATATTGCTTTACCACTTACCAATGGTTTCGTGGGTGAGTTCATGCTGTTCAATGGCTTATTCGGCGGTCATATGATAGTAATGGTGATAGCCGGCCTCGGCATAATACTGGGTGCTGTGTATACACTGAATATGATACAAAAAACTGCTTATGGCAATGTTACCACTATGGTGATAGCAAAAGATCTGAGCATTAATGAATATATAGGACTGGCTATTATTATCAGCCTGATCATTTTCCTCGGGGTATATCCAAAGCCCCTGCTGGATCTGACATCAGGTATCGCAGGTATGATAGTGAGATAAAACCTCCGGCCCGAAAGAGGAGGTGGTGCGTAAAAATATTATTTAACAATGCCAGGTCCGTTGGGTCTGGGGTAAAGCCCTCCGGGGTTTGGGGTATATGAAGGCAATTATTGCTACAACCGTTTTTGGAATTATAATGATGTTCGCCGGGCTTATGGTGAACAATAAGAAAAGTATTGTTGCAATCGCAACAGCGCTTTTCGTCATACTGCTTGGCGTCAACATTTACGACCTGGCTACTACAAGTGCCAATGCGCCGCAGCTCATGTTCAGCAATCTGCTGCGCATAGAGCATTATTCTTTATGGTTCAATACCCTCATGACCGGCTGTACCGTGCTGTATATTTTCCTGATGGGGAACGAGATAATGAAAGTGGGCATGCACGTGGCAGAATACTTCTCCCTTATCTTCTTCATTCTTTGCGGGCTATATATTCTTTCTACGTACAACAACATGCTGATGCTGTTCCTGGGTATCGAGATACTATCTATACCCCAGTACATACTCGCCGGCAGCGACAAGCGCAACCTGAAGAGCAGTGAAGCATCGTTAAAATACTTCCTGATGGGCGCATTCTCTACAGGTATATTGCTGATGGGTATCACGTTACTATATGGCGCTGCCCGCACGTTCAACATCATGGAGATGGCAGCAATGCTGCATAGCGATGCGCTGAATCCACTGGCGCTGGCCGGGATCATGTTCATCATGATCGCATTATCTTTCAAAGTATCTGCAGCACCTATGCACATGTGGACACCGGATGTGTATGACGGCTCACCAACGCCTTTCACTGCCTACATGGCAACAATAGTTAAGGCAAGTGCATTTTTTGCATTCCTTCGCCTGTTCCAGGTGTCTTTCAATACACTGAGCGCTCACTGGACCATGATCCTAGCCGTGATAACTGCTGCTACATTGCTTGTCGGTAACGTCACTGCTGTGTTCCAGCAGAGTGTAAAACGTATGCTCGCTTACTCTTCTATAGCGCAGGCAGGCTTTATGCTGTTCGCTATACTGGCGGTTAATGCTATTGCGTGGCAGGGTATCATTATCTATGCTGTTGCTTATTCTGTTGCATCTATCGGCATATTCTCTGTGCTCGTAAAGCTGAAAGACTATACTTATGATGGCTTTAATGGCCTGGCGCAAAAAGAGCCATTACTTGCCTTTGCCACTACCATATTCCTGTTCTCACTTGCAGGCATACCGCTTACCGGTGGCTTTATGGCAAAGTATTATGTATTGCTTGCGGTAGTGCAGCAGGGCCAACTCATGTGGCTGGTTATATTCGCACTGCTTATGGCGGCAATAAGTGTGTACTACTACTTCCGCGTTATCATAGCTATGTACTTCAAGCAAGGCACACCCGAGCTGAACTCTGAAGTAACTGCCGGTGATAAGCTGTTGCTCATCATCACCTGCATCATAGTATTGCTCATTGGCATCTGCCCGCAGCTGGTCCTGAATAGTTTTTAATAAGCAAACTATAGTGTTGATAACAGGGGGTTTGCGTCTCTGCGGTTAAAAGGTATCAATTTCATTTATGACATCTTTTCCGGAATCGCTTATAGTGGTTATTGTGGATTATTTTGTGCTGCTTTGCCACCCATATAAATTGCCAACTTCATATTTTATAGTTCCTTTTTCTGCATTATAAAATTCCTTGCACAGGATTGGATGTGACATCTTGATCTTAGGTTGTTCGGGATTATTTGGATTATGATTTGTTGACACGGCTAACGGTAATATTTTTTCTCCATTTAACCGAACATTTTTAACGATTATTGACGATTTCGGCAGATCCGCATAATTGATAACGGTATATCTGCAATCTGGCGTGGTCTTTGCAAAATTAATTGCTGCGTCATATTGCTCAAGGAAAATAGCAACCCAGGAACTTATCCGTAGATGCTTCCCCGGAAATGCAAGAGAACCAATAATTGCATACTCACGTGTCTCTAGGTTCTCCACCTCCATAGTGACCCAGCTATGTTCATATTCACTCCATGTGAAGGCGAGGTTCTGTTCTGTATATTTTTCAGGGATTGTTTTACCTTTCACATATCCTGATTTATAAAGCTGTATTCTATACCTCCCTTTATTCCATGTAAATTTATTTCTTACGCTGATAAGATCACCTTCATCATCACTACTTATTATATGGCCGGTTGTTTTTGCTGCATTTTTATTACGCTCCTGCCATCTTGAAAATATGCCACCTCTGCCTATGCTGTTACCAACTATATTTACCTGCGTTTGAATACCGCAATAAAAAGGAATCTTATTAAAACTTCCATTAAATATGGATATGTAGAAACTATAATTATCGGGAATGTCAGTTTTTACTTCGACATCTGCGGTGATGCTTTCGAATACAACATCGGTATTATCCAATGATATATAAGTTGTAGAAAAAGTTAACGGTGGCTGTAGCAAGCTATCAGGCCAAATACTTCTCTCACTCTGCGCCATTGCAGATACACAGCTTGATAGAATTACAAAAACAAGGTAAAATAGTTTCCTCATAAAATTAAATTAAAGAGGGTCAGAGTATTTTCCATTGGCTTTCAACGGCAAAGAGGAATCACCCTTCCAGCAAAAACTCAATAGCCCTCGGAAAATAGAAATGCTCCAGCTTATGGATGTTCTTTGCGAGTTCTGCAGGAGTATCATTGGCGGCTATCGTGCACCTTGCCTGTAGTATAGTATTGCCCTCATCATAATGTTCATTCACATAATGTATGGTAATGCCACTCTCCGCATCCTTTGCTGCTATTACAGCATCATGCACATAATGGCCATACATGCCTTTACCGCCATAGCTTGGCAGTAGTGCAGGATGGATATTAATGATCTTACCGGGGAAGGCATGTATCAGCGTTTCAGGTATCTTCCACAGGAAACCCGCAAGTATGATGAGTGATGGCTTGTGGTCGTTGATCTGCTCAATGAGCATGGTTTCTCCAAATGTCTTCCTGTCTATGATCAGGAAAGGTATTTCCTCACGCTTTGCTATGTCCAGGACACCGGCTTCGGCTTTGTTGCTCACTATCAGTGATACGCGGGCCTTACCGTTCTTCTTGAAATGGTCAATGATCGCCGCAGCATTAGAGCCGGCACCGGAAGCAAAAACTACAAGTGAGTGCATAAAGAATAATGAACAGCAAAATTAGTGAATAAGCAGGGATTCGAACATAATTCTTAAGTTTGTCCCACACACAGGCGCATTATGAATAAATCAAGGCTTGAAGCATTCAGCGACGGCGTTTTTGCTATTATCATTACCATAATGATTCTGGAACTGAAGATACCTGACGGAACCAGCTGGGAGGTAATACACCCGTTATTGCCTAAGTTCCTTAGTTATGTGCTCAGCTTTGTATACATAGCCATCTATTGGAACAATCATCACCACCTGATGCACACGGTGCACAAGATAAATGCCGGGATGATGTGGGCCAATATGCACCTGCTTTTCTGGTTGTCCCTCGTTCCTTTTGCCACCGGCTGGATGGGTGAAACGAATTTCGATAAGGTAACGGTGGCGGTGTATGGAGGTTTACTGTTGCTTAGTGGTCTTGCATACACTACGCTCAGCTATACCATTCGCGGCACCTATAAAGAGGAAACACCACTCACCAAAGCGCTTGCCAGTAGTGATATCAAAGGAATGGCTTCCATTGCATGCTATACTGCAGGTATATTACTTGCCTTATTTGTACACCCGCTTATCTCGGCATTTTTGTACACAGCTGTAGCCATTATGTGGGTGGTGCCCAGTAAAAGAATTGAAAAAGCATTGGAAGAAGAGCATAAACACTAGATAGATAATACATCGCTGCATACAGCAGACACAAGCTTTATATCCTTTTGCCAGGCCAGCCACGTACTTGCAGCCCATTGTTCTATAAGTGCATCTTTCCTGCTATCATCGGCCGCTATCACATCGGCGATGGTTAGCCATTCTTTTTGTGCCGGTGGTACAAGTGATGGCCATTTGTAGCACTTGTGTTGTGCCATATCCACATGCGCTTGTCTTGCCTGTTTACCTGTCTTGCCTCTTTCCAGGTGCAGGTATAGGCCGGCTATTGCAAAGAATATTGTCATGTCGCTGGTGCCTGTTCCGCCATGTTGCGCCCCATAGGTATCTACTATCACTTCATGAATGAAGTCAGTATCACCCTTCGCAAGTGTATAGTAGCTAAGCTGGTGGTACAGTTCCCTGCATTCACCGCTTGCATTGTACTGGTCACTTGAGGGCAACTGCTTATCGGGCAATTGTAACCCGCATCCGGGGCAGGTGATGTATGTTGTTGCAAGATCAGCCATGGTACAAATATAAACAGAACAGGCACAGCATATGCCGTGCCTGTTACTCTGTTTATACCCCCTTGTTTATTCCTTATGGCTGTCTGCTACTCCTTCCAATATAGCGTGGCATAGCGCATTCAGCTTTGTATCGTCAGTAAGTTGTTTCATCTGCTCTTTGTTCTTTATGTCTCCTATCTCTATCAGCACGCTCGGGGCATTATTGCTGCGCAGCACATACAGGCTTTTTTCACTTGGTGCTTTGCATTGCGTCCATTCCGTACTGGCAAGATGCTGGTATATGGCCACGGCCAGGTCTTCGCTTTTCTTTGCCTGTGCATTTTTATTGTTGATGGCAATATCAAATGTTCCTTTACCTGCGTCCTGTCCCGGCTGGTTGTCTATATGCACCGAAATGAAATCATCGGCTTTCCATTTATTAGAGCGTTCTACCCGCTCAGTCAATGACACTGTTTCATTCCCGGTTCTGGTCAGGTGCACTTCAATATTGTGCTCCGGTGCTAGCTCACCCAGGCGCTTTGCAACCTTCAGGTTCAGATCCTTTTCTATCAGCGACCCTGAACTGGTACCATGATCTGTACCGCCGTGTCCGGCATCTACTACCAGTACTATTTTCTTTGTAGTAGCTATGGGCGCATGTTTATGTTCTTTCCGTGGAGTGAATGAAAAAATAAACACACTACCTATAACCAGCGGCAATACTCCTGCCTTTCTCAAAAAGGACATGCTTGTTTTATTGTTTGTTTGTAGCATAGTCGATCTGCATTTTATGAGTGAAGAAATGAATTAAATACTTAAAACTACATTTATAGTTCAAATGTAAAACTATATTTTTAGTTTTACAAAATTATTTAAGAAATTTTTTTTGGCAGACAGTGCATTTGTGATCAAAAAAATAAAAGGAGTGCAAGTATTACAATACTTACACTCCCTTGAAAACTTTACTGGGTAATGCTTACAGGTCTTTTCTAAAAGCTTCCGTTTCTTTCAGGTTCTCTAGTATATTATTCAGGTTGTTAAGGTACAGCCTGCGGTACAACACAACAGAAAAGATAATGCCCAATATAAGGGAGACGACAAGTTTTGCGAGATGGTCGGCTGCACTCTCATGCCTCACCCACCTGTAGACGAGTATATAGGCCGCTGGAGCAACGAGGAACAACGAAAGAAGCCCTATAAACCGTTCCCTGAGGATAAACAGCTTAAAGCGTTGGGTCTTGTTCGCAGTATCTGTAATATTCCCTGCGCTGATGTCTATGCCAGACAGCCACCTCAGCTTGTATATGCCCCATACCAGTGTGGCGATAAATGCCACCATAACGATGATGTAGGACACGATCATTTCCGGCCGGCCTCCCAACTGGTTGATCATAAGTACAAAGATCGCAAAGGCCAATAGTGTGACTGAACCTCCCAGGTACTCCGCGTTCTTTATCTTTTCCAGAGCACTGTTCGATTTATCTTTTAATATGCGGCTAACAAGCTGTTCATTCAGTGTGCTCATTTTTTTTAGTTCTTTTTCGTGTGCCTGCCACAGGCTTTTCATTGATTCCAGTTCCATATAGTTGTCTGCTTTATTGTTGTATTGTTTGTGCCTGCTTTTTTAGTTTCTCTTTTATCCTGCCCAGCCGAGTGCCGGTGTTAGTAACTGTAAGCCCCATTATAGCAGCTATCTCTTCGTAACTATTGTCTTCCAGGTACAGCAGTATCAGTGCTTTCTCCAGTTGCGGTAACTGGCGTATCAGTTGCCACAGCAGCAGGTACTCATCATCGGCGCTGTCTTTCCCGTCAGCTACCTGCGCCAGGTCAGCATCGAACGGAACGGCTGATATCTTCCTGCTGCCACTGCGTTTATGGCTGATGGCTGTATTCAGTGCTATACGGTAAAGCCATGTGCTTACTTTAGCGTCATGCTTAAACTTTGGGAATGCGGTCCATGTTTGCAGTATTATTTCCTGGTACAGGTCTTTGTAGTCTTCCGGGTTATTTATTATATACAGGTTGCACACCTTATGAATGATTCGTTCATGCTGCTTTATCAGTTCTGTAAAATCATGAGTTAGCTGTGCTGTAGGCTTCATTCGTTTTGTATATGCTTTATTAGTCGCAGGAGTACATGAAAAATCACATGCAGGCGCAAAATTCTTTGGGTGACCGGCTATTTTCTTTGTATCGTTTCATTCTTCAACAGACATACGAATTAAACTAAAAGGCGACAGTTATTATTGTATTGGAGCTACAAATGATTACCGACATTAAATATATATCCCTGTTACTAACATTTTTAGTTAATAATCCGTCTTTACATTACCGACAAAATAAAAGGTCGGTATCATTAAAGCAATATTGCAATAAAATCATTTATTTAACCAAAATCCACCATATGTACATGAAACAACTACTCATTTGTTTAGGGCTGCTGGCTGGCAGCAACCTGTCATCACAGGCCCAAAGCTTTGTTCCGCCAAATCTTGACTTTGAACTAGGTACGACCGCGAACTGGAACTTCTACAAAGGAACGGTAAGCACAGGCTTTATCTATAGTCTGTCAAGTACATCGGCCACTATCGGTTTACATACCCTCACGTCAGGCTCTGGCGTTGATTACTATGGTGGTTTTCCTGAAGTGGGAACCGGGTCATATTCGCTGAAACTGGCTCACGACACGGCGAACTATAATGCTGATGCCGCAACCTATAACATTGCGTTACCATCTACCAGCACTTATAGACTTATATATCAGTATGCCGCTGTTCTTGAGGACCCATCTCATATGTCAACGCATCAACCAGTATTCCGGGTACAGGCGATCGACTCGGCTGTCGGAACGGTATTTTTTGATTCCATTATTTATGACCCAACTCCAGGCTTTATACATTCAACTGTTGCTCCAAACCCATGGTATAAAGCCTGGACTAATGTAAGCGTTGACCTGAGTGCTTATGCGGGCAAAACGGTTACAATGAAGTTTAGTGCTGCCGCCTGCAGCGACGGTGGGCATTTCGGGTATGCTTACATAGACGTAGACGCTCTTTTTGAAAATTCTACTATGTTGCCGCTTCACGCTCCAAGCGTAACTCTTACAGCGCCTTCAGGCTATAGCGCTTATAAGTGGACAGATGCTTTAACGTTTACTTCGTCTTATGGTACCACTGCGAGTGTAACATTGCCTGCGCCATTGGCAAAAAAGAAATATGCATTGATCCTTACTCCAGCTGCCGGACATGGTACTGTGGATACGCTTTATAAGACGGTGGATATTACACCTACACTGGGTTCCGGTACTATGAACGTAAACACTGGATTTAACGTGTATCCTAACCCTACATCAGGTACTATGAACATTCAATGGACCAACCAGCAGACAGGCACTGCAACCGTGCGGGTGACAGATGTAGCAGGCAGGGTAGTTATGCAGTCAGTGATGAAACTGGAAGCAGCTTCAGGCCAGCAGCAGATCGACCTGGGTAAAGTAGCCAATGGAATTTATTCTGTCTCTGTCAAGTCCGACAATATTAACTATACAAGTAAAATAACAGTTCAGAAATAAAATAAGGAACTAGTGAAATTGAAAAAGGGTGTCTTAAACGGACACCCTTTTTTTATGCATGTTATGTAGTTTCAGCAAGTTCTCTTAACCTGGTCAATGCCTTGGGCCATATCTTGCTGAAGTAATCTACAAACTGCGGCGATATACCTTTTACGCTCATGTCTACTGTAAGCTCTGTTCCCCCCTCTACATCTTGTAGTGTATAATTTTCCATGGCGCCGGCCCACTTGGCGCTTTCTTTACTATCCAGCTCTTCGACGCCATTCTTTATTATGCCCAGGTGCCTTATAGACATGAATTCATTCGGTACATTATCTGCTATCATAGATACCATTCCCGATTTTTCGGCATTCACGAATAGCACCTTGCTCCCGTTTTCCCAGTCGGTCTCTGCGCGCGAGCCGGGTGAAAATACTGCGGTCCATTCCTGGTAAGTAGTATCGTTCCACAGCGTATTCCACACCTTTTCCTTAGGTGCATCTATTGTTATTTTAAATTGCAGTCGTTCCATGACACACTAATTTAAGAATTATTATCCTGCTCTATAAACTTTTTTAATAGCTCTAGTGTAACATTCCAGTAGAACACAAGGTGCCTGTATATGGCCTCTGTAGGAAAGTTAGTAATGGTGAGTGTAAGATTGGTCCCATCTTCTACAGGTGTAAGCCGGAACTCAAAAACAGAATAGCTGCCGGGAACATCGGGAAGGTTTGACAGGGAGCTGCTGTGGCTATAAGCAAGCACACATTCAGTACTGTACTGCAGCACTTTTCCTGTATTCTCAAACGGTATACCATGCAGGTCTCCGTTAATAATGAACGACCCGCCCACTTTCCAGTCTGTAATAATATTTATTCCTGGTTCAGACATCCACTGCTTCATCAATAATGGCTGTGTCAATGCCGCCCACACTTGTGATGCAGTGGTATTAATAACGACCGTCTTGTTGAATGTGCTGTGTTCTGACATTGCGAACCATTTGGTTCTATGTTACAAATTTAGGATTGTCGGGTGATAATTGTTCAGGAAACCAATATGCTTACCAGGCCTTTTTTATGCCCCGCAAGCAGATGCCTTCGCCTATAATCGATAGTCCATGCGAGGTTGTCATAGTTAGAATAAATTAAGTATCTTGTGCCATGAATAAATCCGGTCCAATCATTGTAATTGAAGATGACGTAGATGATCAGGAAATATTAGTCGATATTTTCCTGAAATTGGGATACAAAAATGAGATCATCTACTTTTTTGATGGCAATGATGCATTGGAATACCTCAATAAAACAGATGTTCAGCCGTTTCTCATCTTATCGGATATAAACATGCCGAAAATAAACGGCTTTGAGTTGAGAAGTAAGATATTTACAAATGAGCAGCTACAGACTAAATGCATACCGTATTTATTCTTTACAACGAGTGCCACAAAGAAATCAGTTATAGATGCCTATGCACTATCTGTCCAGGGTTTTTTCACGAAACCAACTTCTATGCAGAGCCTGGAAAATACCATACGGAAAATAGTAGAATACTGGCAGGAATGCATCGCACCAAGCCAATTCGATTAGAAGCATAAACAGTTCATTGCCTCGTATGGCGATCTTGCTTTCTTTCAATCTATCGCGCTTGTTTTTTTAAATAAAACTTATCTGTTTTTATAGTCATTATTTATAGCGGTTAGGTATAGTATACTTATGCTTTAGAAATAAGCAATGTTCGTACAAACATTTACACTTAATGAGCACACGCAGGCATCTGCCATGGCTTGTGGCATAGTTATTACAAGTGAATGATGCATGAATAACCCCGTATACAACTTCGCGATTTTAAACGTTTGTCATCCTTTTTTGATAGCAAGGCCTTTTCAAATGGAAGGTACACGCCGCAATTTTGAAAAGTATGAAAACAAACACCAGGTACGTTCTTTTGGCTGATGATGATATAGATGACCAAATGCTATTTGCAGAGATTTTTTACCAGGTCAGCCGGGAGTTAAACCTGACGATAGTTTCCGGCAGCAATGAGCTTTTTTCCCACCTTAACGCCTGCAAAGACATATACCCCTGCCTGATTATCCTTGATTATAATATTCCTCTTGTTACCGGGTTGGAAGTCATAAAAGAATTGAAAAAAGATTCCCGTTTTTCCGGCATCCCTGTTATTGTTTTCAGCACCGCGGAAAGCATAGGCAAGCAATGCCTTGACGCAGGTGCTGTTAGTTGCTTTATCAAGCCTGCCCGTATTTCTGGTTTTATCGAGGTGATGCAACAAATGCTTGTATGCATCTGACTAAGCCTGTCTTGCTCGTAGGGACGTTTAATTTGGAATATTACAGCGCTACTGTCATTGGCTTGTAAAATGTACGCAAATGATACATACTTATTTTGCCTGAATGGTTTTTATTAATAATGTTGCAGTTCGAAAAACGACAAGATTGTCTGACTGATTGAACCTGTGAACATGAATAATTTTGACACGGTTTTTAAGACCGTGAAAGAGCATTGTGGAGAAGTGGGCGTTTTGCATGAAACATGTTATGACCACATTGTTAAAGCATTGCAAACTAACAATACACTCTTGTCGATAGATACCTATTTAGAAATTTTACAGGACTTAGGACTGATTAAGTTCTGTAAGTATACTAACGGAATCCTCATTACTGAAAAAGGTATGGCCACCGACAAGCTATTCCGTGTATAAAACGCGTACAGCAGCAATATAATAAGGAAATGTTTTTTCAGCCATGCTGATGTGCATTCCAGAACCAAATTGTTGTGGATTTGTAATCCACATAAATCGTCACTTACTGGTCGAAGAAGATGCTTCGTTTTCAAATGCTGAAGCGCATCTCTTCTGCATAAACATTTAAACGGTAACTATAGGCTGCTTTTCTATCTTTGACCCTTAGTAGTCAACCCCGCTGTATTTATGTCGAAACCAACGTATGTTCTGGGCACAGGTCTTTCACATGATGGATCATCATGCCTGATGAAAGATGGTAAGATATTGGTCGCTATTGAGAAGGAACGGCTCACGCGCAAAAAACATGATGGCGGGAACGACCTGCTTACAGTGCAGTACTGTCTTGATGCCGCAGGTATTACTGTATCAGATCTTGCCCTTGTAGTTCAGGCTGCCAATTTCGAGAAAGATGCGATCCTGAAGGAATCCTATTCAGGTCCCAGGTACTTTGCCGGATATGATGTGCCAATGATAAGTATATCTCATCACCTGGCTCACGCATACAGTGCTGTTGCTGCTGCACCATTTAGCGCTTGCGGTGTGCTCGTTATAGATGGTTGTGGCAGCCCGTATGATCAGTGTGATGATCTGCAGGATTGCTTTATCCCGCCGGCCGGTAATACAGTTAATGGATTATACTGTGAAAAAGACAGCTTCTATTCTTTCGATGGCGCGTTGCTCTCCCCTCTGTATAAAGACTTCTCCTCATTTACTGCTGCGCATCATAGTGGTTTCAGGCTACCTACCATCATGCATTCTATAGGGGGCATGTATAGTGCCGGCAGTAATTATTGCTTTGGTAATATGGATGATGCCGGTAAGCTCATGGGCCTGGCGCCATATGGTAAAGCAACAGGCAAGCCACCAATTTTTATATTGGAAGACGACAGATGCTTTGTTGATTACAACAGCTTTGCAGATGTGTTTGTACAGCCGCGCAGTTCGTATGCACAATTCAAAGATAATTTCCAGTACTACGCAGATATCGCCTGGTGGGTGCAGCAGGAAACCGGTAGAGCAGTGCGCTACCTGGTAAAGCAGCGTATGCGGTTATTGCCCGGGTGTGACTCGCTTGCACTTGCGGGTGGCGTGGGGCTTAATGCAGTAACTAACGCAAGCCTTCTTCAACAGCACATTGTGCGCAATTTATACATACAGCCCGCGGCAGGCGATAATGGGCTTGCTTTAGGGTGTGCATATTTTGGCTGGATGAAGCATTTGGACAGGGAGAAGCCTGTTCCGCAACGCTCAGTTTTTTTTGGACGTGCTTATGGTGATGATACCGTAATGGCAGCCATACAAGAACATGATGGCTCAGGTGATATACAGCTTCACGTTACAATGGTAGAAGATATAGCTGCCGCAGCCGCGGCTTCACTTGAGGCTGGTAAGATCATTGGGTGGTACCAGGGTGGCGCAGAGTTTGGTCCGCGTGCCTTGGGACACCGCAGTATACTTGCAGATCCGCGCATAGACCAGGTACAGCTGATCATCAACAGGGATGTGAAAAACCGGGAAGATTTCAGACCATTTGCACCCTCTGTACCCCTGGAGCATATAGACCGGTATTTTGTGCACAGTTACGAAAGTCCGTATATGATCCTTACCGATCAGTTGTTGGATAAATGGAAGGACAGCCTGTGCGGTATAGTGCATGTAGATGGTAGCTGCAGGGTACAAACAGTAACTGCCGACTGGAATGCTTTATATTACAACCTGTTGATGGAGTTTGATCGTGTCACCGGTATCAGTGTACTGCTCAACACTTCTTTTAACACACGCGGCATGCCTATAGTGGAAACGCCGACGCAAGCTATCGCCATGTTTTGCTCCTCAGCACTGGATGAACTGTATATAAACAACTATAAAATAGCAAAGCAAGTAAGGTAGTCGACCGCTGTACCACTGGTCGAAGCATCCGCTTCGTCCTCACATGCAGAAGCGTCTCGCTTCTGAACTATCTTATACATCATTCAGCAATTAAGAACAGCGCTCTCCCGCTCCCTTTCTCCGCGCTCCTTCTTTTGCCTAATGAAATTTCTCGCCCTTAGACAGCATTTCCATTATAATGTTCATTCGCTTTTCGCGGGTCTCCGGTTTTTTGGCCGTCTGAAGCCGCCAGGTGATCGCATATTTATTGGTTTTGTTCAGTGAGTCGAAAAAAGCCTTCGCCTTTTTGTTTTTTTCAAGGAGTTGGAGAAAATCGTCCGGGGGTGTGGAATTGGAAGGCGAGTCATACGCAGCATCCAGTCGCCCGTCTTTCTTTGCATCTTCAAAAGCTTTCAGTCCTGCAGCTTTCATTCTCTTTTCGTTCGTAAGCCGTTCAATATGTTCGATGTTTCGTTTCGACCAGATACTTCGTGCCCTGCGTGGCGTGAATTTCTGGATCCAGGAATCATCGTCAAATTTCTTCTTTTGTCCGTCTATCCAGCCATAACAGAGTGCTTCATCGAGCGCCTCAGCATAGGTAACGGTTTTTTCACCCGACTCTTTCTTGAAAATACGCAGCCAGATACCATCTGACTTTGCATGATTGGCAGCAAGCCATTTCCCCCACACACCTGCAGACGCAAATGATTTTGTAGGAACATCCTTCTTGTTTTCTATAGTACTCATTCAGCCTCTGTCCATTTAAAGCAAGACAGCCGATACTAACTTACGAAATGTTTTTAAAATCAGGCTTCAAAAAAAGACAGCATTTAACAAGACTACGTGACATTGGATAGCCGGGAGCGAGCAATGTCGGTCGGAAAATAAGACCAATATAGGCGGAATAGAAACACAATGGATTGAAAACTCTTGTTTCATTATCTGATATGCAGACGAAAAGCAATAATTTAGCAACCTGTTACTATATGCATACCGACAAGATCAATTACCTGAATATTGGACTGATGGTGCTTTCCTGTATCATTGCTTTTATCATTCCGTTTGAGCTTTTTGTCTTTTCATATGCGCTCCTGGGGCCGTTACATTATCTTACAGAAATATCCTGGTTGCATAAGCGGCAATACTTCAGTCCAGGTAAGAAGGATTTCATTATACTTGGGCTGCTGGTACTACTAATTTCGCTCGCCGATTTACTGCCTTATTTCTATAACTTTTCAGGGCCGAAAGATACCACAGGCCGTGTCATCATCAGCCAGCGGGCGAATGATGTAATGATGTTTATGTTCAATTCTATTTCTGCGCTTATTTTTGCCGCATTTGCATGCGCTGCACTGATGGTATTCACGCATAACCGCACCAAGAGAATCATTGGCTTCGCATTTATCGCTTTGGTAGGCTATCTGTTACACCAGCAGAAATTCTTGTTCATCATATTCTCTATCCTTTTGCCTACACTGGTTCATGTGTTCGTGTTCACCGGAGCATTCCTTTTGCTAGGGGCGTTACGTAGTCGTCGCTTTTCGGGAATTCTTTCTGTATTGGTGTTCCTGGGATGCGCCATAAGCCCGCTCATCCTGTTCCGAGATACTATTACTGCACCTATGGCCTATACGCTTCCAAAATACGAGGCTACTATTTATCTTCTTGATCAACAACTTTTTGAGTTTTTTACTGGTAAATCAGGAAGTCCTGAAGCCATATATCATTCCAGCTTCGGAACAAGACTCGCGCGTTTTATTGGATTCGCTTACACTTACCATTACCTGAATTGGTTTAGCAAGACATCTGTCATCAAGTGGCACAAAATGCCGCGCAAGTCACTCCTCATAACACTGACGATATGGGTATTATCTGTGTTGCTGTATTTCATGGACAATATACCAGGGCTTATACTGCTCGGCATCCTCAGCGATGTACATGTGATTTTTGAGCTACCGCTCAACATCCGTTCTTTCCGGGAAATCGGCACGGAGCTGATGCTCAGGATGCCTGGCAAATGAAAGCCATACAATGCCATTACCCTAAGTAATGCATTTTTGGTAACAAATAGTATTATGTTTGTATTTAAATCAGAAAAAATGAAAAAGATCATCACGCTGGCAGTCGCTTTTCTATTTATTAGTTCTTTAAGTTTTGCACAACGTGTGAAACCAGGAGGAGGAGGAGATGGTGGAGGCAGATCTTTTGCTCCACCCCCACCTGCAAAACAACCAACTCCCCCTAACCCGCCGGCTGAAAAGAAAAGTCCTGCTAAGGATTCTACTTCACCAAAGCCCAAGGCATCTGGAAGCTAAAGATCTTCGTATGGTTTGAATACAAGGATATACTTCTTTGAAAAAAATAAAAAAGCATTGCTTCCGCAACGCTTTTTTATTTTCGGCGTATTTAAGAGCAACGCTCACGCGTCCTATATGCAGAGGCGTCCCGCTTAAAACTCTATATCCTTACACAACAATCCTAATTCCAAATCCCACATAAAACTACCCCGCCCACCCCTCTCTATCCAAACTCCGATATTGTATCGCCTCTGCAAGATGCTCCGGCCGTATGTCTTCACTGTCTGCAAGGTCGGCAATGGTGCGGCTTACTTTCAGTATGCGGTCATAGGCGCGTGCAGAAAGGTTGAGTCGGTCCATTGCTGTCTTTAGTAAGTTCTGTCCTACAGTATTGATCACGCATATTTCTTTCAGCAGCTTACTGCCCATCTGTGCATTGCAGTAAACACCTTCCTTTCCTTCAAATCTTTTGGCTTGTATATCCCTCGCTTTCAGCACACGCTCACGCACACTACTGCTTGGCTCTGTCATGTGTGCAGATGATAGCTCGCTGAATGGTACAGGTGTTACTTCTACATGCAGGTCTATACGGTCCAGCAGCGGGCCGCTTATTTTGTTCAGATATTTCTGCACCATCACAGGCGAGCAGGTACATTCCTTTTCGGGATGATTAAAATAACCGCATGGGCAAGGGTTCATAGATGCGATCAACATAAAGCTCGCCGGGAAATCTATGCTTACTTTTGCGCGCGATATACACACCTTCCGTTCCTCCATTGGTTGCCGCATTACCTCCAGTGCAGATCGTTTAAATTCCGGCAGCTCATCCAGGAACAGCACGCCATTATGCGCCAGCGATATTTCTCCCGGTTGTGGTATGCCACCACCACCTACCAGTGCAGCATCACTTATAGTATGGTGCGGGCTGCGGAATGGCCGCTGTGCTATCAGCGATGTATTCACAGGCAGCTTGCCTGCTACACTATGTATCTTGGTCGTTTCTAAAGCTTCGTGCAGTGATAAAGGAGGCAGTATGGTAGGCAGCCTTTTTGCCAGCATGGTTTTGCCTGCGCCGGGCGGACCTATAAGTATGGCATTATGTCCGCCTGCTGCTGCTATCTCCAGTGCGCGCTTCACATTCTCCTGCCCCTTTACATCATTGAAGTCTATATCATAGCTGCTTTGCGCATCAAAGAATTCTTCCCGCGTGTTCACTACTGTTGGCTTCAGTGTTTGTGTCTTGTTGAAAAAGCCTATTACATCGGCTATGCTTTCCACACCATACACGTCCAGGTTATTTACCATGCCTGCTTCACGCGCATTTGCTTTGGGTACTATCAGTCCTTTATATTTTTCGGTGCGTGCCTGTATGGCTATAGGCAGTGCGCCCTTCACCGGCTGCACAGATCCATCCAGCGACAGCTCACCCATTATTATGTATTCGCCCAGCTCTTCTGCAGGTATTTGCCCTGTAGCGGCCAGCATACCTATGGCTATAGGCAGGTCGTAGGCAGATCCGGCTTTCTTTACATCTGCCGGTGCCATATTTACCACCACCTTGGTGCGTGGCCGTTCAAATCCCGTATTTTTTATTGCAGAGAGTATGCGCTCTATACTTTCCTTCACTGCATTGTCCGGCAGGCCTACTATAAAATAACCCGTAGTGCCCTGTGCCAGGTCTACTTCTATGGTTATTGTCATTGCTTCCACTCCATATACCGCGCTGCCATATACTTTTACCAACATACTTATTGCTATTTACTAATTCATTTTTATTGGAAAGTAAAAGTAAGTGAAGATGACAAATAAACCCCTTCCTATTGGATAAAACAGTTGGAATAAAAAAATATTCTTACCCCTTACTAACATTTTCTCTCCGGCATACGCCTATATATGTATGGAGTGGTTTACTGCTTCATATACCGAAACCTTATCAATTTACCGGATAGTACCTCATAGACCTTATTTTTACGATTTAACCGTAAAACCTATCAATCATAGACCCTTGGTTTTGTTTCCACTGGACCTAAAATACTGGCCTCGATCATTCGGGGCTATTATTTTGTCCATACCTCACTTAAAATGAAAAGCCCCGGTTGCATAGCAGCCGGGGCTTTTTCAGTTATTATTGTTTTATTATGCCTATAATTCTATGCATACGTTTTTTGGCTCGGTAAAGAAGCGCAGGGCGTCCCAGCCACCTTCCCGGCCTACGCCACTGTTCTTAAATCCGCCAAATGGCGTACGCAGGTCGCGCAGCAGCCAGCAATTCACCCATATTATGCCACTATGCACTTTACCGGCTACCCGGTTTGCGCGGCTCACATCCTGTGTCCATATAGTTGCGCTCAGGCCGTAGTCGCTGGTATTGGCTAGTTGCAGTGCTTCATCTTCCGTCTTGAATGACTGTATCGTCACCACCGGGCCAAATATTTCTTCCATATTGGTACGGCAATTAGGTCCCAGCCCTTCTATTATTGTTGGCTCTATGAACAAGCCGTCTTCGCAACGTCCCGTTAGCTTCACCACATTGCCTCCGGCCAGTACGGTACCGCCTTCTTCTTTGGCAAGCGCTATGCAGCCCAGCACTTTATCAAAGTGCAGTTTGCTCACTATTGCGCCCTGCCTGCTGGTATCGTCCAGCGGGTCGCCCACGGTCAGCTTTTTAGCACGGGTCACAAATTCAGCCTTAAATTTTTCATAGATGCTTTCTTCTACCAGTATGCGGCTGCCGCACAGGCATATCTGGCCCTGGTTGCTGAAAGATGATTGCAGCGTGGTGCGCATCATCTTGTCCCAGTCGCAGTCGGCAAATATGATGTTTGGGTTCTTGCCGCCCAGCTCCAGCGATACTTTTTTGAACATCGGCGCAGCTATAGATGCTATATCCCTGCCCGCACGTGTGCTGCCGGTAAATGATATGGCTTTTATATCGGGGTGGCTCACTATCGCTGATCCGCAGTTGGGTCCACCGCCATGCAGTATATTCAGTACGCCCGCCGGCAATCCTGCTTTCATGCAGATGATGCTAAGCAGGTATGCGGTCATCGGTGTTACTTCACTTGGTTTTGCTATCACGCAGTTGCCAGCAGCCAGCGCAGGCGCTATCTTCCAGGTAAACAGGTACAGCGGCAGGTTCCATGGCGATATACAGCCCACTACACCTATCGGTTGGCGAATGGTATAGTTGATGGCCTTGTTTTCCATGTTGTGGCTTTCTGTGCTGAAGTGCATGATGCCCGTAGCAAAGAACCTGAAATTGCTGGATGCCCGTGGTATGTCTACCATTTTGCTCAGCCACAGCGGCTTGCCGTTGTCATTGGTCTCAGCCATGGCCAGCACGTTCAGGTTGTCATCTATCAGCTGTGCTATTTTATTCAGTATACTGAAACGTTCTTCAGCCGGAGTTGTGCTCCATGTCGGGAATGCAGCTTTAGCAGCGCCTACGGCCTCTTCTACATCTTTCATGTCACTGTCCGGTGTCTGGCTATATACCTTGCCCGTAGCGGGATTGATGTTGTCCATATACTTTCCGCCTATGGGGGCTTGCAATGATCCGCCTATATAGTTGGCTATAGTTGCCGGTGCTGTAAGATTCATGGGGCTAAATTAAGCATTTGCAGGTAATGTGTATTGATGACGCTATCAGTACTTTGATACAATATGTAGAAAGATGTAGCAACATATAAAAGAGTGTTTAGGCACTGGCAAATTGTTAATGAATTGTTGTTTGATGTTTTTTCGTACCGTCTTTTAACGGTATTATGACACTAAATTATAATGTTATTTGCGCGCTGGATAAAAATATTTTTCCACAATCGACGGCTGAAACCCTTAACTGGTGCGGGCCTACAAAGATTTAATAAACACATAAAACAATGGGGTGATAATGAGCTTTTTATATCATTTCCTAATCGGTACTTTAGTCTTAAATTTTCCTAACCCAAAAAACGTGTAAAAGATGAATGTTAATGGTTTAAATGCTGACATAGCGAAAACGCTGATAAAGAATTATACTGATAATCACCTGGCAGTAATTAATAGCAGTACAGCGCTTACAGCGCTCCGTCAGCCGGACTCTCCGAGCGACTCAAGATGTGTATGGTACAGCCTTGATACGTTAAAAAGATTCATAAGTGAAATTGAAAGCAACACTTATGTAAAATGCAACGATATTTCCGGAGATCTGGGTATCCGCTTCTATTATGGAGAATATCCGGCGCCCGACAGCGAACTCTGGGGTACACCAAGTATGCCCGTAGAGTATGAGCCATATGCAGGCATGCATACACTGATGCTTACACCTACATACAATGATGGTACAAAGAACGTAGACTTCGACCCGACTTTCGCGCATATGAACGGAACTCCGGTACCTATTACAGAAGTGTTTACTATGGTAGGCCCTGCTCCTTTACCGTCAACAAATGTGTTAATGATGAATCATGGACACCTTACACCTCCGCCATTTCCAACAACAGGGATTTATGGGCCAACAACAGGCGCTTATATGCTGGATATCGCTAATGCACCAATACACACACCGTAATAATTGGAAACACTCGCAAATATTCTTTTAATTTTTGAGGTAATTGCATGCCTGGTAGGTCTTTTTAAATTGAATAAATTAAAAAAGACCTACTGGGTATACTTTCCATTTTATCTTTTATTTATTATTGTTTGTGAGTTGATCGGTTGGTATCTCAGTGAGAGTAACATGCTCTTAGAGAACGGAAAATTCTTTAATTATTTTGAGATACCGATAGAATTTGGATTTATGTTTTGGTTATTTCACCAGACATTTAAAAACAGCAAGTTTAACAAGTTGGCAGTAATCTGTGCTGCTATTTATTTTGTTTGCTGGATAGTTGACGGAATACTTTTGAATATTTGGCATACTTTCTTTTATTCGTTTTCTTATACCGTTGCTAATCTTGTACTCCTTATTTTATTGCTAACATACTTTATCAGGCTAGTATTTAGTGATGCTATCCTTACTTTCCGTAAGGATATGATGTTTTGGGTGAGTTTGGGTATGTTGATGTACTATATGGGAAGTTTCCCTTACTACGGTTTAAGAAATACACTCGCTCGCGATTATTATTCACTGTATGTAAAATATAGTTACCTCGAATACATACTCAATTGCACAATGTACTTAATGTTCACATTTAGTTTTATATGGGGGAAACCGAATACCAGATCTTTATAGTACTAGCTACGCTTATAATGCTCATCTTTATAGGTGGCATCATTGTGTTCATTACGCAATACCACAAAAAGAAATTGCAGGATGCAAAGGACAGGATTAAAACAGAGCAGGAGCATGCGCAGGAAGTGCTGCACATAAAACTGGAGATACAGCAGGAAACAATGAAGGACATAAGCCGTGAGATACATGACAACATAGGGCAGCAGTTAGTACTCGCCACGTTTTACTCCAATCAATTACTGGCTAAGCATCATACCCCCGACGTAGAGGAACCTGCAACCGCTATAGGCGATATTCTCAGTAGTTCGCTTGCCGATCTCAGAAGCCTGTCTAAAAGCTTGCTGAATCACAACCGCGATATCGGCTACCTCGATGATCTTGTAAAAGACCAATGCACAAAGATCAACGCAGTTGGTGTTTGCAAGGCAGTATGTACATTCCATGGCGAAGAAATAGATCCGTCAGGCAATGTAAAGAACTTTATCTTGCGCATTATACAGGAGTTCATGCAGAACAGTTTGAAACATTCCGGCTGTAAGAATATTCTTATTGATTTTGATTACAGGAAGGATGGGCTGAAGATCAGTATCAGCGACGATGGTGATGGCTTTGATATGACTGAAGCAATAGAAAGCAAGAAGGGCATAGGCCTCATGAATATGAAGAAACGCGGGGAAATGATTGGCGCCGAATTTACGTTTAACAGTACTGTAGGAAAGGGCACACAACTTGGTTTATTTATCCCTCTTGCTAAATTGAATGCCCATGACCACGTATAACATTGTGCTCGTAGACGACCACCTGCTTATTGCCAAGGCAATAGCAAATGTCATCAGTGAGTTCCCTAACTATAAAGTGCTATACGAGGCAGAGCATGGCAAGGCCCTGATGGAAAAATTCAATAATCCAAAAAATATTCCTCATATAGTACTGCTGGATATCTCCATGCCGGTAATGGATGGTTTTGCAACGGCCGAATGGCTGCAGAAAAACCACCCTAAGGTGCATGTACTCGTACTTTCTATGCAGGACGATGAATATTCCTTGATCAGGATGCTGAAGTATGGCGTGAAAGGGTACCTGCTTAAAAATATACATCCATGGGAGCTGCAGGTAGCGCTTGATACGCTGATCGACAAAGGACACTTTTATTCAGAATGGCTTACCAGCAAGATAATGCTGAGCACATCAGGAGATCCTTTTGTAAAAGGAACAAATGAATTTGCCTTAACGGATAGGGAGCTTGACTTCCTTAAACTCTGCTGCAGTGAGCTCACCTATAAAGAGATCAGCGAAAAAATGAATTGCAGTGCCAGGACCGTAGAAGGGTACAGGGATACGTTATTTAAAAAGCTGGACCTTAAAACAAGGGTCGGCTTAGTAATGTACGCCATTAAAAGCGGTAAATGCACGTTTTAAGTTAGTTCCCTCCTGCATATTTTAACGCTTTCTTATTTCCGGCTCATTGTACCTTTGCATGGTAAACACATACCATTGCCCGAAGACATACCACTATCACCAATTGTTCCAGGCGAACAGGAAACGCAGCCCATAATACTGCGGCCCGGTTTGTTCATAAAAGAGCTGTCAACAGGATACCTTACCCCCACGCAATACTTATCAACGGCGATACAGGCTATTAAAAATACAGGCTGGCAGATAGTATCGCTGTCAGACAATACAATGATCTGCCATACACGCGGTATAGGTAATTCATTAGGAGAATCTGTGACCATTACTTTAGCAAATGGTGCTGCGATATTCACCAGCCGCTCCATGAATGAATATTATCTGCTCAACAACCAGAACGAAGAAAACTATGTACGGTACATGACTGCTTTTACCGGAATATTGACGGGGAGAAAGACACCCGTAAATAAATTCAACCCGCAGCCACAGGAACCATATGGCGCACTGGTTCCTTCTAAAACATACCTGGTAACACCGCTGCTTATTTATACTAACGCCGCCATTTTCATTTGCATGGTATTGGCGGGGCTGTCGCCTTTTTCTCCTGCAGCAGCTTCCCTGTTTACGTGGGGTGGTAATTTCCGCCCGGCAGTATTGCAGGGCGACTGGTGGCGGCTGATCACGCATATGTTCCTGCATGGCGGCATCATGCACTTACTGATGAACATGTTTTCCTTGCTCTACATAGGTATGTACCTGGAGCCGTTGCTGGGCAAATTTCGTTTCACAACAGCTTATATAATAACAGGCATTTGCGGCGGCTTGCTCAGTTTAGTGTTTCATGCCAATTCTGTAGGTGTAGGTGCTTCGGGCGCTATCTTCGGAATGTATGGCGTTTTCCTGGCTATTCTTACCACTGGGCATATTCAGAAAACCATGAGAAAGACCATGCTGAGGAGTATCCTGTTTTTTGTGGTATATAACCTCGGCATGGGCATGCAGGGAAATATCGATAATGCCGCGCATATCGGCGGCCTGCTCAGCGGCCTGATTATCGGCTATGTGTACTATCCGTATCTGAAAAGGATGAAAAAAGAATCACTTTAATACATTCTGCCAACCTGTTTTTGCCTCGCCGGCCTTATCTTTACCCAATTAATAAATTTTTTGTTCCTGTGCCTGACGTAATACAATTATTATCAGATCATATTGCCAACCAGATAGCTGCCGGTGAGGTGATACAACGCCCGGCATCTGCGGTTAAGGAGTTGCTCGAAAATGCTCTTGACGCAGGAGCTTCCGAGATACAACTGGTGGTAAAGGACGCTGGTAAAGAACTGATACAGGTAACAGACAATGGCAAGGGCATGAGCCCTACCGATGCCCGCATGAGCTTTGAGCGTCATGCCACATCCAAGATAAAAAGCATAGAAGATCTCTTTACCATACGCACCATGGGTTTCCGTGGTGAGGCACTCGCATCTATTGCTGCCGTAACGCAGGTAGAACTAAAGACGCGCCAGGCAGCAAATGATGCAGGTACACGAATAATAATAGAAGGTACAGATGTAAAGCTACAGGAACCGTGCGCGGTAAATCCCGGTACCACCATTATGGTGAAGAACCTGTTTTACAATGTACCCGCCCGCAGGCATTTCTTAAAGAGTGCAACTACAGAGCTACGCCATATACTGGACGAGTTTACACGTGTTGCACTGGCAAGTCCTGCGGTTGGCTTCCGCTTCTGGAACAATGGTGTAGAGCAATATCACATGGAGCCGGGTAGCCTCAAAGCGCGCATAGTAGCATTGTTAGGCAATGCTTACGAGAAGAACCTCGTACCCGTAGAAGAGAAGACAGATCTGCTGAATATATATGGCTTCATAGGCAAGCCGGAAGCTGCTACCCGAACTCGTGGTATGCAGTTCTTCTTTATCAATGGCCGCTTTATTCGTAATGCGTACCTCAACCATGCCGTGATACAGGCATATGAAGGACTGATCGAAAAAGACTCATTCCCATTCTACGTATTGTTCCTCGAGATAGATCCTTCACGTGTCGATGTGAACGTGCACCCTACCAAGCAGGAAGTAAAGTTTGAAGATGATCGCCTGATGTATTCTTACCTCAATGCTGCGGTAAAACATTCGTTGGCACGCTACAACATTGCGCCGTCGCTCGACTTTACGCTAAATGCAGATATACAGCAGCTCAGCTCTGTGCAGCAGCCTGCTACATGGCAGCAAAAAGAAGCAACGCAAAAGGGTTATCTATACAACACATTCAGTGATAAAGACCAGGCGCACATGATAGAGCGCAAGGACAGCTTGCGCCGCTGGAAAGATCTGTATGAGATAGCACAGTCGCCACTACCTGCTGCGCCATCCACAGATAATCTGCAGTCGGCTGTTGGTATAAACTACACCGATACACCTATGCAGGGTTCCCTGCTTTCAGGCAGTGAGCCGGAAAGCAAGGGCGCAAATAACATGATGCTGCTACATGGTTCTCTGCTGGCTACTACCGTGAAGTCGGGCATGATGCTCATTCATATTTTACGTGCCCAGGAGCGCATATGGTATGAGCGCCTGCTTACAGACTGGAACAGCCAGGAAACACCATCGCAGCGTGTGCTGTTCCCTATATCTTACGAAGCATCACCACAGGACGCGTTGCTGCTTACAGAAGTACTGCCCGATCTTGCAAGGATCGGCTTTGATATAGCCCCTTTCGGCCAGAACACATTTGCCGTGCAGGGTATACCGGCAGGACTTACATCCGGCGAGGAAAAGTATGTACTGGACGAAGTAATAGAACACCTGAAGCATGAAGCCGCCGATGCGGTAAGCAAGCGCACCGAATTATTGCTCGCACACATGGCCCGCCGTCTCTCCCGCAACAAACATGCCATTATGCAGCCCGAAGGCCAGCAGGCACTCATAGACGAGCTCTTCGCCTGCTCACAGCCTGAGTATGCCCCTGACGGTAAGAAGGTGTTTGTGATGATAAAGAAGGATGAGTTGGAAGGGATGCTGGGGTAAGCAACCCCAAACCCCTAAAGGGGCTTCCCCTCATATTGCAAATAGATTTTGAATATATTTTTATCACATTGAATGTTGTCTTCGACATTTAAATAACATGGGAAAGCCCCCCGGAACATGGTCCCGCTTTTCAGCGGGAGGGGTTTGGGGGTTAGAGGTGAGGCTTTGGGGTTGTTTTCTTATCTTTGCACCCCATATGTCAGTACTGAAATTCTACCCGCTTAAAGTTGTTGATGTGCGCCCTGAAACGGCTGATTGTGTATCTGTATCTCTCGAGGTTCCTGCTGAGCTTAGTGAGGCATTCCGTTTTGCTCCGGGCCAGTACCTTACTTTCCGCAGGCATTTTGGTGATGCAGAGGTACGCCGTTCTTATTCCATATGCTCCAGTCCCAATGAAGGTGAGCTGCGTGTGGCAATAAAGAAAGTGGAAGAAGGCAAATTCTCCGGCTATGCACATAGCGAGCTGGAAGCAGGAGAAGTGCTGGAAGTAATGCCCCCTATGGGCAAGTTCACCCCAAAGGTAACCGGCAAGACACACAAAGAATACCTGGCATTTGCAGCAGGTAGCGGTATTACGCCTATTATGAGCATCATGAAGCATGTGCTGGAAACAGAACCAAACAGCAGCTTCACACTTATATATGGCAACAAAGGCAAGAACAGCATCATCTTCCGTGAGGCTATAGAAGCGCTGAAGAATAAATACATGCTGCGTGTGCGCATATACCACGTGCTCAGCCGCGAGTATATGGACATACCATTGTTCAGTGGTCGAATAGATGCTGCCAAGTGTGCAGAGTTCTGCAAGTCGCTTGTAGATGTAAGTGCTGTCGATGAGGCATTTATCTGTGGCCCTGAGGATATGATATTGTCAGTTCGCCAGCAGTTGGTAGATCTCGGTATGCCAACTGAAAGTGTACACATTGAATTATTCACCTCTCCCGATCAGCCAAAAGCAAGCCACGAAAAATGGGCTGCTAAGCACGATGCAAGCGAAGGCCCTATGTGCAAAGTAAGTGTCACGCTGGATGGTAATACATTTGAGATAGAGCTGGGCTTTAATGGCGAAAGTATACTGGATGCTGCACTGAAAAGCGGTGCCGACCTGCCATATGCCTGCAAGGGCGGGGTATGCTGCACATGCCGCGCACTGGTAAGGGAAGGAGAAACGGAAATGGAAGTGAACTACGCACTTGACCAGCACGAGATACAGCAGGGCTATATACTTACCTGCCAGGCCCACCCACGTACCGAAAGGGTGGTAGTGGATTTTGATGCTAGGTAAGCGGCGCTCACGACAATGTACTTTAATGATATTCAAAAATAATCAGTAGCCCCACCCTTCAGGGTGGGGTTTATAATAACAAACAAACAGGCTTTAGCCGAAATACTAACGGAGGATACTTTACCTCCTTTTTACCCATTATTTATCCGAATAAGTTATTTTTGTTTCATGAGTTCATTTCCCCGCCTGCTATGGGCTACGCTTCTTATATTGTTTGTTGCCGCTACAGTTGTTGCACAGCCTAAAGGCAAGCCGAAAGACCTGGAGCTGATGGCTGCCCGTAACTACTGGATAGATAGCATCTACAATCATCTCAGTGAAGAAGAGCGCATTGGGCAGTTGTTCATGGTATCAGCTTATTCCGGCGGTAAGAACTATAATGAAGAACAAATAACAAAACTCATTGCAGCCCACCAGGTAGGTGGTCTTATATTCATGCAGGGCAATGCGCCGCACCAGGCCACACTTACCAATCGTTACCAGCATATGGCACAAACACCACTGCTGCTGGCAATGGATGCAGAGTGGGGTATAGGTATGAGGCTGGACAGTGTGCGTAGCTTTCCCCGACAGATGATGTTGGGCGCTACCAATGATTCAGATCTTGCATACCGCATGGGTATGGGCATAGGTGCACAGTGCAACCGTCTTGGAGTGCATATGGATTTCGCACCTGATATGGATGTGAACAACAATGCCGCAAACCCCGTTATCAACTCCCGTTCATTTGGTGAGGACAAGACCAAGGTAGCGCGCTTGGGCATGGCATACATGCACGGGCTGCAGAAGAGAGGTGTTATTGCATGTGCCAAACACTTCCCCGGCCATGGTGATACCAACACCGACTCCCATAGCGATCTGCCACTCATACCTGCATCATTACCACATTTAGACAGCCTTGAGTTCTATCCGTTCAAGCAGGCAATAAAGACAGGTATCAAAAGCATCATGATCGCCCACCTCGAAGTGCCTGCTCTGGAAACAGGAGCTCATGTACCTACTACACTTTCACGTAACACGGTTACCAACACATTGAAGAATAAGTTGGGCTTCAATGGCCTCGTAGTTACGGATGCGCTGAACATGACAGCTCTTACAAAATACTTTCCGTCAGGAGAGGCAGAGTTAAGAGCATTTGCAGCAGGCAATGATATATTGCTCATGTCGCAGGATGTGCCCGTGGCGCTCGCAAGAATAAAGAATGCGCTCGATAGTGGTATCATACCCATGGCCGCACTGGAGCAGAGTGTGAAAAAGATACTGGGCGCAAAGTACGATGCGGGCCTGAAGTCATTTACTGATATTGATACCACGAATATCACCAACGATCTTAACCAGCATGTAGATATCCTCAGGCTACAGATAGCAAGGGCGGCCATCACTATAGTAAAAGACGATAACCAGTTGCTGCGAAAGCTGAACGAGAACATGCGTATAGCATATGTGGGTATCAATGCCAGCGCAAAGACACCATTATATAACAAGCTGCAGGAAGAGTTCATCGTGATAAAAGATCACTGGTTGCCAAAAGGCACATCGGCAGACAGTTCCGCAAAAATACTGCAGTGCCTGCCTAAGTATGATGCGACAATAATAGCGGTGCACAACCTCAACTTCACTCCCGGTGGCAGGTATGGTATGAGCGAAGATGCTGTCAATTTTTTACAACAGGCAAGTTGCAAACCCAATGTGATGGTCGTGCTGCTTGGTAATGCCTATGCTATGCAATACTTCTGCGGGGCTAACTCTGTGATGGTAGGCTACGAAGATGATAGCCTTGTGGAAACCGCTGCTGCAGAGGTGCTGCTTAAAAAGATAAAGGCGAAGGGTAAGTTACCCGTTACGGCATGTATCAATGGCAACAGTGTTTGCCCTATGCCGGCTAAGTTGCCGCCACCTGCTTCTAAGGCGTTGACGAGTGAGTTGAAGAATACATTGTATCCTGTTGATGCAGGTGTTACTGATCAAAGTGCGCTCAACAGGCTGGATATGTTCATGGCGCGCAATATAGCAGACCAGGTATTCCCCGGCTGCAGGGTGCTTGCTGCAAGGAACGGAAAGGTGTTCTACGATAAGGCGTTCGGCTACATGACCTATGAGAAGAAACAAAAGGTAGATACCGGAACCATATATGATATGGCATCATGTACCAAGGTGCTGGCTACTACTATATCTGTTATGCGTCTCTATGAGCAGGGCAAGCTGGACCTTGATAAGACACTTGGCGACTACCTGCCCAAGGCAAAAGGCACTAATAAAGCCAACCTGCGCATAAGAGACGTATTACTGCACCAGGCGGGACTCAAGGGCTGGATACCATTCTATAAAGAGGTGGATGAGGATAACGGCAAAATGAAAACAAGCCTTTATCGTACCACGCCGCAGCCGGGCTTCAATGTGCAGGTAGCGCGCGGTATATACCTGAAGGATGACTACATAGATACTATGTGGAGCCGCATATACAGCAGCAATCTAGATAATGCAGGCAAGATGGTGTACAGCGATCTCGACTTCTATTTCATGGCCGCTATAGTGCAGCAGATCACCGGTAAGAGCATAGATAAATACGCAGAAGACGAATTTTACAAACCAATGGGTTTAAAGCACATTACCTATAATCCGCTGAAGAAATTCGACTCATCAATAATAGCGCCTACAGAATCCGAGACCTCTTTCCGGGCACAGGTATTGCGCGGTTATGTGCACGATCCCGGTGCGGCATTGATGGGCGGCGTAGCAGGTCATGCCGGCATCTTTGCTACAGCGCACGACGTTGCAGCCATCTTCCAGATGCTGATGAACAAAGGTGCCTATGGCAGCAAGCGTTATTTCAAAGAGGAAACCGTGGAGCTTTTTACAGCATACAACAGCCGCATCAGCCATCGTGGCCTGGGCTTTGACAAGCCACTGCCGGAAGAAGATAACGGCGGCCCTGCCGGCGATCGCTGCAGCGGTGAGGCTTTTGGTCACCAGGGCTTTACGGGTACCTGTGTATGGGCAGACCCTGCTACTGGTATCGTATTCACATTCCTGTCCAATCGTGTGAACCCCGGTACAATAAATACAAAGATCAATAAGCTCAATGTGCGCACCGTAGCACAGGATCTTATTTATGAATCGTTCGGTATCCCAGTATACCACGATCGCCCGGCTGATTATAAAATGGATTTGATTTTGAAGTAATTTAGCTATGATCTACGAAGCAGGCGATAAACGCAGACTATATTATTTAATTGATTTGTATAGTCAAGGGAAAATAAATGAACCGGTTTTTTCCCGGGAATTTTGTCAGCTATTTGATCACGAAATAGAGTATGAAGTCCTTACCCCGCTGGAAGAAACAGTTTTTGACCATTTGAGCAATGTTGCGAGCAGGTATTCCTCGTTTGAAAAGGACCATATATTATACCCGGGCGTTTTTTATACCGTGGCTGAGCTAAAGGAAGCGATAGTAAACGCAAAGGAAGAATTGAGAGGCCAATGGTTGATATAGAATAGATATTGCAGTAGTTTGTCCCATTCGGGTCTTCTCCTTCAGAGACCCGAATGCATGCCGTCAGGCAATATGTCAAAATGCAACCAAACACACTCACTGATCAAGGTCGGCTCACACTGGTCGAAGCGTCCGCTTCGTCCTCCCATGCCGAAGCGTCCCGCTTCCGTAAAATGTATAAGAACAAATACCTCCCATAGGTGCTTTGGTGTTTGCCATAACCACACATTGGCTTACCTTAGCATCATGCCTGAAAAGAAACTATTTCTCCTCGATGCGATGGCGCTCATCTATCGTGCGTATTATGCACTCATACGCAGCCCACGTATCACCAGCAGGGGAAAAAACACCAATGCGCAATTTGGATTTACTACCACATTGCTCGATCTTATTAATAAAGAAAAACCAACGCACCTTGCCGTAGTGTTCGATACGTCCGCACCCACAGAGCGTCATACTGATTTTGCGGCCTACAAGGCCAATCGCCAGGAAACACCGGAAGATCTGTCCATTTCCATTCCCGACATCAAGCGAATTGTAAAAGGCTTCAATCTTCCCTGCCTGGAACTGGATGGCTATGAGGCAGATGATATCATTGGCTCCCTTGCACTCGAAGCAGCCGCGCTCGACTACACCGTGTACATGGTAACACCCGATAAGGATTATGGCCAGATAGTTCGTGAAAAAGTATTCATTTATAAACCTCCTTTCCAGGGGGGAAGTGTAGAGATATATGGCCCGGCAGAAGTTTGTGCCAAGTGGGGTATCAAGCGTGTAGACCAGGTAATAGATATCCTCGGCCTTATGGGCGATGCGGTAGATAACATACCGGGCATACCCGGCGTAGGAGAAAAGACCGCAGCTAAGCTATTGGCAGAGTATGACAACATAGAGAACATACTCGCCAATGCCGACAAGATAAAAGGTGCGCTGGGCGAAAAGGTGCGTAATGGCAAAGACCTTGCCATTATGTCAAAAAAACTGGCGACTATTATCACTGATGTTCCCGTTCCTTTTCATGAGGAAGAATTCCGCATCAAGGAAAAGAATGTGGAAGTACTTACAGAGATATTTAATGAACTGGAATTCCGTGCGCTCAGCAAGCGTGTGCTGGGTACCGTAGTCGTAGAGCAGGATATATGGAATGGCCAGCAGGCACCGGCAGGCCCTGTGTCTACAGATCTGTTCGGCAATGCCATACAGCAGAAAAGAAGTAGCGCACCTGCAGCAGCCCCTACTGAGCAGCCTGCGGAAACAGAAGAAACAGAAACGCTTCCTGCTAATCTCACAACCATCGACCAGGTACCACATGCGTACCACTTGGTACAGACAGATGCGGAGATCGATGATCTGGTAGCATTGTTGTCTACGCAGAAAGAAATTGCGTTCGATACAGAAACGACCAATATAGATGCCAACCTTGCAGATCTTGTAGGTTTAAGTTTCAGCTTTGCAAAAGGCACGGGTTACTACGTTACAGTGCCTGAAGAAAGGGACGCAGTTATAAAGATACTGGAACGCCTGAAGCCCCTGTTTGATAAGACAGATATACTTTGGATAGGGCAGAATATCAAGTACGATATGACGATGCTCAAATGGTATGGCTTTGCGCTCAAAGGAAACATCTACGATACCATGCTGGCCAACTATGTGATAGACCCTGATGGCAAGCGCAGTATGGATATATTGAGCGCCAGGTATCTCAATTATCAACCAGTATCTATAGAAACGCTGATCGGCAAGAAAGGAAAGGGCCAGCAGTCTATGCGCGATGCACCACTGGAACAGGTGAAGGAGTATGCCGCAGAAGATGCCGATGTAACCTTCCAGCTAAAAACAGTATTCGATCCCCTGCTTAGAGATCGTGAGGTGAAAAGAGTGTTCGATGAGGTAGAGAATCCTCTTGTTCCTGTGCTCATAGAAATGGAGTATGACGGCGTGGGTCTTGATGTGAATTTCCTGAATGAATACTCTAAGGAACTGGAGCTGGACATCCGCAAAGCAGAAGAAAATGTATATCGCCATGCAGGCGTTAATTTCAACATTGGTTCACCAAAACAATTGGGTGAGGTGCTCTTCGAGGTAATGAAGATAGATGCAGGGCAGAAAAAGACCAAGACCGGCCAGTACGCCACAGGTGAGGATATACTCCAGAAGCTGCGGCACAAGCACCAGATCGTGGAAGACATACTTGCCTATCGCGAGCTGACAAAACTAAAGAGTACTTATGTAGACGCATTACCTACACTGATCAATCCTCGCACAGGCAGGCTGCATACCAGCTACAATCAGGCGGTAGCCGTTACCGGCAGGCTCAGCAGCAACAACCCGAACCTCCAGAATATACCTATACGCACAGAGCGTGGTCGTGAGATTCGTAAAGCGTTCATCTCCCGTGGCCCTGACTACCGCCTCATCTCTGCCGATTATTCGCAGATAGAACTGCGCATAGTAGCAGCTATCAGCGGCGATGAAAATATGATCACGGCATTCAAAGAAGATAAGGACATACATACTGCCACCGCAGCCAAGGTCTACGGTGTAGCTGAGAGCGAGGTAACAAAAGATATGCGTCGTGCTGCCAAGGCCGTCAACTTCGGAATCATATACGGGCAGTCAGCTTTCGGACTGGCGGAGAATATAGGTGTGAGCCGAACAGAGGCCAAGACCATCATCGATAATTACTTTATACAGTATCCGTCCATCAAGCGCTACATGGATACGTCTATCAACTTTGCCAAGGAGCATGGTTATGTAGAAACAGTTATGGGCCGCAAGCGCTGGTTAAAAGATATTTATTCCAATAACTTTACCGTGCGTGGCTATGCAGAGCGAAATGCTATAAACATGCCGATACAGGGCACTGCGGCAGATATGATAAAGCTGGCCATGATAGCCATACACCGGGAGCTTACTAAGCAGAACCTGCGTACAAGAATGATCCTGCAGGTACATGATGAGCTTGTATTTGATGTGCCGGTGGAGGAAGTGGAGGCTGCACGGCTGCTCATAAAAACAGCCATGGAAGCCGCTATGAAACTACCACACGATGTACCTGTAAACGTAGAAACAGGAGTGGGCAACAGCTGGCTGGAAGCACATTAATAGAAATTAGAATAGCTTACAAATATTTACTCGTCACAATAGCCCCGACCTTTAGGTCGGGGATTAATGCAAACAATGGACGGCTTCAGCCAAAATTACGCTCAGTGTACATTTTATTAGTATAAACACTACCTGATATTGATAAAAAGAGAAAAGCTGCGATATCGCAGCTTTTCTCTTTTTTATGTTTTATGTAACTATTATGGTCGCAATGTAAGATGAGCGAAGCTCGTAGACACATCAGCTGAATTCCTGATGGAATTGTAAGTAGGGATAATGTAGCGCGCGCTATAGTCATTATCAGAGATGAACTTCACTACATACTCTATTGCGAATGCAGGATCGTTCTTCTTGCCTACCAGCAAATACTCCAGGTAGAACAGGCTGATACCTGAATCGAAAGAACCACCATTGTCCTTGCCTATCCATTTTTCAGCAAATGCTACTATATCATTCTTATTGTCTGTAAGCCTGTCGTGCAGCTGCTTCAGTGTAAACACCTTCAGGAAGCGCAGACGTTCTACATCACCTTCTATATCTATTTCAGAATTGATCTTCGCACCGGCACGTTCTGCTATGCGCATGTCCACTTCTTTCAGCAGTTTGCTGTTGATCACATATTCCCTCAGTGATGAGTCGGTCATAGGAGCGTTCTCATCAAGCGCTACTACCCTGTTCACGATAGGTTTAGGCTGCGCATCTTCAAAGAAAGGAACTGCGTTCACTACAGGCTGTGCCTGCTCACGAACAACTTCAGATACTTTCGCTGCTATGTTATTTGTTTCTGCTGCTACGTTAGGTATTACCTGCTCTGCTGCCTTAGCTATAGTTACTTCAGGTACTACTGCCGATACCATATTGGCAATAGGCGCTATTGTTTCAGGTATTGCTATTGGCTGCGGCACTTCTATAGGCGCTGTAGCAAAGCTCGCTATTGTGTGCTGTGCTTCTTCTATAGCAGGTACAGTAGGTATTTGCTGTTCTACAAGAGGGCCTATGTTAGTAATGTCAGCTATATGCTCTTCGATGATATTCTTTGGAGTTACCGGTGTATTTTCTATTGCCAGTGTTCCGTTCCTGTCCACGTTCATTTCTGCCATAGGTGCTTCTGCAGACAAAGTAACACGCTGTGGTACTATGCCCAGTGCAGGTGCTGCAGGTTTTGGTGTTTCCATTACTGCTGCCTTTGGCACTATTGATGCTACATATGCAGCTACCAGCGGATGCAATACTTCTTCCTGCTTAGGAGCTACCGGTGGCACTACAGCCTGTGGCTGTTCCTGTACCGGAGCTACGTATACCGGTTCAGGCTGTGCTACGGGTTGTGGCTGTTCCTGTACTGGTGCTACATATACAGGTTCCGGTTGTGCTACTATATTGTTTACTACTGTTTGTGGTTGTTCCTGCACCGGTGGTGCTACATACACAACCGGTTCCGGCTGTGGTGCTGCAATCGGTGTCACTACTACCTGGCTTACTACCGCCTGCGGCGCTTCCTGTACCGGTGCAGCAGGTGCCGGTGTTGGTTCAGGTTGTGCAGCCACTGGTTGTGCCACTACATTATGCACTACTACCTGTGGTTGTGCAGGTACTTCATGCACTACCGCCTGCAGGTGCTCAGCAAAAGTAGTAGCAGGTGCTACCGGCTCAGCTTGCGGCACATATGATGCAGTATGGTGTTGTGCTACTGTATGATGTGTTACGGGTGCTTCTTTTTGTTCGTTGCGTTTGCCGTTCTCGGTCCTCATTTTCAGGAACTCGATATCGGCCATTTCAAGCAGTGCGCCTACTCTGTAGAAGTCTCTCTTCGACTCGTCAGGGAATGCAGCTGTATCATAGCCCAGCTCTTTTTCTATACCGGACCATGCGTCCTGCAGCATAGAGCAAAGCTGTATCTCGAATTTCTTATCACCACACCTTTTGTATTCGGTCAGGTCACGGCGGTTCGCCTTAAGGCTGCCTATGTACTGTATGTGTTTATAAGAAAAGCTATCCAGCCTGTTCTTCTTTTTATCTATCGACTTACCTTTTATGATATCAAATTCGCTCTGCAGTATATCTGCTACTTTGCTTACTGTATCTTCAAAATAAGTTATGATCCTGATAACGGGCATGTACACATCTTCCGCGCTCATATGCGGGTGATGCTCCATCTGTGACTCGATCCTGTAATAAGGAATGCTGTTTTGAATAGCGATTTCTCTTACAAGGTCTTCAATTTTTGCCATGAACGCCGTACTGGTTTCAATAGCAGATTGATACTTTTTTGACAGCATAATCCAATTAATTAGTCTACAAGTTTACGAATTTTTTTAATTAACCATAGATTTACATGCTTTATTAACCAATGGTTAGGAAAAGATTAACCGTCAGTTTAGGGCAACAAATGTAAAAAATAGCAAATCAATTATGATGCTGGAGCTTCATCACTCTCTGTTGGAGGTGGGGTTTTCTTCCCCGGTGGCTTCCATAATAGCTTCCATTCCTGTGGGCTAAGAGCATCTTGTACATCAAAATTGCCTATTTTGGTACGCCTCAGTTCCTGCAGGTAAGCACCACAGCCCAGTAGCTGTCCAAAGTCGTTAGCTATAGAGCGGATATAGGTACCAGTGCTGCATACCACCCTGAAATGTACCTCCGGCAGGGCTATCTTAGTCAGCTCGAACTCGCTGATTATCACTGGCCTTGCCTGCAAAATGACCTCTACGCCGGCACGTGCCAGGTCGTAAGAGCGCTTGCCGTCTTTTTTGATGGCAGAGTGTATGGGTGGCACCTGCATCACCTCGCCGGTCAGTTTTGCAGCAGCGTCCAATAGCTGTTGTTCTGTTATATGGTCAAAAGGTAGTATGTTTTGTGGTTCACTTTCCTTGTCATAGGTTTCCGTGGTGGCCCCAAGGTGAAAAATGCCCGTATACTCTTTTGGTAATTGCTGGTACTGCGATATCTGTTTGGTCATTTCTCCCGTGCAGCAGATGAGCAGGCCTGTGGCCAGCGGGTCCAGCGTACCGCAATGCCCTATTTTGGCGCGCAGGGATATTTTTACGTGGTTGATGGCGTCAAAAGACGTCCACTTATATGGCTTATCCAGTAATATTACACCGCCCTTTTTCAGTTCGGCAGGCATGGGTCTTTTTTCCATTGGTGCAAAGGTAGGTATTTGATTAATCAGGTAATGTGGTAATAGAAATGGGACGATCGGGGTAACAATACAAAAACATAATGTCCCTTTTAACCAATTAATATTTTAACTACTTCCCCTTTTTTCCTACCTTGTATATTCACCATAAAAAAACATACTATGGCACTTAACGCATACCTGACCCTTAAGGGCCAGAAAACAGGACAGATAAAAGGCTCTGTAACGCAGAAGGGCAGGGAAAATACCATAGCTGTAATAGCTGTATCGCACGAGATCGTTTCTCCGCGCGATCCCCAGAGCGGGTTGCCTACAGGGCAGCGCATGCACAAGCCATTTGTGATCACAAAAGAGCTGGACAAAAGCTCCCCCTTGCTGCATAATGCGCTGACTAATAATGAGAATATAACGGAGTTCACCCTTCGCTTTTATACACCGCAGATAGGGGCGGCAACTGGTGTGGGTGCTGAAGTGCAGCACTACACTGTAAAACTAACCAATGCCAGCATCGCATCTATTAGCTTCCGTATGCTGAACAATAAGAACCCGGAGCTGGTAAGATTTGCAGAGTATGAGGAGATAGCATTTACCTACCAGAAAATAGAATGGACCTGGAACGACGGTGGCATAACTGCCCAGGACGACTGGGAAGCGAGGGTATAATAAAGTCATTTTTAATATTGTTTACCACGCCACCGCTAACCGGTGGCGTGGTTTTTTGTGTAGGTAACATTTTGGACGAGCGTATGAATTGCAGCATAAGCGTATAATTTCTAATAAAAGATCAATTAACTCCTTTGATAATGGTTATAGAAGCGAAAGACAAGCTGGAACAATTGCATAAAAGAATGATAGAAGAAGTACAGGACTATGCAATTATTCTCCTTGATGTGGACGGTACGATACTGACGTGGAACGCAGGTGTGGAAAAAATAAAAGGTTACAAACCCAATGAGATCATAGGTCAGAACTTCAATATTTTTTATCTCCCCCAGGACCGCCAGGCCAAACTACCCCAGAGCCTGCTGGACCTTGCCGTAAGAGAAGGCCGTGCCAGGCATATAGGCAGGCGTGTGCGCAGGGATGGTACCATATTCTGGGGCAGTATACTCATCACCGCTATTCACGATGAGGCTGGTAATGTAATAGGCTTTACCAAACTGACCCGCGAGCTGCGCGATAACGAGATAGACTAAGCGAGACCATCTACGACCTGGTAAACCTGTACCTCATCCCTATAGTAATGGGAAAGGAAAGCTGTTTCCAGCCCAGTATTCCTGTTTGAGATTGACTGGTCCCTTTCTCAAGTGTTGCATCGGTATACCTTACCCCTGTCTCGAGGTTGATACGGGTGCGGTCGCCAACAACAATGGCATATCCTGACTGGCCGCCGTAATACAACCCCTTACATGCTGGGTAGATGATCTCCGTAGGATAATTGGTGACAAGTGTCCTTGAGTTCATATTGAATAGCTGCCCGAATGTGCCGCCAACATAGATATAGCTGTTGGGCAGGTAGAACTTATAATTGACAAATACATTGGGGCATACTGCAGGCTGGGTAACGATGGCCGTGCTTGCTACCGATATCTCTTTTACCGACCCGCCGACCAGGTAAAACTGTGTCACCTTTTGCGAGTACTCCACACCAAACACATCTGCAGCTATACCAAACTGTATCCTCCTGATGTTCATAGACAAGCGTACCGAACAAAAACCTTTCATCACAGGCTTAACATCAGATACATGCACAGAAGATGCGGGATCCGCAACTACCTTCGGCCTTGCGCCCGGAATCAATCCTAAATTCGCACTCACTTCTGCATATTGCGCGTGGCATATGACCGGGACCAGCAATAAGAGCAAAAACAGTTTTTTCATACAACTTTACTGTACCACCAGTTTAGTTTCCGATCTTCCGTTCACACTGGTCAGGCGCACAATGTATAATCCTGCACGCTGGTCACGAAGGTCTACCTGCAGCGGCCCTGTTGCCTCAGTAGTATATAACACACGGCCAGGTATATTCAGCACCTCCACCTTTGTGGCAACATGTTCTATATCAATAGTGAACACACCACCGGTAGGGTTTGGATAGATAGCAGGGGCTGCATTATCGTTTATATTACTTACCACTGATGGTGCCGGTTTCATGATACGGATACTATCAATAACTACTTCCGTCAGCGGCTTATCGGTAGTGTCAGTTGCTACAAGGCCTATGCTTTGTACCACTGCAAAATTAGTAGTGACCATACCAAACACCGTATAATGATTGTTGAGGTACGCATTGTTTACAAGGTTGATATAAAACTGGGAGCCATTAGTGTTGGGGCCTGAATTGGCCATGGCCAGTGCGCCCGGCACATTCTTCAACTTTGGGCTGAACTCATCAGGGGTCATATAGCCCGGCCCGCCCGTACCGTTACCCAGCGGGTCGCCGCCCTGTATCATAAAGTTTTTTATAACCCGGTGAAATATAAGCCCGTCATAAAATTTATTGTTTACCCTTACTATAAAGCTATCCGTTGTTATTGGAGTGATTGTATCAGTAAGTGCCACAGTAAAGCTACCCATGCTGGTATAAAAGGTCGTTTCTGTTTGTGCACCGACACGGCAACAGGCAATAATACTCAACATCAACAGGCATATTGTTATACAGTTTTTCATGTGTGTGCTGTTTGTGCGAATTGGTAAGATAGTGAAATAATACAAAAGGGTAGCCAGATTTGCACGCGACGGCTTGTACCAAATAAAATTACTACCTGCCGCGCTTTCCAACGCTTTTGAAAAAAGCCTTGAACACACCCTTTTTTTTATGTTTCCGTCCATCGGACATTGTTGCTATATTCTCTGCCAATTCCTGGTCTTTGACCACGGTTTTGTCCACACATTCGCGGAGATTCGTAAAAATAAGCCCAAAAAAAGAACGCATCCGATTTCGGGAGACCTGGGATGTGCCGGTACGCAGCTTGCCTCCCGGCATCGGGTTATCAGTATAGAGATATACATGATTTGCCATGACCGTGCCAACACGTCTTGGTTTCATTTCGTCCTTTTTTGTCATTTTGTCAAGCCCTACCTTCAGGTGGTCATACTGCATAGTAAGAGAACCACGTGATGACCATTGGTTTGCCCGGACTGATAGATCAAGCCTGCTGATATGCACCGATTTAATGTCCGTGAGACTGAGTGCCTGAGCGTCTTTGCTGATCTGGTCTGCGTCCAGCCCTGTAAGCTGACCGGAGAATGTGAACGACCCGTCGGTATCGTTAAGCATAAAATCGAAGTTTGCATTTACCGGGCTTTTGCCATTGTATTTTCCGCCGAGTCGCGCTATGCAGTGCGGCCTGGCTTGCCGTACACTTGCTATGTTAGTTATATTTTCAATGGTGCCGTTGATGTCATTAAATGTGGCACCCCCCGCTCTGTGGGTCATTTTGTTCATTTCTGTATAGGTTACATTAGCATTCCGGATGTTCACCACCGGAATATTCACTTGTGTTTTAAGATGATACAATATCTGCTGCGGAAATCGTTCCACCTTGCTTTGTGTGTCAGGTGGAGGGGTGCGTCGTAGAAATGTCTGCTCCCCGAGCTCCGTCAGGGTAGCTGAAGATGCAGCAAAAACATGATCTTCGGCGAGCCTGCGCCAGCTGAAATTGTGTAACACCGCTTCCTTAAGTTGAACCGCATACTGCACCTTATCCATTCCCAACTTCCGGTCATAGGCGCTGTTGTCTTCAATAGAACTTATCGTCAGATTTTTGATGATGGTATTGTCACCCCTAGAGGCAAACTCAAACGATGGGGCATTTGTAATATAGGTTTCACCAGGCTCTGATGATGTTATTCTGCGCAATTTGATAACACCGCTTTCTGCAAAGAACAAGCCCGGCGGATCGCCATCAACAACGGGCATCTTCATATTATTTAGCAGAATGTACTCACCCTCTATATATGACTGTGAGTTATGGACGGGGCATATAACGGTGATATTGAGCCCGCTGATCAATACATGCCCTATCAAACATTTTTTTAGACGCTCGCTTCCAAAAGGATCGTTTTTTGTGTCTTTTCCCGCTGCATTATCAGTGTATTTCGTGAACTTTTCCTGCGGATTGAGTACAACAAGGCTGTCACATACCAGTATATGATTAGTAACAAGGGAAGAGAAAATTACGCCGGTCAGCCGGACTTTGGGCAGCGTAATGGAGGCTATGGAGCACGGCAGATTGTGTCGGGCTTTCAGTTCGTTTATTTTCTGCTCATCAGGCCAAACTGCAACGCCGGCCAGGCTGATTTCACCTGCGGGGTCAACCTTAATGTCTTCGATAGAAATGTTGTACAGCCCTCCGCTGGAATGACTCACAAACTCCCGTATGTACTTCCCGATCAGCGAGGAGTCTATCGGCTCTTTGACCTCCGTAGTGTCCAGAACAGCTTTAGCGCCACCATTTCCATAAGCCTTCCGGCTGGTAATCACCGTTTTGTGGGGTCTGTGAAAGATGTACAATAACGACAGCAAAGCAAACGCAGCCAACGCTAAAAAGGCTTTGGCCAGTACCTTGAAAATATTTGTCGCATTCGAACGCACGAATGCAGGAAAGACCAAAACCATGCCCGGACTCATTAAAACAAAAAATCGCCTGAAGGCAGTAAAGCAAGCGAACACTACAGGAGCATTTCTAGCTTTTGTCCAGATCGACCTCTTATAACGTCTATTTAGCACCCTGCGAAAGCAGGATCCATACAATACATTTGTATAAAATAATCGTTTCTATATGGCAACAACTAACTTAATGGTAAAATTGGTGTTCGACAGGTGGAACGCATCGGTAAAAAATTTCGATACCCTACTGAACACACTTACCGACGAACAATTAGAAAAAGAAATAGCACCCGGTAAAAACAGGGGTATTTATTTATTTGGCCATCTTATTGCCGTGCATGATGACATGCTTATCCTTTTAGGCATGGGCGATAAATTATATCCCGGACTGGCTGAACCCTTTCTGACATCCGCCGATAAAGTGGTAACCCGGATCCCGTCTGCAACTGAATTGCGCGGCTACTGGACCAAGCAATGCGACGTGATGAAACAACAATTCGATCGTTTAGATCCTGAAGATTGGTTTGAAAAACACACTGCTGTCTCTGCAGAAGATTTCAGTAAAGAACCACA
>JAOQAP010000089.1 GCA_025963465.1 Flavipsychrobacter sp.
GCCTCTTCATCAGAGCTGATGATATAACGGAATGCAATAGATGCATACTCGTAACTGCCTTTATAATAATACGCCTCCCCGAGCAGCAGGTACATGTCATTTGCCCATTTCACGCGTGGGTCGTGTATCTGCAAACCTACAGATGCTTTACGAATGATACTGTCCATATCTGCCAGCATCAGTGAAGAATCCCTGTTCGGATCGAATGGGTAAAGGCCTATCAGGGAATCATAATTTTCCTTTCGCGATCGCTGCATGTTCACCAGCGCCTCATCCATTTTTTTATTAGCGTTATAATAGTAGTTGTAATGGGTAAATGAGTTTTGGGCAAGCCTTCTTAATGGTCCCCATTTCTTTTTAAGCATCGATTTGTTAGACCAGGCTTCGTGTTTCGCTTTTATTTTCAGTTCCAGCTTCAGCTTCAGGGCTTCAGCTTTCTTTTTCTCCTTTGCTTTGGCTGCCTTCTCCTTATTCGCTTTTACTTTGGCCAGGCTGTCTGTTCTTACTTTCCGCACGGCCTTCACACTATCCATGTGCTTGCCTCTTACCTGTTTCAGGCTGTCCGATGAGTGTTGTCTTACCGCCTTAGAGCTGTCTAGAGAATGCTTTCTCGTGGCAGCCATGCGGTCTTTTACCACTTTCTGGGCACCCTTTATGCTATCTATCCTGTCGTGTTTCTTCACAGCTACGCTATCGGCATAGCGCTTGCTTTCCCTGTATTTTTTCTTTGCTGCCAGGCTATCGGTTCGCCTTTTCTGAATGCGTTTTATACTATCGGTCTTTGACTTCCTGGAGTCAGCAAGACTGTCCGTTACTTTTTGCCTTGCGTCCTTCAGCGAGTCCATATGGCCTTGCCTTGCATTCTTCAGCGACTTAGCTTTTTTCTCACGCGATTTTGTTACGCTGTCTTTATAGCGTTTACTTTCGTGATACTTACGTATGGCGGCAGAGCTATCCGTTTTGCGCTTACGTGCAGCCTGCAGACTATCAGTTTTCTGTTGGCGTAACTCTTTAAGTGAATCAGCCGGGCTACCCGGTGATTTTATTTTTCCACCCCTTACCTTTCTCGATTTAGATACGCTGTCCTTGTAGTGCTTGCTCTCTTTGTATTTGCGTATAGCAGCAGTGCTGTCTGTTTTATGCTTACGTGCCTTTTGCAGGCTATCCGTTTTATGGTCGCGCGCATCCTGCAGGCTGTCTGCTTTTTGTTCGCGTGCCTTTTGCAGGCTAGCTGCTTTTTTAAGTCGTGCTTCTTTGGTGCTGTCTGCAATTCGTTCACGTGCTTCACGTGTACTGTCTGCTATATGTGCCCGTGCTTTCTTTACGCTATCCTCATTACTGCCATCAAAAGTATCGGCCAGTTCGTCCCCTTCCCATTCTACAGACACCTTCAGGGCACGTGAATAGGTAAGGCTATTGAAAATAAAAAAGCCTAATATAAAAAATAATATTATTCTAAAGCGCAATACAACAATCCTTTTTCTCCTTCATACAACGTCAATGTGGTACTAATATTATATAAATAACGTCTAAAGAAGGTATTAAACGGGTTAATCTTCAAAAATAGACAAAAAAAGAAGTTTTGCCACTCTTCGTTAATTATAAATTAACAAAACACTTTTGCCGTTTTGTTCTCCGTTCCCATTAATTTCGGGTAAGCAGATTTTTTTGATGCCTGTTGAAAAAATGTAATAAAATAAGGACAAAAAATATCCGGGAAAATGAGTGATCCGAAACAACCACAAAATATGATGCGCTATGCAGGGCTTGCCACTCAGTGGATGGTGATGCTGGGCCTCGCTACATATGGTGGTTATAAACTGGATGATGCACTCAACTGGAAATTTCCATTGTTCCTCATTTTGTTCCCTTTGTTAGCACTGGGTTTCTCACTGTGGCAATTAATAAAAGAGCTCAATAAACCAGGTAAATGAATAACAGGTATATCATAAGTACAGTTGTAATTTTTGTATTGCTCACGGCGTTGTTCTTTAGTATGCGCTCCTTTGCCCCTGATTTTCATTTCATGGCGCTGGAGGTGGGTAATGCAGTTATGGCAGTACTGGTGCTGGCTTCTTTCTTTATAGTTAAGAAGCAGATCAGTGAAAGGCCGCAGGCGTTTGTGCGTGGTGTATATGGAGCCTCGCTGCTGAAACTTATGGTGTGTATGTTCTCTATGCTCATTTACATATTTATGAACAGGGGGCAGATACACAAGGGAACCATATTTGCAATGATGGGCATCTATATGGTATACACAGCAATGGAAACATTGTTCTTATCAAAAATGGCAAAACAAAAACCGGGAACGACAAGTGGATCATAATATTAAGTGACAAATTTTTTTTGAGATGAAAAAGCAGGAAACATCAATTTCTTTTTTAGATCAGTTTTTACCTACCGGCGCTTACGAGCAGATAGCGCCGTTCTTCAGAACGCATACCATACACCTTACCGTTACACACGAGCGCAAAAGTGTGCTTGGCGATTATCGTCACCCCAGTGCAGATGTGCCCTACCACAGGATAAGTATCAATGCCAACCTGAACCCTTACAGCTTCCTCATTACATTGTTGCATGAGCTGGCACATATGTACACCTTTGAGCATTTCCAGTTCAAAGCACAGCCTCATGGCAAAGAATGGAAGACACAGTTTCGCCATATACTCATACCATTCATGGGTAAAAGGTTCTTCCCCGCAGATGTAGAGAAAGCGCTGTTGGCATACCTGCATAATCCCGCAGCAAGTACCTGTACAGATGCAGGTCTTTATAAAGCATTATATCGCTATGACGAGCATAAACCGGGATTTAAGCTGGTCGATGATATCAGCGACAATCATTATTTCGAAACAGAAGATGGAGAGTTATACCAGAAAATAGAAAAAGTACGTACCCGTACGCGTTGCAGGAACCTTGGCAATGGAAAAATATATTTCTTCCAGGGTATCGCAGAAGTAAGATCTGTGAGAAGACATAGGGTAGAGGACAACTGAATATGGATACCCGATGTGTGATCAGGTATCCATATCAATTATGTGGTCTAGGAAACCATAAAATTACAAAGCTTAAAAAGTATCCTTGCTCCTGTGATGGCATCAATGCTGTCGCCTATATGGTCACCGCCGGATACTTCATTCAGGTCAAATCCAATGATCGTTTTGCCGGAGTCCTTCAGCATTTTGAATAAGTAAAATATCTGCTCTACTTCAAATCCTCCCGGTACCGGTGTGCCTGTATTAGGGCACAATTTCGGGTCAAGGCCATCTATATCAAAACTGATATACACCTTTTGCGGCAGCGCATCTATGATCTGCGTGCAGATCGCTTTCCAGGTCACACCTTCGTATTGCTGTGTTTTAATGTCTTTATCAAAGAACGTCTTAATTCTGCCGTTACTTCCATTAATGATATCCAGCTCTTCAGTGCAGTAATCACGTATACCTACCTGTACCAGTTTTTTTACCTGTGGCACCTCGTTCAGTGTATTATACATGATAGAAGCATGAGAATAAGTGAAATCCTCGTAAGCCACACGCAGGTCTGCATGGGCATCTATCTGTAGTATTCCAAAGTCCGGATGTATGTCTGATAGTGCTTTGATAAAGCCGAGCGGAGTACTATGGTCACCACCTATCAGGCCTACCTTCTTGCCTGATTTCAGTAGGTTGCCCGTCATCTCGTATACCCAGTCCAGCAGCATTTTGCCGCCATCATTTATTTCCTGCAGCTTTTCACTTAGCTGTTCGTTTTCTGCTATCACACCGCCATCTACCATGTTCGATATGATCAGCTCAGCACACTGGCGCAGATAGTCGCTTTTCTTGCGGATATTTTTATCCACCGGCATCATGTAGAAACCTTTCTTCCAGCCGTCTATCACATCGGGGTCATATAGGTCCACCTGCATAGCTGCATTGAATATTTTTTCAGGCCCGCGTGCAGTACCTGCCCTGTACGATACAGTTACCTCCCACGGTACAGGCAGCAGTATTATTTCTGCTTGTTCTTCAGTAAATGGTAACCCGAATATATTATTTGATTTAAGCCCCACTGAATTAGGGTCAAAGTTGTTTATGTCAGACATGGCGCAAAAGTAAATGAAAATGAGGGAATCGGTCTATTTCTGAAACATATGCAATATTTTAAAACGAATTTCGTTAAAGTAAAAACCTTCACATGAAACGGCTGTTCACATTGCTGCTTAGTATTTACTGTTATTCAGTATTCGCTCAATCTCCATCTTCAACAGGGCACATAACGCCTGCCGGCGGATGCATATACGATATATTTGTCAACAAGGTCACGGAGGGATATTCGCCCGTATTTACACTTATTTCCAACAGGAGTTACTTTGTCAATTTAAGTGTGCAAGGCGCTTTTCGGGCATGTACCGGAGATATACAAGTGACACTTAGTAATAATGCTGCGGGTATAACCAATTACCTGTACAATGTTAGTGACGGCACTTATGATATTTCTCTTAGCACGGTCGCCGTACCTCCAGGTATCTATGACCTGGCTGCTACGTTTTACTTGAATTCTGAGGTCGCTGCCGGTTATTCTACTAAAATATCTGTCATTGATATAACCGCGGTGCAACAAATAGACAACACCAACAGTATTTCCATATTCCCTAACCCCGCTACAGATCTGCTAACAATAAATTATACAGATGCTGCATCACCCATTGAAGCCATAAGAATGACGGACATGAGCGGAAGACAAGTAAAAATGTTACAACCTGTAACAACTTTCGGTATTAGTCAGATAAGTTTGAGTGATCTGCCATCAGGCATGTACATTATGCAATTGCATAGTACTGACGATGTATTCTATAGAAAAGTTGTGGTGAATCATTAAAGTGGTAAACCATTAAAAGTGAACGTTATAGGGATTTTATATTACTTAATTCCTAATTGATAATCTTAATTTAACATTTGCGTCTGAATATTCGTTAAATTGCGTATCCTATTTATGCAGACAATACTTTTTCAGGATCTGGGCGTAGTGGCATATAATGCAGCATGGGATTACCAGGATGTGCTTATGCAGGCAAATCTGCGTATAAAAGCACAGCTGTACAATAACGATGCGGCAAATATTCCTTCTGAAGATCAAACAGAGAACCATTTGTTGTTTTGTGAGCATCCCCATGTATATACATTGGGTAAGAGCGGGCATATGGAAAACCTGCTGGTCAATGATGCGCGTCTTAAAGAATTGAACGTTTCATTCTTTAAAACGAACAGGGGAGGCGATATCACTTATCATGGCCCGGGGCAGATAGTAGGTTATCCTATTCTCGACCTCGAATACTTCGGTACAGACCTGGGTAAGTATATGAGAAACCTGGAAGAGGTGATCATCCGTACTTTAGCTCATTACAATATTGTTGCAGGCAGGCTGCAGGGCGCTACAGGTGTTTGGCTGGATGCTGAGATAAAAGGTAAGGCCAGGAAGATATGTGCTATGGGTGTGCGTTGCAGCAGGTGGGTTACCATGCATGGCTTCGCACTCAATGTGAATACCGATCTGAAATACTTTGACTATATAGTTCCCTGTGGTATCACAGACAAGAGTGTTACTTCCATTCAAAAGGAACTGGGCAGGGAAATTAATGAACAGGAGGTGAAGGACATTTTATGGCATGAATTTGGTAAAGTTTTCGACGCAGAGATAATTGCCAATGCCGAGATCGCGCAACATTTTAACTTTTATTGACTTTAAAGTACGCACACATTTTTAATGACAAAACGCAGTATCACATATTATTGGGGAGACCGGACATTGCTCATAAAGCTGGGCAACCGTACCAATGTGCGTATACGTGCTTTATATTTTATTGAGTTCCTCTTTACCGCAGCCATGGCTACGGTGTTTCTATTACAGTCTGTTCCGTTCAATCATAGTATTGTTCATTGGCTGGCAGCTGTTGGTGCATCTTTCCTTTATCTGTTGGCTGCACACAGGTTCCTTGCCCGCATGTTCCTTACCGAAAGAATATTGCTGGAACAGCATTCGGTGACCATTATCAAGAAAACACTCTATTCACAACAAGTAAGAAGGTATGACTGGCGCCACATTGGTGCTCTTCATTATGAAGGCATGGGTACCAAGACCGATCATCCGCTTAAAGGTAAATGCTTCGATTATTTTGGTTTTGAGACTCAGGAGCACCTTATCCAGAGCTTACATCACGAAGGCAATCTTTATTTCGATTCTTTAGAAGGCCGTGTATACTTTGCATCCGGTGTGTATTCCTGGAGTGCCGAGGAACTGGTGCAGATCATGCAGCTATACATGGGGCCGTCTCTGCAGCTGGGACCTGAGTGGAAACAAATGCTCCAGGAGCAGGAATTTGATGATCAACCCTAAGATTGGTGGTGCCTTTAGTTTAGGGTTACAAACCCCGTTTCCAATTCTAAACCATCCTTTCTTAATACAAATTTATAAGTACCCTTGCCCTGGAAGTTTCTTTTGTCTATAATGATCTTTGGAGCTTTTATTCTCGGTACCTCAAATATCATTTTGTTCTGCGCATTATAGAATTTTACTGAATAGCCCGTCTTATTCACATCATCCGGCAGGAACATATTCACATGGCCTGTGGTTGCGTCTGCAAAAATGTACTGAGACTTAATATTCACCGAAATGTTTTCTTCTGGTTCGCCAAAAGAGATCACTACTTTATGCTTTGGTAGCAATGGTTTGATTGTGTCCTTGACTATTGCATTTTTTATGTCAGGGAGCTCTATCACCCCCTCGTCAAAGGAAACAGATATCTTATGTTTGGGTACCTCTGTGGTCGGGGTATTTTGTGGGGTATTTTTCTGTTCCGCATTGCCTGCCCCTGTGTTGTTTTGTTGGGCCGTTTTGTTCGGTGCTGTTTTTTCTTCTGTTACAGTAAAGTGTTGTAACGAGTCGTTGGAAGGCAGTTTTAAAGAAGACTCTAAAAGCGATCGGTCTATAGAGATACTGCAGTGATTACTACGCCAGTTCAGCCCCGATTTAAAGACGATGGACAGCTTATAGTAGTTCTTACCCGCTGCCGGGTGACCGTCTACAAAAGCCTGTAATCCTTTATTAAGGTTCTTTACATTACCTATTGTGGTATAGTTGCTTACGCTGTCTGCAGAGCGCAGCACCGCTATCAGCTTTATGTTGCTGTATTGGCAGTTCCATGATATTACCACAATGCCTTTGTCTGCCGAAGCTGCTATATCTGGTAGGGTAGGCTGTGCCGTGGTGCGCATACCCGTACATAAAAACAGCAATATAAAAACAAAGCGTTCAGCGCGCCACTTCAAAACCATGACCAAACTTACTTTAAATTTTCAAAACCATAAGTTGAAATTGTAGATCGATAGAAAAGGAATGTTTGATGTTATAAGTGGAGGGCATTGCGATCTTATTTGCTGTATACATGAGCTTAAAAATTGACCTTAGCGGCTTTGCGCCTTTGCGTGAGTTTATCTTTTTAGCATATTTATCTATTGAGCCCACCCGCCTTGTACATAAAATCAGGTAAATGACTATCTTAGCCTTTTATACAACAAAAACATTCCATGGGTATATTCACAAAAAAGCCGATACACGAGCTCATTCTTGACTCTACAGACGGCAACAATGGGCTTAGGAGAACATTGGGGGCCGGTAATCTTATCGCATTGGGTATCGGTGCTATCATAGGTGCGGGCTTATTTGTTCGTACGGCTGCTGCTGCTGCAAACAATGCGGGTCCTTCTGTCGCTATCGGTTTTGTGGTAGCTGCTATCGGTTGCGCCTTTGCCGGCCTGTGTTATGCAGAATTTGCATCCATGATACCTATTGCAGGTAGTGCATATACTTATTCATACGCCACTATGGGTGAGCTCGTTGCCTGGATCATCGGTTGGGACCTTGTTCTGGAATATGCTGTAGGTGCCGCCACTGTAGGTATCGCCTGGAGCGAGTACCTGAATAAATTGTTAGATATCTTCGGGGTGCATGTGCCCTATCAATGGTGCCATTCCCCCTTCGAGACCTGTAAAGATGCTACAGGCCTCTTTGCAAACCAGGTAGGCACATCCGGTATTATGAACGTTCCTGCGTTGTTCATCATACTTATGCTCACGATGTTATTGATACGGGGTACAAAGGAGTCTGCATTTGTAAACGGCATCATCGTTATTTCCAAAGTAGCTATCGTTATCCTGTTCATAGTGCTGGGCTGGAGCTACATGGTTCCTGCCAACCACATACCTTATATTCCGGAGGCTACAACATTTGTGGACGACCAGCATGTATCGCATAACTACGGTGGTATCTGGGGTATATTGGGTGCGGCCGGTGTTGTGTTCTTTGCATTTATTGGTTTCGATGCGGTTTCTACTGCAGCCCAGGAAGCTAAAAACCCTAAGAAAGACATGCCTATAGGTATCCTTGGTTCACTAGTTGTCTGCACGATCCTTTACATCCTGTTTGCTCATGTGCTTACCGGCGTTGCCAGTGTGAATGATTTCCGTACTGCAGGTAAAGAAGGCTCTGTGGTCTATGCCATTCAGACTTATATGCATGGGTATGGCTGGCTCGCTAAACTGGTGACTGTAGCTATCCTTTTCGGTTTCTCTTCCGTTATATTAGTGATGCTTATGGGCCAGTCGCGTGTGTTCTATTCTATGAGCCGCGATGGCCTGGTACCTAAAACCTTCTCAAACCTGCACCCTAAATTCCAGACTCCGTATCACTCCAACTGGATATTTTTCTTCCTGGTAGGTGGTTTTGCGGCATTCCTACCGGGCGATATAGTAGGCGATATGACCAGCATTGGCACATTATTCGCATTTATACTGGTATGCGCCGGTGTATGGATACTGCGTGTTACTAATCCGGAGATACCACGTCAGTTCAAGGTGCCTATGGTCCCAGTGGTATCAACATTGGGTATTATTGTTTGTGCAGCCATGATCGCAGGCCTCGGCTGGACTAACTGGGCGCGCCTTGGCGTATGGTTATTGATAGGTCTTGTTATATATTTCGGTTACAGCAAACGTCATAGCAAGCTCAATAACCCCGATAAAAAATAGCGGAAGGCAGGTTTTAATGTTTTTTTTAACGTTTATTAAACTTTGCTATAAACGTAAAGTCTTAATTGCATAAAAACTTTTGACTATGTACTACAAAACCATTTTGAAGAACGGCGCAGTTATAATTGCTGCCTCCCTCCTTACGCTTACAGCATGTAACCGTAAAGACAAGTCATCGTCAACCACCACTACACCAGCCCTTACCAATACGGACGATAATGGTGGTTATGCTTCAGATGCGGCAAAACTGGAGAGCAACAACAACGATGTAATATCGATCGTTGATATAGCGGCGGCGGGCAATACATCTACTTTGCGTACCACTTCGGGTTTTCCTGTTGCTACCAATGATACCACAGCTACACCGCATTTACTGACGGTTGATTTTGGTCCGTCAAATCATTTGTGTGCAGATGGCAAATACCGCAAAGGAAAGATACTGGTATCCTATATGGGGCGTTACAAGGATAATGGCAGTATGCATACCATCACCTATAGTAACTATTATGTGAATGATGTGCAGCGCACAGGCAGCAAGACCGTTACCAACAAAGGAGCGAACACCAGCGGTAATGTATGGTATGAAGTAACGGTGAACGACACCCTTATATTCGCTCCTGACAGTATGATCAGTTGGACAGGTAACCGTACCCGTACCTGGCTTACTGGCTACAGCACAGCTACCCGTTCAGACGATTCTTACGAAATAGGCGGTACTACCGCGCTTACACGTGCCAACGGACATGTGTTTACCCATACTATTACCACACCTTTAAAAGTGGAAGTGTCATGTAACTACATTGAGTCCGGTGTGGTTACTGTTACCGGCAGTTCACTCTCGGGTGGCAGCCGCACTATCGATTATGGTTTTGGTACCGGTGGCTGCGATGACCAGGCACAGGTGACCATTGGTACACGTACTTACACAATTACACTTCATTAATAGTTGAAAAGTTTTCAAAACAAAGGGTGGGATCTTCCCGCCCTTTGTCTTTTAAGGAGTATATAACAATGAAGGAACGGGCTAATTCATGAAATAATCGTTATTTTGCAGTATAATAAACTGTTGAACAATGACTACACCGAAAAAAAGCGCAACTACAGGTGCTAAGAAAGCATCGAAATTGCCTTCAAAACAAATATCTTTCTCTAATCAGCCAACAGCCAAGGGCGGCAAGCAGGCTAAGACAAGCATCAACTCAGTAAAGAAGGGTGGAGTGAACCTGATGAAGAAGCTGTCTGGAATGTAATTCCGTTTATTTCCTCATTTGCGTCATTGCGATGAGCAAGTGTCTCCGCCTTTGTATAATAGCTACAAAGAGTAATCTCCTGCAATTATAAGGTTAAATAACACCTCCCTCTCCTTCGGAGTGCCTGCAAAGGCACGAGCGTAGCTCACGGGGTGAGGCCCTCAATCCAACCGCAACATCTGGTTATCTATGAACTGGAAGAAGACATCAGGTTGATAAGTGCGCCAGTTAGGGCTTTCCAGTAGCTTTATATACCGGTCTATATGCGATCGTACAAAATCGTATTGCGTTTGTTCGGGCATATTTATAGCTACCACCCAGCCGCCGTTATCTGCCAGGTCTTCGTGCCATTCTTCATAGTAGTCAGTATCGCTGCTGTGGAAGTTCAGTACATTTTCGGTGATCAGTATGAATTTATAGATGCCCTTAGCGATCATCAGGTCTATCACGGACCGTTTTAACTGCATGATGTCATTTTCTACGGCATCATTCCATTCGCCTATCATTTCTATAATGGCGTAGTTCAGTTCATAATCCACGAACAGCACCTTCATATACAGCGTCCTCGATCCGAACTCATCCCACTGAGGGTGTATGTAGTAGTTGTAAACTGTATTGGAGTATTCAAACTCGCTATGCTCCACACCATAAAAAGGGGACTGCTCATCCTCTTCTGCATTATATAGGTGCAGCCAGTTATAGTATGGCTCTATTTCGTGCATCCGGTACTTTTAATAAATTCCTGTTCTGAAAAGAACAGCCAATATAATAAGATAGGCAACATGAAATTCCATGCCACTCAGCATCATCCTTATTCGACCAATTTGATAATTACCCAATTAGCTAATTGATTAATTATCAAATTAGCTAATTACCCAACCATCTGTTTCCATGCCATAACACCGCCCGTAACGTTTACCACGTTGGTAAAACCTGCTGTCTCCAGTATCATGCAGGCCTGCATGCTTCTGCCACCCATTTTGCAATGTATGATCAGCTCTTCGTTTTTGCGGTCTTCCAGGTCTTCCAGTTGCATACCTGCTATTTTGCCCAGCGGTATCAGTTCGCCGCCTATATTATACTCGGCATATTCTGCCGGCTCACGCACATCTATTATGTTCAGCTGCTCACCTGCATCTATCCTGCTTTTCAGCTCTTCTACAGTTATGTTTGTCATTTAAAAATAATTATAGTTTAATGATCTTTTGCGGTACAGGCGCAACACCTTCTGCTACAAGGGTCACAAAATACATGCCCGGCACGAGACCAGAGATGTCTATTGTTTTTGAGTTGGGTACTGTTCCTTCTTTTGTTGTTCTGCCTTGTATATCTGTTATACGGTATGTAGGTTTGGTATCAAGGTCATAGTCAAACCTCAGCGCATCCTTTGCCGGATTAGGTGAGACAGACCATTGTTTCCTGGTGTCAGCTACATCATGTACACCACTGGCTACTACCGCTTGCCCCAGTAGCGGGCGCATCATTATCGCACCGGAAATCAGTGATGGGTTCCATGCGTTCAGCACATTGTAATAGGCGTGGTTGCCGCCTATCCTGTTCACGTCCAGCCCAAAGTAGATGCTGTCGTCACCACTGCCCGGGGGCTGTAATGTGCCTATGAAGAAAGTGCCGGGAGGTAATACAAGTGGGTTCTCAAATTTGTAATTGGTAAAATGATTGACCGTATCTACATACAATGGATTGTTGAGGTCCTGCTGCAATAGTATTTTATCTTCAACTGCGCCATTTACTCCTGCCAGTTGAGAATATACAAGTATGGAGAATGACTTGTACGAAGCAAATGGCAACTGCCTGCCAAAATAGATAGAAAGTCCTCTTAGTGTATCCGGCTGGTTCAGGTAATATTCTATGGCTATTTTCCCCGGCAGGGTAGGATAAAGGTTCAGGTAGTAGCTCTTTTCAGCGCTGCCGTCATCATAGGCCAGGTAGTTGTCAAATACGATGTTCTTTACAATAGTATCATTCTCCGAGCTGCCCGTGAGTCCTGTAGGTTGAATGAAATATTTATTCTCAAATACCACTTTATCATTCCTGCCTACAGCAGTCGATGGTATCGTGGTAGTATAGGCATTATTGGCTAATACCTGTATACTGTTTGCGCTCACAGTAGCATTGGTATATACTACGGGCTGAAGCAAAGCCGCAGGTGATAGTACCGAGGCTGTAAAGCCATACGTGAGTGGTGCGCTTACACTTCGGTTATTGTGGATCGTATTACTGTAGAAAGGTGCTGTTTCTGTAGCTTTATTTGGCAGGAACTGCCTGTAAGGCATAGAAGTATAATCATTCAGCAGGAAGCTGGGGTCGCCGGCAAAGCCTATATCACTCACCACCGTATCATACATGTTCCTGTTCTTGTCCAGTCTCACATAGTCTATGTTCCATACTGCATCCGCCCAATACACTGCCGCTATATTTACAAAGCGGAACTGGAAACTGCT
>JAOQAP010000098.1 GCA_025963465.1 Flavipsychrobacter sp.
TGCATCTTCAGGGTCGTAGCCATGCATGCGTACCTGTGTTTCTATTGCATACTGGTCTGAGGGGAAAGCACCTGCTTCCATCAGTATCTTATATCGTTTTTCTGTCGGGCGGTAAAAAGACAACATAAGCATATGCAGGTTCACGGTAAGCGTATTCATGGCCACCACTTCGTCTTTTTCTGCCCCTACTATCTTGGCAAGGCGATCAGAAAATATCTGGTGATAAGAGAACCATGGATATCCTGCCCTGAAATGACCTTCCACACCATGCCTTCCCCAGTCACGCAGCTCCCTGTCCATCAGGTAGCTTACACTTTTAGGCTGCAGCCCCAGTGAGTTACCACAGAAGTACCGTACATCTTCTCCTTCATGTTGCGGAAAGATGAAACGTTCCCTGAATGGGTACATCGTATCTGTCTGGTCCTGTGCCTGGGCATATTCCAGTGTGGCCTCGTATGTAGCGGACATGTAGTAGTGGTTGAAAAACACTGCAAAAGTAGAAAGTAAAAGCCATAAACTATATCACATTCAGGAATATGCCGGAATGCTGCTAAACCACGTAAATGTTACAGTTCATATCATAAAAATGGATAATTACCGATAATTTGTGACCACTCGCCGATAGTTTATATATTATCCATGCCCATTATCGTACTTTTGGTAAAAATTAATAACAATGAAAGGATTATTTATTGCTTTAGGTATCATACTGTTGATCGTATTAATGGGCGGTTGCAGTTACAATGGCATGAATGCAGCCAGCAAAGATGTAGACCAGAAATGGGCTGATGTACAGAGCAGCTACCAGCGGAGGTCTGACCTGATACCAAATCTCGTGGCTACTGTAAAGGGTGCTGCTAATTTTGAAACAACAACACTTACCCAGGTAATACAGGCCCGTGCAAGTGCAAGCTCTATAAAAGTAGATGCCAAGGATTTGACCCCTGAAAAACTGCAACAGTTCCAGGCATCACAAGGCCAGCTGAGCCAGGCATTAGGCCGTTTGATGGTAGTATCTGAGCAATATCCACAGTTGAAAGCGAACGAGAATTTCAAATCGCTGCAGGATCAGCTGGAAGGAACAGAGAACAGGATAAAGGTAGCGCGTGATGCGTTCAACCAGTCTGCTAAGGATTATAACATCAAGGTGTCTAATTTCCCGACGAACCTTCTGGCGGGTATGTTTCACTTCAAGGAAAGGCCTATGTTCCAGGCAGACCAGGGTGCACAAAATGCTCCTAAAGTACAGTTCTAATACTCTTCTAAAAAACAGCTATGTTCTCATTCTTCAAAAAGAAGCCGATACTGGATATTGATTCGCAGCAACGTATAGTTGCTGCGATCAAAGAAGCTGAGGGTAAAACAAGCGGTGAGATAAGAGTGTTCATGGAAGAACATTGCGACTATATGGACGCTATGACACGTGCACAGGAAGTATTTTACAACCTGGGCATGGAGAAAACAGTAGCCCGCAATGCCATTATCGTTTATGTTGCTTTAACTGACAGGCAGTTTGCCTTGTTTGGCGATAAGGTGATCTATGAGAAGGCAGGCGGCGCACAATTCTGGGAGAAGGCTGCCGGTAAGCTTTCCGGGCACCTGCGCAAAAATGAGATCACAGAGGGCCTTAGCCAATGTATACAGGAACTTGGTGCTGCACTTGCAGCCAGTTTTCCTTACGACCCTGCTATAAAGAAGAATGAATTACCGGACGAAATAGTATTTGGAAAATGATGAACAAAGCATGTGCCCGGTTAGTATCGTTGTTATTGTTCCTATTTGTGGGGCTGCATTCTTTTGCAGAGGTCAAGCCATTGCCTGATAAACCAAGCCCACCAAGGCTGGTGAACGATATGGCCCATATGCTCAGCGAAGCTGAAAGCGCACAACTGGAGGCCAAACTCGTTAATTTCGAAACTACTACTTCCAATGAAATAACCATTGTTACTGTAGAATCCCTTGAAGATTATGATGTGTCGGACTATGCCATTAAGCTAGGTAAAGCATGGGGTATAGGCAAAAGCGGCAAAAATAATGGGGTGGTGATACTTGCTTCCTTTAAAGACCATAAGATAAACATATCTACAGGTAAAGGCCTGGAAGGCGCGCTTACAGATCTCACATGTGGCCGTATCATTCGCAATGAGATGGTGCCTGCGTTCAAGGCACACGATTACTTTACAGGTTTCTCTAAAGCAGCTGACGCTGTTATAGCTGCTACCAAAGGAGAATATAAAGGAGAGCCAAAGAAAGCTAAAAACTTGCCTTTTTCTGCAATTATCGTTATCATCATAGTTATCATATTCGTAGTCAGGATGTTTGGTCGTGGCGGCGGAGGTGGTGGGGGTAATTATATGCGCGGCGGGGGGCTGGGCAACTTTGCTACTGGTATGCTGATCGGTGAGTTGCTTGGCGGTGGTCGTCGCGGTGGTGGCGGTGGCTGGGGCGGCGGTGGTGATAGTGGCGGCGGTGGTTTCGGCGGCTTTGGTGGTGGGGATTTTGGTGGCGGCGGTGCGAGCGGTAGCTGGTAATACACCTGCTATACTGCTTCTAATGCACCATCAGGGTAAGTGATCTCTTCTAGGTACAGGCCATGGCCCGCAACATCAAAAAAAGCTTTCCTGCAATCCTTTCCTTCGATTATTGATCTCAGATCATTAACGGTGCCATTATAACGGGCCATGTGCAATTGCGTACCTACTAACCCACGTACCATACCCCGCAAAAAGCGATTTGCTTCCACTATATAATGCAACTCGTCTCCATTCCGCTCCCAGTAAGACTGTAGTATACCACAGTTGAATGTATTTACCTGGGCATTACGCTTGGCAAATGATTCGAAGTCGGTGTATTCTTTAATTACAGCTGCTGTCTCATGCAGTATATCATGATCGAAACGGAACGGATAGTATAATGCTCTTTCGAACAGGAAAGGATTTTTGGTGAAATATATGCGGTACCTGTAGCGTCGGGCCACAGCATCAAAACGGGCATTAAATTCAGGATTTACGGCCTTGCACATTCTCTTTATCGCAAGCCCATGAGGTAGTATTGCATTGCAGTTGTAAAGGAATTTCTGATCGAGAACGGTATCTATATCAAAGTGATAATAGTTGCACATTGCATGAACGCCTTCATCGGTTCTGCTGGCGCCATATGAGATGATGGAGGTGCGAAGTATAGTGCTTAGCGCTTTGTTGATAGCCAACTGCACAGTTGGTGTATCGCCCTGTATCTGCGAGCCATGAAATAAAACACCATCATACATTACTTCCAATACATACCGCATAAACCCTAAACCTCCGCCCGGATGAAAAACCGTTCGGACGGGCCTGACGGGTATTCTCCTGATTTAAACAGATTAACAATGGGTGCGAAATTAGGTTAAATATTTATTCCCTGGCTTGTCTTATCTGCCTCAGTTGTAATAGGATGTTCCTTTCTCTTCCTTTCCAGGAACCAGCCAAGGAAGCCGAATGTGACAGCGAGGACCAAAAAGAATATTCCCTTGTTCATAGAGTCCCAGAAATACTCGAAATAACGGGTATATAAGTTTAAGAGCAGGAAGAGCATCCCAAGATCTCTTGCAAGCTCATCTTTATACCTGATGCCCATGTAGAAGCTGGCTGCAGCTGCTACGGCAAATAGTATAGAGTAGGCAAGTACATGTACCTGCCTCACTGCCTGCCAGCCTACAAGAGTATTGTAATTGCCGAACACAGATACGGCCCACAGCCCGCACAGGAACAGGATAAGGCCCGATGCATAAGTAATACGTTGTGAGAATTCTAACTTCTTCACATACTTCTGTGCAAATGATACGCCAAGTATAAGGAGTCCGAATACTGCAAACCTGACCGGGTAGTTCATCCCCAGGAAGAGATTATTGCTGCTTTGCCATGTACTGAATGATTCGAACCATGCTACTGATGTGGCTATGGCTCCTATCCACAATGCACTGGAGCGGAATACTGCGCCGAGAATAATGAGAATAGGCAACGCAATGCTCAGGAAAGCAGTATAGGTAGCGTCTATGTGAAATTCTTTACAGAAGTAAACGAGGGATGTAAGCACGGACAGGCCGCCCAATACCATATATACCTCGTAAGCTGCCGGGCTCAGGTTATTTCGCTTCTTGCCTACATACCAGAACCATGCGACTGATAATGCAGTAGTGATAAGTGCAATGACAAGGTCATTAAGCGAAAAATAGACCTTAAGCTTCTCCAGGAACTTCTCATTAATGAATATAGCGCCGAAAGCGAGCAGTGTACAAAAGAGGGCTATGAAGAAAAAGTATTGGGCTATCTGCTGCCGGGCAGTTTGTTTTGATATGATGGTTTCTCTTAACGCAGCAGCCTGTTCAGCAGACAGTTTTCCTGTTTGCTCCCATTCATTCACTGCGCGGTTCAGCAATTCTGATTCCCTTTTGTCAACATCCATAGCGTCAAAATTCTTCCTGAAATTAATACAATAAAATATATTCAGTGTGTATAAAATAAAAAAATCCCCTCCGGAAGGGAAGGGATTTTTATGCAAAAGAGATATTGTTAGTCATTTATCGTTATGGTCAAACGTCCGTCGCTGCCGCTTATGAGCACTTTCTTATTGTTAAGATAGCTGAGGTATTTATTGTAAGTAGCTTCAGACTGCTTTGTTCCGTTTATATACAATTCATCGTTTTCCTTGCGAATAGCATAAGCACCTGTTTTGCTTATCAGTCCATCTTTTCTCATCTTTTCTACCAGCGCTTCGCAGTCACTGTCGGTATGGCTCGTTACTCCGGCTGTAGTAAGGGATACGGTCATCGTTTTGGTCTGTTTCTTCGTGCGTGCTTCTATTTCTTTCCTCGATTGTTTTAATGTTTTTATGCTTTCTTCCCATTGTTTTGCCACTTTATCGCCTACCTGGTCCACAAGATGCTTGTTTGCAAGGTTGTTTTGTAATACCTTAATGCTGTTGGTCATTGCTTCGCTTATTTTATTCCAGTCTACTGCATTAACAGCCGCAGTGGCTTCTGCGGTAGCTCTTTTTGCTTCTGCCATTGCTTTGCTTACTTCCGCACTTACTTGTTCCATCGATGTTCCTACCTCCGTCATTGCAGCTTCTATCTGATCATCAATGTTGTTTGATGTTGTTTGTTTACTGATCACTTTTTTGTGCCCCGCATCATCTACAGTGATAGTAGTAGAGATCGTTTTTTTCGATGAGCCTGGTGCTGCCGGCGGTTCAGGTGCCATTGGTGGTTCAGGTGGCATTGGGGCCATTTCCTCAGCCCCATCGTTATTCACCTTATCATGTATAGGTGTTGTCGATACTTTTTCAGTTACTGTTTTATGTCCGTTGCTGTCAATGGTAACTGTTTTGTACCGGTAAACACTTTTTTTGACCGTGTCACTTTTGGCAGTCTTGGCTTTTTGGGCAAACGAAGGAGAGAATGTGAACATTGCCGTAGAAAATGTGATGGCAATAATGGCTACTATAATAATAGTCAGCTGGCTGTTGTTTGTTTTGCTGTTTTTCATTTCCATGATCCTTTTTATACGGTTAAACAAATGATTTTTGTGGCCACTGGCAGCCATGGCAAGGGTAGTGGTGTTCATGCGCTTGTCTTCCAGTATGGCCAGCGCTTTTGCATAGGGTAGCGGGTCTGTGCTGCTGTTTACTACCATATCGTCGCAGCAATGCTCTCTTTCTTTCCTTGCTATTGCCGATATGGCCCATACGCATGGATTGAAGAACAGTACGGTTTCGATAGTGGTCTGTATCATGTTCAGCAGGTAGTCGTATCGTTTTATATGTGCCAGTTCATGGAGCAATATAGCCTCTACCTGTTCTGTTGTAAGATGGTTGATCGTGGTCAACGGTAATAATATAATAGGCTTTAGTGTGCCTATCATCATAGGTACGTTTATCCGGTTGGACAGGTATAGTTGCACGGGCCTCGTTACACCAATGATGTTTCTGCAATTAGCAAGCAATGTTTCGTATACCGGCGCTATAGGCATCAGCCCGCTTGCTCTGAGTTTCTTTACCTCTATGATGTTTATCATAAAGCGAAGCAGCATGAAGCATAGACCTGCCATATACATACACAGAATAATTGTGGAGTTGTTCTCTATCCCGTGTATCATGCTGTTAAATATTGCATTGTGCATACGAAGATCACCCGCTGTTTTAACGACATAAGTGGTTGTCTGGGTAATATCAGTACCTGATGCTGATACATAGACGACACTTCCTTTCATTTGCTGATATTGGCTGATCCATGTGTCTGTAAACCATACAGCCAGCAACATAAGTGACCCGAATGACAGATAATATTTTATCCGCGCATTCATACCGGGCAATGCCTTAAGTATGATGAACAGGAATGTGTATATAGCAATACTTTGCCAGAGAGAATGAACCAACGCCCATGCAAGCGAGTGGGTAAGTAATGAAGCGAAGGATGATAGTGTGCTCATAAAAAACTATTTTTTCATTGTTAGTTAAGAATGGTTTGGCAAGCAGATTACTTTTTACTTTCCATGTCTTCCAGGTACTTTTTTATTTCATCCAGTTCTTCTTTATTTGGTTTGTGGTTGCCCAGTGCCTGCATCACCAGTTGTGATGCCGAGCCGTTAAATACGTTATCTATCATTCTTTTCACTAATTGCCCTTGTGTCTGCTCCTGCGATACATTTGCTGTGTACACATGACTTTTATTGGTCTCGTCTCTTTTTAGCAATTCCTTTTCATGCATTATCTGCATCAGCTTCAGGGTGGTAGTGTATCCGGCATCTTTGCTTTTCTCCAGTACTTCGTGCACATCCCTTACTGTGCTTGGCCCCTTAGCCCAAAGAATGTTCAGTATTTCCAATTCGCTATCTGTTGGTTTTATCATGTTGCCCGGTGTTATAATTGCTATAACGCAATTGCCTACGATTTATTTCGTAGACAAACGTACGAATCTTTTCGTAAATAAAAATACTTTTGCCAGGATTAGATTTTTTTTAACAAACGGCGTACATGAATGCTTTGGAAGCGGCGTGCTTTAAAAACGGCAGTTCGTTCAAAACAAAAAACCACAGACCGAGGGCTGTGGTTTTTCAAAAAAATATGGATAAAGATTAAGCCAGAGCGTTAACTCTCTTTACAATACCGGACTTGATATTGCTTGCTTTGTTCTTATGGATAACATTACGTTTAGCCAGCTTATCTATCATAGATATTACTTTGCTCAGGCTTCCTGTCGCTGTAGCCTTATCTGCTGCTAACAAGGTACGGATAGCGTTACGGGTTGTTTTACCGTAGTAACGATTAGCTTCACGACGCTTTTCGCTCTGACGAATATCTTTTTTGGTTGCTTTATGGTTTGCCATTAAATTCTTTTTTTAAGGACTGCAAAGGTAATTTAAAATATTTAAAACGCAAAAACAATATTTATTTTTCTGGATTTTTTAGCCGGAGGAATATTATTTATTGGCGAATATGATCTTCGACTTCTTGGTCAGTTCATCCCTGTGCTTTAAAAACAGGTCTACTTTGTCTTTTGGTAATCGCAGGTTATAGAATGGAGTAGGGTATGTACCAAGTGTAAATAACTCATAATCCGCATTCCACCGTGCCAGCATTTTTTTGTCTATACCCAGCTCAGTAGCCATAAATTCGAGGTGAATAGGCTGGGTAATACGCAGGATAGCCATATTCTTCAGCTCTTCCTCTGTAAATGGCGATTTTTTAACCACACCCACCGGGGCGGCTGTAGAAGAGCCTACAACTGCAACAGCCTTTCCATTAGCGTCTTTTGCATTGGTAGCTAAGGGCATAGGCAGGGAAAGAAGATCTTCCTCTTTACCAAACTTATAATCGACCGGTATGCTACCCAGGTCAATGAATTTGCTCAGGTTCTCAAATATACTTGCAGTAGCTATAAATGCCAGTACGTGTCCCTGTGTTTCACGGGGCAGGTATTCCTTTATATCCCAGAAGTTGCGGCTACCGGTGCGTTGTATAGCACGTTGCACAGGTGTTGGGCCACTATTGTAAGCCGCTATTACCAGCAACCAGTCATTCAGCTGGCTATACAGCAGTTCCAGGTATTTGGTAGCGGCTGTGGTCGATTTGCCCCAATCCCTTCTGTCGTCCTGTTTACGGGTTACCGACAGGCCCATCATCTTTGCGGTAGTGCTCATCAGCTGCCATGGGCCAACCGCTCCTGCATGAGAAACGGCATTATGGTTCAGGGCAGATTCTATTACCGCAAGGTATTTCAGTTCTTTAGGCAGGTTCTTTTTCTCGAGTACATCATCTATTACAGAAAACGGAGCTATACTGTTATTCTGTACGCTGCCCAGGGTCTTGTTATGTACTTCCAGGTATTTGCGTACAAAATCATTCATGTACTCATTCTTTTCACCAAAGTAGGACTTTTCACCTGCCAGGGGCACATGGCTATAGCCTTTCTTGCCATTAGCAGCAGGAGTATTGGTTGCTAACAGGGCTGGTTGCGCTCCTGCAGGTGTTTGTTTTGCAGCAACGGGTGTGGCTTCCGGTAGTGTTGTCTGTTTTGCAGCGATAGTGGATGCAGGAGTTGGTGTTGCCTGTTTTACCTGGGGTGCGGTAACTACTGCCGCCGGTGCCGCTTGCTTTACTGCCGGAGCAGATACCGCTGCAGGTGCAGCAGTTGCAACAGCAGGTTTTGCCGGCATCGCTGTGAAAATAATATCTGCGGTTGCCGGGGTATCTGTTATAGTATAAGCCTTAATGCCATGCGTACGCTGCTGCTGGGCATGCGACTGCACGGCAATAAGTGTAAGTAAACATAATGGCAAAAACGACTTTATATGCATGTTTTATCGTTGTTAAAGCGGTTAAACATGCAGCCCCTATAAGGGCCGCAATAATAAATGCGGGTATAACTGTAAGGAATTTTAACGCAGGAATTACGCGTTAGTAGTTGTGTTTGTAGTATTAGGAGATTGTACCTTTTCTTTATCTTTTATTCCTGATTCGATCTCGCTTTTAATACCATCTTTCGCCTCATTGAATTCACGAATTCCTTTACCAAGGCCCTTTGCCAGCTCAGGTATCTTCTTGCCGCCGAACAATACGACAACGATAAGCAATAACCAGATCATGTGTGGCCCTGTGAAAAGACTATTTAATAACAACATAAGAAAAAGTTTAAAAATTTATAATAATAATATTGCTAGGGTCGAAGCAAAGATAGGGGTTCTGCCTCAAAAATGCTCATCGCCTTTGCCACGTAAAAGCAATTTTTAACACAGGTTAAATTGATTAGTGTGATTTTAATTATATGTTATCCAGTTTTTGTTTCAGTTGTTTGGTCATGCCGTTGGTATAACTGCGCCATTTTTCTATTACTTCATTCATATCAGCCGGCAATTCAGAATTGAATTGTATCCATTCTTCCGTAACAGGGTGTGTAAAGCCAAGTTCCTTAGCATGCAGCGCCTGTCGGGTAAGTATACTGAAACAGTTATCGATAAATTGCTTGTATTTGGTGAATACGGTACCCTTTACGATCCTGTCGCCGCCATAGGTAGCATCTCCAAACAATGGGTGGCCTATGTATTTCATATGCACACGTATCTGGTGGGTACGGCCTGTTTCCAGCCTTAACTCTACCAACGTGACGTAATTAAAGCGCTCCAGCACCTTATAGTGGGTTATTGCATC
>JAOQAP010000123.1 GCA_025963465.1 Flavipsychrobacter sp.
TAAAAATGCTGCTGCCCCAAATGATGTACATGGTAAAGACAATCCTGAAGGACGCCAGTTGAACCGTCGTACAGAGTTCCGCATCATCACTGATATTCCTACACGCCGCGTGCTGTACAATAGTGCAATGCCGGGCACGATGGACCAGCAGGAAAAGAACCTGCGCGTAGAGCCTGAAGCTGGTGATGATGAACCTGCTGCTGGTAAGAAAGCAAACACCAAGGATGATGAATAATTATTAACGGCACGATATTTACTAATACTTTAAAGGTTGCACAATTGTGCAACCTTTATTACTTTTATAAAAACAAACCTTTTATGCCACACTTACTCGTGATCATTATCATTGGCGCTATTGCAGGCTGGATAGCCGGAGCTCTTGTAGACGCCGATAACAGCAGTATTCTTGTAGATATACTCATAGGTATTGTGGGTGGATATATAGGCAACAGGCTGTTTGGCGGCATGTTAAACTTTACAGACAATGTGTATGTAAATGATGTGATCACATCTACGGCAGGTGCGGTGATACTCGCTTTTATAATAAAGCTGATAAGAAGAGGCGGTCGCACACGCGATTAGTCCGGTGAAATAAGGTGCTTATGCAACATGTAAAAACGACGTTCATCATTACGCCGGAAGTGGATAGTGATGTGCTTATAGCAATGCTTTCAAACATTGGCTACGATGGCTTTGAGGAGACCGGAACAGAATTGCTGGCTTATATAGAAGAGCCGAAGTTCATGAAGGACGAACTAAGTGTTATAGCAGAAGCACAGAATGTGATACACAGTACGGAAGTGATCGAAGCGCAAAACTGGAACGCACTCTGGGAGTCTAACTTCGAGCCTGTAATAGTGGACGATTTCTGTACTATCCGTGCCCACTTTCACGATATAGCTATAACTACTCCTTACGAGATCATCATTACCCCGAAAATGTCTTTTGGCACGGGGCATCATGCCACTACACAGCTAATGATAACCCTGATGAAGGATATGCCGCTGGCCGGCACTTCTGTACTTGATTTCGGGTCAGGAACGGGCGTACTGGCTATTATGGCTGAATTGCTGGGTGCAACCGATATACTCGCAATAGATAATGACCAATGGTGCGTGGAAAATGCTATAGAAAATGTAGCCAGGAACAATTGTAAGCACATAACGGTTAGAATAGGTTCATCGCTGAACGATGTGCCAAAGGGAAATACAGACGTGGTGCTGGCCAATATTAACAGGCACATTCTACTGCAATACATGAGAGATCTCTACAAGGTTGTTATCAATGGTGGTAACCTGCTCATGAGCGGGTTGCTGGTAGAAGATGAGGAAATAATAACTGATGCTGCTGTGAAAGCAGGTTTTAGTTTTGTAAAGATCAGTGAGCAGAACGGATGGATAGCAATGCTATTCAGAAAATAAATTATTTGTTTCTTTTTGTTTGATTATTACGAATTTAACTATATAAATATTATCTAATATCCCATTAGGATATTTGATGGATAACGTTTAAATTTGTTTTTTAAAGATTAATAGAATAATGACAATAGCGCTTCTAATTATTTTAGCATATTTGATTGGGTCTATTCCTACGGCAGTTTGGGTGAGTAAAGGGGTTTTCGGGATAGACATACGTGAACATGGTAGTGGAAATGCAGGAGCAACAAATGCTTTCAGGATCCTTGGTAAAAAAGCAGGATGTGGTGTTATGATCGGCGATATGCTTAAAGGCTTCATAGCGGTAAAGCTGTCCATGTTATCTTCTTATACCCTGCTCAGTGAGCCATTCGTCAATCTACAGATATTTTTAGGCCTTGCAGCTGTTCTTGGGCATATATTCCCTGTTTGGGCCGATTTCAGGGGTGGAAAGGGTATTGCTACGTTATTTGGCATGATCCTGTCTATTCAGCCTATTGTGGCCCTTAGCCTTGTTGTTGTATTCATGCTGATGCTGTTGCTCACGCAATATGTATCGTTGAGCTCTATTACTGCAAGTATCGCTTTCCCGCTGCTGATCCTGTTCATCTTCAATGCACATGCGCAGGAGCTGAGTTACCGCCTTTTTGCTATAGCTACTGCTTTCCTTGTAGTGCTGACGCACCATAAAAACATAGGCAGGCTGATCAGTGGTAATGAGAACAAGGTGCCATTGTTCCGCAAGCGTAGAATGCGCGAAGGCGGCGACCAATAATATAATTTCAGCTTATCATACGCTTACCCCTTTATAAAAAGCTGCTTAGCTTTCTGTATCCTGTAAGGCTCCGCCGTGCTGCAGGGAGCAGCAGTGTTGCATTGGAACTATTCCTGTATTGCAATCAATATCAACTGGGCAATGCGGAGATCCTTTATTCTGATGGAGACAGGTACCTGCCGGCAATAGCCGCTGTAAAGCATTTAAAGTCCTTTCTTCCTGCTGTAAGCAATGTATTGGTATTAGGTACTGGCTTGGGCAGTATGGTGCGTGTCTTGTATAGCAAAGGTTACACTCCGCGATACACACTGGTGGAATATGATAAGGTAGTGCTGCAGTGGGCAGTGGAATTGCTGGATGAAATAAAAGATGTACGGCTGGACCCCGTGTGCGCCGATGCTAAAGATTTTATGGCCGGGAACACAGCCAGTTACGATCTTATATTTGTTGACGTATTTATAGGCAGGGTAGTGCCTGATTTTGTAACTACAAGGGAATTTCTCCGGCAATGCAGGCAGGCGCTTGCGCCCAATGGCAGGCTTGCATTTAACTACATCATTAATGATATGGAACAGTGGCAGGATACGCAACGTATTTTTACTGAATTATTCCCTGTCCATACAGTTGTGAAACACGAAGTGAACCGTATTTTTATAACAGGGTAGCCTGTTACTTTTTCCTGATCACAACGGTGGCCTGCTCGCCCTTTTTGTTGAATGCGGTGAGCTTATAACGATCTTCGCCATCATAGAACATCAGCTCTACAGTATTAGGAGGATTGATGCCCTCTTCTTCTGCAATTACTGTTATGGTATTGATCTTTTTAGTTACAGGAAATTTCAATTGCTTCCGCTGTTTTCCCAGCGTATAGTTTGCAAGTACTTTTTCGTCATTAACCAATAAGGAAACCACATCGCCGTCTACTACACCATTATCCCAAAGCTCAATGGTGCAGCTGTCTGTGTTCCAGTCATACTGTTTTTGTACACCTGCTGTTATCTGGTCTTTGCCCACAACAGGTTCTGTCTTTGCAGCAGACTCTACTACGTTTTTGCCTGATTGTTTTTCGCCGGTGGTATCATTGGTATACAGGTCGTCGTTCGCCACAGGCTGTATAAATTCTATCGTTCCTTCGCCACATGGTTTTTGCTTACTGTCCCTGCCCTGGAAGAAGCCAGCTATCACGTAGTTCTTTCCTTTCTTTTTATAGGCCAGTACTGCATTTACGAAGCAGATGTCCATATCTTTTATAGGCGCGGTAAGTAGCTTGGTTTCTGATATGATCAGTACATGCTGCTTCCTGTTGAGTAAGCCGGAGATGCTTGTCTTGCTATCAGTGCCATCCGGTAAGGTAGTGAGCGAATAACCTTTGATATTGGAATGTGATACTTCAAAGACGAGCTTATAGGGATAGGTCTCTTCTCCCTTTACTTTTATACTGCCATTTAGCGTATGCTCTTTCCCGCTGGCAAAGACGCACAAGGGAAGTAACATAATAAGCAGACAGATAAAGTACCCTAAGCGATTCATTAAGTGAGCTTGTTTGGTTGTGATCATTATTCTATACCCGCAAGCACTTCGTAGAATTTATAGCAATCTTCAAATGTGTTGTACAATGGCACAGGTGCTATGCGTATCACATTTGGTTCGCGCCAGTCGGCTACAATGCCGTTTTGGGTAAGTGCATCAAATACCTCTCTGCCACGCTCTGCGAACAGCATAGATAATTGGCATCCGCGCCTTACCGGCTCTGCCGGTGTTATGATCTCAAAAGGAAGATGGGTGATCTGTTTTAACAGGAACTCCATATAGCCGGTGAGCAGCACACTTTTCTCCCTGAGTGCAGGCAGGCCCGCTTTCTCAAAAATATCTAACGATGCATTATGCGCCACCATGTTGAATACAGGGGCATTACTCATCTGCCAGCTGGCTGCACCTTTTTGCGGCACAAAGCCTTTCTGCATTTTGAAGCGTGTCTTTTCGTCATTGCCCCACCAGCCTGCCAGGCGGAAAAACTTAGGGTCATTGCCATAACGCTCATTCACATAAGCACCACCCACACCGCCCGGGCCTGAGTTCAGGTATTTATAAGAGCACCAGCAAGCAAAATCTACTTTCCAGTCATGCAGCTTTAATGCTACATTGCCCACTGCATGTGCCAGGTCGAAACCTGCATAAGCGCCTGCGCTATGTGCTGCTTTAGTTATCCCTTCCAGGTCGAAGAACTGACCTGTGTAATAGTTTACCCCGCCTATCATTACTACCGCAAGTGAATCGCCTGCTTCTTTA
>JAOQAP010000183.1 GCA_025963465.1 Flavipsychrobacter sp.
TTCACACATCTGCTGCATACTGTAGCAAAGAAGGATTACCGCATAGGTTTCCTGGCTACCGCATTATTATCTATAGGTGGTTTCATGATGATGCCATTCGGCACCGCATTTGCCATTAACAACCTGCACATTACTACACAACAACTGCCTGTGTTGTTTATGGTTTCCGGAGTAAGCTCTCTTATCATTATGCCATTGGTGGGCAAGATCAGCGATAAGATAGATAAGTTTAAAATATTTGCGGCGGCATCTGTATGGATGATCATAGTGGTGATATGCTACACCCATTTATCCACCACGCCGTTGTGGTTGGTTATGATATTCAATATCTGCATGATGATCGGTATTATGAGCCGTATGATACCGTCCAGCGCGCTAACTACCGGCATTCCGGAAATGAAAGACCGAGGTGCATTTATGAGCATAAACTCATCGCTGCAATCGGTGGCAGGCGGCGTGGCCGCCGCTATAGGCGGAATGATAGTGGTGCAAAAAGACAAATTCAGCCCGCTGGAGCATTACACTACGCTTGGGTATGTAGTTTCGGGAGTAACTATAGTAGCAATATTCCTTGTGTACAGGGTAGACAAAATGGTAAAAAGGAGATTACACGAGTCGAAGGCATAGCTTACAAATGTTGTTCTGACTGCTCTTTAATATGCGCTAAAACACGGCTGTGTATTTTGTGTACAATAAAGTTGCTCCATACAGACCAATAGATATCAGGCCTTATCCTGTTCTCATACCATGTAGTACCTTCAAGAAGTGTATGCCCGTTTGGCAATCGCGTTAGCTTAAACTGCCCTTGCTTCGACACCCAGTAGCCATGCAGGTGATTAGGATGAATATCGTAAAGGCTTAGTTCTTTCATTGGCTCCGGCTGCGCTGCAACAGAAAATCTTAACAGGTTTGGTTTATCCCAAACCGTAATAGGCTCTACAAAACTACCGGTCGAAAAATTGCAATACCTGATAGCGCCGATACCCTCGCCCTGTATTTTAGCGTTGATGGGGTATGCTATCCCACTTTTGAAAATGAGTTCTTCCGGCGCTTTTAACTCAGGGAATTCCACAACATTTTTCCATACCACTTCCGGTGAGGCATTGATCTCAACTGAAGTGACAACAGACTTAAGTGTTTCTTTGTTTGTATCCTTATTTTCAAATGCCATAAATGCCGGAACAGAGACGAACAGGGTAACTATAACCAAAGGTGCACTGTTGCTTATGGTGCTCTTAATGATCGCATAACCAATCAGGAACCCGATCCAAGTAAAGAACAGGCCTATAGGCGCTGCCATTATCATACATATCACACCCTCCCATGCAAAGAAGAGCATGCCAAAACATAATACAAGCAACGAGAGATAGGCTGTATTGCGCAGCTGTTTCCTGTTCACCTCATCATTCTTATAGCCATAAACCAAAACAGAAGTAATGCCAATAACGACTGGCAGCCAGATAAAAAGCCCTAACGCATAATCCCTGTAAACATTTGTAGCGAGATGAACACACGTCCACCCTATCATACAAACAAGAATGACGGACAGGTATTTACGCACTGTATTTGCCGGGATCATTAGTACAGGTTTTATTACCTAAAGATATGCAGATTTTATAGTACTTCTTTTTCCTTCATTTGCTCTACAGCAGTATAAAGCTCATAGTATGCTCCTTTGTGTGCTATGAGCGAGCTGTGGTTGCCACGCTCAGTAATAATACCATGATCGAGTACAATTATTTCGTCTGCCTTACGTATGGTAGACAGGCGATGCGCGATAACTATTGAGGTACGGCCTTTGATCAGGGTATCTATAGCATGCTGTATCAGTTGCTCACTTTGACTGTCTACCGAAGATGTAGCCTCATCAAGTATCAGGATAGCAGGATCGTAAAGCAGTGCACGGGCAAATGACAACAGTTGTCGCTGCCCCTGGGACAGTGTATTACCCCGCTCCATCACATTAAAGTCATAGCCACCCGGCAGGCGCATAATGAATTCATCTATGCCCAGCATTTTTGCCACCTCTATTACTTTACTACGAGGAATATCAGCATTACGCAGGGTAATGTTATCTGCAATAGTACCGGAAAACAGGAACACATCTTGAAGGACTATACCTATATGACTCCGCAGGCTGTAAATGTCATATTCATGCAGGTCGTGACAATCTATGAGTATGTTGCCTTTCTCTATTTCATAAAGGCGGTTCAGAATGCTGATGATAGAGGTCTTCCCCGCACCTGTATGACCAACCACTGCCATTGTTTTTCCGGCATTCAATTGAAATGACACGCCCCGTAGTACAGGCACACCAGGTTTATAGCTAAAGTGAACGTCACTGAATGTCACCTCACCTTTTACCTTTTCTGCAGTCCGCTGTCCATTGTTTGCAAGATAATCTTCGCTGTCCAGCACAGTGAATACGCGCTCACCTGCTATCATACCCATTTGCAGTACATTGAACTTATCTGCCATCATCCTCAATGGACGGAATAACAGGTTGAGGTACATAACGAACGAAATGATCACGCCTACCGACGCTCCATAATGCAATATACGTGACGCGCCATACCAGACCAGCAATCCCATAGACGACGCCAATATGATCTCCACTATTGGAAAGAAGACCGAATAAGCGAAAATGCCTTTTATATTGGCATCACGATGCTCTTTGTTGATCTCGTTGAATTTGCCCATCTCGCGGTGCTCTGCAGCAAATGCCTGCACAATGTACATACCTGTCAGATGCTCCTGCACAAAAGCGTTGAGTGCTGCGACGGCATTACGCACCCTCTGGAAAGATTTGTTTACAGCCTCCTTGAACCACCATGTGGCCAGTATGAGTAGTGGGAATGTAGCCAGGCAGACAAGCGTAATACGCCAGTCTGTGACAAGCATGACGATAATAATGGAAACAATGGTCAGTATATCTGCAATTATGGAAATGATGCCTTCGGAGAAAACATCATTGATAGACTCAATATCGTTGATGGTTCGGGTAGTAAGGGTACCTATAGGCGTATGATCATAAAAAGAGATGTTCTGAAACAGTATCTTTTTAAAGACCGTATTGCGAAGGTCATTCACAACGGTCTGTCCCAGCCAGTTGGCACGATAGGTGAACCAGAACCTGAACGCACTTTCTACAATAAGAACAACGGAGTAAATAACAGCTACGATCCATAAGCCGGGCATATCCTTAACAGCAATATACTTATCAACGGCTACCTGTATCAGGTATGGCCTGAGCGGAGAAACAACAGCCAGTATAATACCGAGTATCATTGCTGTAAACAAAGTGCTCCTGTATGGGCGTGTAAAAGAAAATATACGCCGCAACAAACTAATATTAAAAGGTTTTTTTACCGTCTGCGTCAACTAAGCCTCGTCTTTTAAACTCATTAAATATGCTTTGATAAAATCATCTATCTCACCATCCATTACCGGTTGCACATTACCTACTTCATAGTTGGTACGGTGGTCTTTGATCATTTTGTACGGGTGGAACACATAGGAGCGTATCTGTGACCCCCACTCTATCTTTTTCTTCGAAGAGTTAGTGGCGTTGAGTATCTCCTGTCGTTTTTGCATTTCAGCCTCATACAAGCGGCTCTTCAGCATGGTCATTGCCTTTTCCCTGTTCTCGCCCTGCGTACGTGCCTGTTGGCATTCTACTATAATGCCGCTTGGTATATGCTTGATACGTACCGCTGTTTCCACCTTGTTCACATTCTGCCCGCCAGAACCGCCGGAACGGAAGAATGACCATTCTATATCCGCAGGGCTTACCTGTATGTCTATAGTATCGTCTATAAGCGGGTATACAAATACCGAAGCAAATGAAGTATGCCTGCGCGCATTGGAATCGAAAGGAGAGATACGAACGAGGCGATGTACCCCGCTTTCCGCTTTCATAAGGCCGTAAGAAAACGGGCCGTCAAATTCCAGTGTGGCCTGCTTTATACCTGCACCATCGCCATACTGGACGTCTATTTCGCTCACCTTCCAGCCTTGTTTTTCACCATACATCCGATACATACGCAACAGCATTTCGGCCCAGTCCTGGCTTTCAGTACCACCGGCTCCGCTGTTGATTACCACCATTGCCGGCATTTCATCTTCCGGCTCATTGAGGGTCGATTTAAATTCCAGTTCGTCCAGGTCATGTATCGAGCTGTTATATATTTCTTTTACCTCCTCCTCCTCAGCCTCTCCTTCCTTCCAGAAGTCAAACAAGACAGCGAAATCTTCCACCGAAGACTTTACCTTATCATAAAACTCAGTCCAGTATTTATTTATCTTTATTTCCTTGAGTATGCCGGTAGCACGGGCATTATCATCCCAGAAACCGGGTGCAAGCGTTAACTGCCTGTCATTGTCCAGCTTGGCCATCCTATCGTCTATACGAAGAAAGCGATGCAGGTGCTGTATGCGTTCACGCATCTCTTTCAGGTTTTCCTGTGTCATAGCGGCGGCAAAGGTACACAACAAATAGCGCATTGGTTAATGCCGGTCTTGATAGCCAACTTCTATAATGATAAATTTATATTAGAACAAAAAATCAATGTACATATGAATCCCGGCAACCTGAAGTCTACGGCATACAGGCTTTTTATGTATTTTTCCGACATGAAACGCAGTAGATGGACTTTATAAATAAACATTACAAGGCCATATTATGGAGCATACCGTTTGTAAGTTTCCTGCTGCATTTTCATGTCTTTAACCTTGATCTTATAGGAATACATGTATGGCGACAAACGGAAACACAGACCGTCATCAATAATTTTTACAAAGAAAGCCTCAATATATTCAACCCACATGTAAATGCCCCGGCAGATACAGACAGGATATTCAGAATGGAATTCCCATTTATGCAATGGTTGTTTGCATTGTTTTATAAAATATTCGGCCCACATATAATTATCAGCAGAGTGCTGACATTTCTTACAGGCCTGTTTTCCGTCTATGGCATGTTCCATCTATGCAATAGCATTTCGCGCAACAGGGCAATGGCAACCATATGTGCATGGTGCTTCAACTTTTCTCCTGTTTTCTATTATTACACTGTAAACCCTATGCCGGATAATATGGCTTTATGCTTCGCCATATGGAGCATAGCCATGTTCTGTAGCTATATCAATGAAGGCAGAATAACACATGTTTTATGGAGCGGCATTTTCCTCGGACTGGCTACATTATTAAAACTCCCGTTCATACTATACGGCGTCTTTGCACTCACTTTCGTTATTTTACAATTAAAAAAACGACAGCTGACACAAAAGCAGCTCCTGCAAATAACGAGCATTTATATCTTGAGTATAATGCCTGCAATAGCCTGGTATGCTACTGTTCTGCCTCACTGGAACAATGGGATTGTAAAAGGAGTTCTGGACACAAAACAAACAACGGGCGAATTGATAGGTATTCTCAACAAAACACTTATTTCTATTCTCCCGGAACTACTCATCAATTACGGATCAGTGCTCTTCTTTTTGGCAGGGTTCTTTTTTTTAATGAATAATAAAATGTATCGGAGTAAATATTTCTTGCCATTCCTGTCACTAAGCATTGGCATCCTGTTCTATTATTTTTTTGAGATAAACATGATCACTACAGTACATGACTATTATCTATTCCCTTTTCTCCCGCTGATCTTCATTATTACTGCATTTGGAGCGAGCAGTTTGATGAACCTGCCATCCAAAAACATACATATACTTTGCCTGACTTGCCTTGCAATACTGCCCGTTACTGCATTTCTACGTGCAGACTCCCGATGGGACACAAAAGACCCGGGGTTCAATACCACTTATTACAACTACAAACAACAGTTAAGAGACTTGGTGCCTGAAAACGCATATTGCATAGCAGGTAACGACGTATCGCACTATATACTGCTCTACTATATTGACAGGAAGGGCTGGACATTTGATAATAATGAACTGAGCAGCGAACAGCTAAATTACTATATCAGCAAAGGTGCTAAATACTTATTTTTGGACAGCCATATTGATAACAAAGCTGACATCAAAGCTCATTTATCTGAAAAAATATTTGACCAGGGAACATTAAGAGTTTATAAATTAAAATAACGAAATTCGCATTCATGCCCAGACATTTAAGCTGTTTATTGTTTCTTTGCCTTATCGTGTTTACTGACTCCTGCAAGAAAGACCTGCTGCACTGGCAGAGCGTGCAGCAACTGAACAGCAATACCACATCAAGGCTGAATAATATTAAGTTCATCGATAACAACATTTGCATAGTAAGCGGCGGTAAACAATTTGACCAATCTGACGTACTCCGGTCAACAGACGGGGGCTATACATTTACACACAACACGTACGCAAGTGCACCAAAAGAAATGTACGGCATGGGCATTGCACCCAACGGCACTATTTATCTATCAGGCGTGGATGGAGATGTACTACACTCAAGCGACTCAGGTAAGACCTGGCAATTCCACCGCATAGACAACTACCTGGTATCACTTGGCGGCTATTTCACAACACCTAATACCGGCATATTTGTAAGCAGCGTACTGCAAAAACAAAGTTCTATTACAAGAGTAGATTCCAATTTCAAGATCACCGACCAACAGACATTCCTTTTCGGGCTGAATAACATCTATATGACAAGCCCGTCAACAGGCTATGTTATAGGCTATGGTGCGGTAATGAATACCATCAATGGCGGAGACACATGGAACTTCCAGGATGTAAAAGGGGACAACTTCACAGCGATGGACCTACATGGCAACGAGATATGGATGTGCGGCTCTAACGGCAGTATCATGCATACTTACGATGGCGGAGTAAAGTGGAGCACATTTCGAAATGGCAATGACATCACCTTACCAAGATATTACCTGCGTAGTATTTTATTTAAAGATGGCATGAATGGATGGGCAACGGGAGACAAAGGCTTAGTGATCCACTCAAAAGACGGCGGCGCTCACTGGGCAGAATTTGACCAGTTTACAACCAACAGCCTGCGCAGTATCGCATTATGCCCTAACGGAGACCTGCTGGTGGCAGGAGATAACGGAGCATTGTATCGTATCAACCAGAAATAAGTGGTTAATTTCATTCATCAAAAACCCATACCAAAACCAAACTCAGCCAACTCGGCTACTGATAAGTGGGTTTTCAGGTAGCCACAAAGAAAAAACTCTTTGATCGGCCCTTGCTCTCTTTGAACAAGATATAGATTGCCGCCAAACTTCTGGTACACCTTTCCCTGCGTTTGAAAAGCCTGGTGCACATACACACCTACCTGTGCAGATATACCCAACCTGCCAAGCAAAAATTCATTACCTACAAATACAGCGGTCTTATAAGAATGTGATGCTTCTGTACCCGGTGTTACAAATTGGTTATTGAGCAGGAATGAATAAATGTTGGTGTGATAAGAATAATCAATACCACCAATAAACTTATTCTTGCCGATCCATCGCTTGCTCACATATGCAGTGCCGAGGTAAATAGGATATGCAGGGCCCAATGGCGCATTTGAGCCATCGAACGCGATCGTTGTTCTGAATTGCGCCAGCCAGCGATTTTTCAATGGTTTCAATTCTCTTTCCACATGCTTGGGCAACGAGCCGGTTGGAAAATACCGTACACCTGCATGTGCACCATAAAGGTTGATACCAAGATTAGGCTGATGGTACGATGCATCAGAAATATGGGTAAGATTGCCGCCTACCTGCACGTCCCAATGCTTATTGACGTGGTACCGCACGTCGGTGATAAGGGAGATATAATCATTGATACGGCTGCCAATCGCATTGTTCATCGTATCAAAAGGACGTATACGGGAATATCTTTGGGTCACGTATCCTACGCCATTGCCCAGGCGCAT
>JAOQAP010000194.1 GCA_025963465.1 Flavipsychrobacter sp.
TAAACCGAGTTCCGGGGTTAACAAATCCATTGTACTATCCTGTTAAATGGTTAAAAAGTAATTAAGTATCTATTATTGAGGGGTAATTGTTTTTTAAATAACTGCACCCATTGCCCTATGCTTTAGGTGCAGTTATACTTTCTTGTACCGACTACTAAACGAAGATAGCGAGGATACCTGCGATAACCGCAAATAGCGCAACACCTTCCACGAATGCAGCAGTCAGGATCATGTTAGCGCGGATGTCGCTTGATGCTTCCGGCTGGCGAGCGATAGCTTCTACCGCGCCTTTACCGATCTGGCCGATACCAACACCTGCACCTAATGCAGCGATACCTGCGCCAAGAGCGCCACCAGCTTTTGCTAAATCGCCGGCTAACATAATTGTGTTCATTAAAACTGACATACTCTATTGGTTTTGATTAAAAAAAAACTGCGTTACAAATATTATTAATGATGCGCTTCAGCACCATGTCCTTCTTCATGATGAGCCTCCTCTATAGCCTGTCCTAAGAACACAGCTGTAAGGTTAGTGAAGATGAACGCCTGTATAGCTGCTACCAGCAACTCCAGCATGAACATGAACACCGAGAAAGCCATTGATACTACTACGAAACCGCCACCCACATACACATTCAGCAAAGCGAATATGAATATCAGGCAAACTACACTCAATATTACGATGTGACCCGCAAGCATGTTTGCAAAAAGACGTATCATCAATGCTACAGGCTTAATGAACAATGACATTACCTCGATAAGTACCAGCAGGCACTTTACCAGGAATGGCACGTTAGGGGGGTTCAGCAAGTGACTCCAGAAATGCTTGTTGGCATTTACCAGCATCACTATAAATGACACAAGCGCCAGGCAGGCTGTAACTGCTATATTACCGGTAAAGTTAGCGCCCCCCGGAAGAAGTCCTAAAAGGTTATTGATCCAGATGAAGAAGAAGATAGTAAGCAGTAATGGTACAAACTTCTTGTATTTAGCAGTACCAAGGTTTGGCTTAGCTACCTCATCCCTGATGAATATTACTACTATCTCAATAAAGTTCTGCATTCCTTTCGGAGCCTTCATACCACCTGTTTTGTATTTCTTTGCAGCAGAAGTCATTATCCAAAGCAACAACACAACACCTATTAACATAGAAAGAACGTTCTTAGTGATAGACAGGTCATAAACTTTTGATCCGTCCTTTGCCAATACCTTTTCCTTCATGCGCTTTTCAATATAAACGCCTTCGTGTTCATTACTGATCTTTGTGCCTTCAGCACCTTCATGCCACTCTTCAAAATGCGACGAGGAAAAAACAGATAAACCAGTACCGGGACGATAAATGATCATTGGAAGCGGCATTGCTACCGGGCGATGAGATCCATCTGCATTTTTCAGGCTGAATAAATGCCATTCGTGAGAGTCTGATACGTGATCAAAAACCAGCTCAGTTATATTGATACCTTTCTTTTCTTCGTGTGCCGGAGCAGCCATTTCAGCAGGCTGAGCGGGGCTTTTTTCTTCATTTTGGGCAAAAGAAGAAGAACTAAAGCTTACCAGCCCTATAACGAATACCAGTAAGGAAAAAAGACGTTTAGAAATCATTACCTGCTCCAAATTTTGCGCAAAGGTATGAGATTTATGTTCAAAAAACTTCTTTAAACCATAATTTCCTTCAAAATATTTAGAAATAGTGCCTATAATTTTGTCTCCCGATTGCAAATGCCCCATTTCCGTGTCCTTTGCCTTATTATATATTTTTATTGTATGCATTTTTACTGCTTTTAGTAACAATATTACTGTGCAAACATCCGTTTATAAATGACCTGTGATATCAGCTGACAAACAACGCGCAAGCATCATAAAATATATCCCTGCTGCTTACTTTATGCTGCTTGGGCTATTCATTTTATTTACCAGTGTCACCTCCAAAAATGGATTTAGCACTATCGAGCTCGTTATATCTGCACTCTTATTCATTCCTATCCTCGTAAGGAAACTGTGGGTATATCTTATAGCAGGCATCTGTTACGGTGCCGTATTCAGTTATTGTGCTATTGCCTGGTTCGTGTTTTTTGTCCGCTATCTCACTGGCACTCCGTGCCGCAATCCACTACTTAATTTCAGTGCAGGGTTTGCCGCTGTAGCTATTTCTATAGCCTGTTCTATATGGCTTATCTATCAATGCATAGATCATTCGGGGAAGAATGTAATGCTTAAGGAAAAGCTCTGACCTCTTTTAAAAATGCTTACTACAAAATAAAAACAGCCCATCCTTTACGGACGGGCTGCTTAATATTCGCAACTACATTTCTTACAATTCCATATCAGCTTCATCGCTGGCACTTACCTGCGGTGCTGACTCTTCTGTAGTTTCTGTTTTATTTTCTGTGCGTGGTGCGCGCTCTTCGCGTGGGCCACGGTCGCCACGTGGACGGTCGTTGCCACCACGGTTACGATCACCACCACCACGAGGGCGGTCATCACCACCTTCACGGCGCTCACGCGGAGCCGGTTCTACATAACCTTCGGGCTTTGGCATCAATACTTTGCGGCTCAGGCGCAGCTTACCCGTTTTAGGGTCAGTGCCTGTGAGTTGTATCTTTACCTTATCACCTTCTTTCAACACACCATCAAGGCTGTCAAGGCGCTTCCAGCTTACTTCAGATATATGCAGTAAACCCTGTTTGCCCGGCATGAACTCTACGAATGCTCCGAAAGGCATGATGCTCTTTACAGTACCTTCATAAGTGCCGCCTATTTCAGGTATAGCTACTATGCCGCGTATCCAGTTAAGTGCCTTATCAATGCTCTCTTTGTTGTTAGAGAATATCTTGATGATACCCTGGTCGCCTACTTCTTCTATATTGATCTTAGCACCTGTTTCGCGCTGTATTTCCTGTATTATTTTGCCGCCGGGGCCTATTACCGCACCTATGAACTCACGGTCTATATTCAGCTGCTCTATGCGTGGTGCATGTGGTTTCAGTTCAGTACGTGGTTCCGGTATGCACTGGTACATTGCGTCCAGTATGTGCAACCTGCCGCGCTTAGCCTGTTCCAGCGCCTGCATCATTATTTCCATGCTCAGGCCATCGCACTTGATATCCATCTGGATACCGCAGATACCATCGCGTGTGCCGGTAACCTTAAAGTCCATATCACCCAGGTGATCTTCATCACCAAGTATGTCTGTAAGTACTGCGAATTTACCACCTTCAGCTACAAGGCCCATTGCCACACCACTTACGTGCTTAGGGAAAGGAACACCTGCATCCATCAGCGCCATAGAACCTGCACATACTGTAGCCATAGATGATGATCCGTTAGACTCCAGGATATCAGATACCACACGCACTGTGTAAGGGTACTCAGCCGGCATCATTTGTTTCAGTGAGCGCAGGGCAAGGTTGCCATGGCCTACTTCACGACGGCTCTGCCCGCGCATCATCTTCACCTCGCCTGTAGAGAACGGAGGGAAGTTGTAGTGCAATATGAATTTCAGGTAGTCAGATGTCTGTGCAGTTTCCAGCAGCAGCTCATCATCAGTAGTACCTAATGTTACTGTAGTTAATGATTGTGTTTCACCACGTGTGAACAAAGCTGCACCATGCGGAGAAGGCAACAGGTCTGTTTCGAGTGTGAGCGGACGAACAACTTCCAGCGTACGGCCATCGAGGCGCACCTTTTCGTTGATCATCATTTCACGGATCACTTTCTTTTCCAGGTCGTGGAAGTAAGTGCCGATCAATGCTGCATCTTCAGCAGGCATTTCTTCTGCTACAGCTATTGCTTTAAACTCTTCTTTTATTTTCTTGAAAGCATCGCCACGCTCATGTTTGCCAAGAGCAGCTTTAGATACTTCATATATCCTCTTTGAACCAAACTCTTCTATCCTTGCTTCAAGTGTAGGGTTAGTGTATGGCTTAGTGTAATCACGCTTGCCGGTAACACCTTTCTTCTCACGAAGATCGTGCTGCAGTTTCACCTGCTCTTTGATAGCTGTATGCCCTGCTTCAATAGCTGCAATAAGGCCTGCTTCCTCACACTCTTTACCTTCACCTTCCACCATCATGATGTTCTTGTCGGTAGCGGCTACTATTATATTGATGTCCGCATCCACGATCTGGCTGCGGGTAGGGTTCACTATGTATTCACCGTTGATGCGCGCTACACGAACCTCAGATATAACTTCCTGGATCGGAATGTCAGATACTGCAAGTGCTGCAGATGCTGCAAGGCAAGCCAGAGAATCCGGCATGATCTCAGGATCTGAAGAGATAAGTGACACCAGTACCTGTACTTCGCACAGGTAATCATCCGGGAACAATGGACGAAGTGCACGGTCTATAAGGCGTGAGGTAAGTATTTCGTAGTCGTTCAGGCGTGCTTCACGCTTAAAGAATGAACCCGGGATACGGCCTGCTGATGCGAACTTTTCCTGGTAATCCACGCTTAGCGGGAAGAATGATTGGCCTGGCTTTGGTTCTTTTGAGGCAACTACTGTAGCCAGGATCATGCAGTTGCCCTGGCGCACTACTACGGCGCCGTCAGCCTGACGGGCCATCTTGCCCGTTTCTATTGATATTTCCTGTCCGTTGGCTGATCTCAGCGATACGGATATCGGATTTGGAGTCATACTATTATAGTATTAAAATGTTAGTCAAATGCCAGAGATCAAAACCTTCCCCTTTCGGTTAGTTCATCGCTTCGGCCGTGCTGGCAGCGCATTACACCACCCTGAATAAAAAAACAATTCCCAACCGTTTGCAGTTGGGAATAGCTAATTCAGTTATGCTTATTTACGTAAACCAAGCTTTTCGATCAGGCTACGATAAGATGCCAGGTTGTTGTTGCTCAGATATGTAAGCAAACGCTTCCTGCGTCCTACCATTGACATTAATCCACGGTTGGTAGAGAAGTCCTTTTTATTGGTCTTCAGGTGGCCCGAGATATGATTGATACGCTCTGTGAGCATAGCTACCTGTGCTTCAATAGAACCGGTGTTCGTTTCGTTGCCACCGAAGTTTTTAAAGATATTCGCTTTCTTTTCAGCTGTAAAATGAGACATTTGCATCAAAATTTTTAAATAAATACACTTTTTTTCGAGCGGCAAAGATATGGAAATAATATGAAAAACACCAATTAGATGTATTTATCTTTTATTATCTTTATGTTTTACCATGTATCTCTATGAATAAATACCACTACTGCTTATTTTTTTACCGTTACTATATTTATATTAAATTGTTTATGTGTATTAAATAAAATAACTACGTCCGGTTTTATGACCGAAGGAAAGCGAAATTGAATCTGTAATGTGGTATGTTGATGGAAATCTTCCGTGTCTAAAGGATCGGGCAGTGAGATCATTTTTTTATCTAAGTGACCAATGTCGCTAAAATAGATCACATAGAATCTTAGCGAAGACATGTAAAAGCAGACTGCTCAATATATTTATTCTCAAAAACGATAAAGTCTCAAATGGAGCTGACCCACCAGACGAAATTTAAGGAAGAAGCAACTCGCTGGATCCTTTGCATTTGTGGCAGTCTGTTATTTTATTCGTTTATTGCATGTATAGTTTTATCCCTTTACCACCCTGACATTGAAGTACTGAAAACACTAGCGCAGAAAAGCTTTACAGAGCCCTGGCTTACTCGCCCTGAACCTGTAGAAGCGCTTTTATTTCGCCTTGGTATTCTTATCATTATTCCCGGGTTACTTATAGCTTATATAATTTTCGCAAAACTGAATCTTACCCGCTTCGTCTCAGGGAAATATTTTTATATAGCATCTCTTACCTGCCTCCTTTTTATAACCATGCTCATTATTGCTGGCTTTACAGCCAACAATCCTTTTGGCCCAAATAGTGGTGATGTAGCCCAAAATAAAAGGGATAGCAGTTTTACTAACTTTGATTTCTATTTTAACGGTACTTTTCTTGGCAGCTATCTATGGTTGTATGCGTTGCTCTTTGTCCCTTTGATCTTCTGTTTGTTCCTCGTAGGTTTCAATAAAATGCATTGGGCAGAAAAGAAAAATTTTCGCATTGCATCCGGGGTAATTGGTTACGGTGTCATTATTGCTTCCATTAGTGTCATTCTACTAATGAATGTGTTCTATTTTCCTTATACTGACGATAATAAGATGGATCTTAATGCTGTCTATTATTCCATGACACAGGTGTATGCTGGCGTACCTTTACTGGTAAACGGCTTTACAAATACTTATGGATTATATCCTCATTTCCTTAACCCCGTTTTTCAATTGACAGGCCTGAGTGTTTTTAAATTTTCACTCGTCCTTTCTGTTTTAACGGCAATAGCTTTTATATTGAATGCATACGCCTTAAGAAAGCTTATCAACAATCGTATCATCTTCTTTCTGGGAGTTACATCTGTACTATTCTTCCCTTACCTAGATTTTAAAGTTACTAATGTGTTCGATTGCTTTTTTTCCTATTACCCAATCCGGTATATTGTACCTAGTGTATTAATATGCTTAGCGCTGTTATACTTTAGAAAACGAAATACGACAATATACTGGTTGACGTTTATCGTAGCCGCAGCATGCATTTTATGGAATCCGGAAATAGGCGTGGTATGTTACATCTCCTGGATTCTTGTAAATATCTATATAGACAGCTATACAGATAAAGGCCGGGTTTCTATAAAAAATATCCTGTATCATATACTTACGGGCATTGGTATTGCAGCCGCTATATTCTATGCCTATAAGGGTATTATTTATGTAGCCTATGGAGCATCGCCTGACCTCAGCCTTCTTTTCAGTGCTATGCTTGTTTTCGGCAGATCAGGCTTTGGTATGTTACCGATGTCTCTGGTACATCCGTGGAATTTAATGACAATCGTACTGTTGCTGGGGTTCTTTTATGCGCTCGTACCCTGGTATAAAAAAGCCATTACCCAAAAATCAGCAATGGTCTTGCTTATCTCCCTGATAGGGCTTGGGTACTTTGTTTACTTCCAGGGCAGAAGCCAGAATACCAACTTTGCAACCAGCTCAGGATTTTGCTTATTCCTCCTAACTATATTAGGAGATGAGCTTTGGACAAATACAAGGAAAAACAACTCATTATTGTCTACAGGGCTATTTGTTATTTTCCTCTTCATAATTTCATTCTCGTTTGCCGAACTAATATATAATGCACCAAAGCTAATGGATCTTGTATACCAGGATGAAGATAAAAACGCTCAACTTGAAGAGCAGCAGCAATTCGAAAATAATACTGCTTTCATTAATAACAATTCAGGGGAGCATGAAAAAATACACATGCTTGCAAAAAAAAAATACCAGGCATTGTACTTTGATGGGAATAAAAGAGTGTCTGCATTTCAGCCCGGGTTTATCGACCTTTTTTTTAATACAGATATTGACCGGCTTGAACGGTCATTAATTGATTCTTCATTCTCCGTATTCATAGAGCCTATTGTATATTCATACCCATTTCTGGCTCGTCCCATAGCAGCTGTAGCCGCCACATACGAATTTGAATCTGCAAATAGAAGGATAGCATTATTGCATAAAAGAAGAAATAACACGCCAGCAGAAACATTTTTCAATAATCAACAGCAAGTTTTGCTTCATAGAAAATATAATGATGATGATGCGGGAACACGGTTGCGCATCAATGATGCTTTCGGTATAGTTCCTATCAATCCGGATTCTATATTTTCTGTACAATTATTATTCCATTCATCTTTCCAGATATTTCCTGATGCCGTGCTCCTGAGCAATTTCAATAAAGCAGACACAAGTGGTTTCGTCATTGGTTACCTGCGCCTTTCATCCGGATATTATTGTTCGGTGAACGCAGGTGATACCAGGATACAACCGCCTTCAAACCAATGGATCTACTATACAATAAATGCTTATCCTAGCCATCTCGATGTTTTTATAAACGGGGATTTAATATACACCCGTCATTTACCAAGACCTATCCGTAGATCAGATAATAAATTGAGTATCGGCAACATGGGCATTGCAGGTGAATACAATAATTATATTGGCGCCATTTCGGAAGTTGCTATTACAAATAAAGCACTTGATAAAGAGCAGATCAATAGTAAATGGCAGGAAATAAAACAGTATACACGGCAGTGAATAAAGAGCTTTTGCAAAATACCTTATGCACTATAGCAGTTTTCACAGATAACAAAAGAATAGAAGAAAATGGAAAAATAGATATATTTAACCTGCAATTATTTTGATGAACCCAGACCAACTGACAGAGCTTAAAGAAGAATCACTGCGGTGGATATTATCCATCCTGGGCGCATTATTAGTTTATCTTGTTGTAACACTTATTACCCTGCAGGTATATCATCCGGACATTGATCATTTGCACAAAGTTGCAGAACAGGTACTTGCTGAAACATGGAATGTAAGGCCTGAGCCGATGGAAGCCATGCTATTCAGGTTGGGGGTTGTTGCTATTATACCATCGTTGCTGGGGTTTTACATCTTATTATCAAAAACAAAGCTGCCTGTAAGTTTGACAGGGAAATGGCCATTCCTTTTTATAACCTCTTTCTTTGTGCTGCTGGTAGCTGTAATGATCATTGCTGGCTTCCTGGCACAGAATACATCAGACGATACAAGCCGGATAGCCGCTGTAGGTTCTGATGGACAGAGCGATACCAACTTTCAATTCTATTTCAATAGCTTTTTTCTCGATAAGTTCTTTTGGATTTACGTACCCGTTATTGCGCCATTGGCTTGCTGCCTTTTCTTTATAGTACTCAAAAAAGATAAATGGACCGGGTTGAAAAAAATAGCTATGCCGGCACAGATAGCAGGGTATGCGATAATTGGCGGCACCCTGCTGTGCATATTGCTGATGAACACATTTTCATTTCCTTATTCAGTAGAGAACAGGTATGATTTTGCCGCAGTATACTACTCCATGACACAGGTATTTGCCGGCTCGCCCATGCTTGTAGATGGTTTTACCAATACTTATGGTCTTTACCCCCATTTTCTTGTCCCCATTTTCAAGCTGACAGGTCTTAGTGTGTTCAGCTTTGCACTGACCATGTCGTTACTTCAGGTATGCTCATTTATTATGAACTTGTATGTGCTGAAAAAATTTACCCGGAATAATGTACTACTATTTGCAGGCTTCACAACATTATTGTTCTTCGGCTACCTGAACAGGAAGCTGCAAAACCATTTTGATAACTACTTTGCCCTATTCCCTATAAGGTATATCATACCAAGTATTCTTTTGTTGCTGGCTACACGGTACTTGTCGGCTCCATCAAAACGGCTTTACTACATCATATACTTTGTTCAGGCCTGCTTCATCCTCTGGAACCCTGAAATAGGTATCATTTGTTACCTGGCATGGATACTGATGAACATATACCGTGACTTTTACAACAGTACAGGAAAAGCCAACATTAAAGTGATTGTCATGCATGTAGTTACCGGGGTGGGTATAGCCCTGATCATTGCCTATTCTTTCAAACTAATTATCTGGCTATCCTATGGTGCGGCCCCTGACCTGGGGTTACTGTTCAGTACAGTATCTGTTTTCAGCGCTGTAGGCTTCGGTCTTCTGCCTATGGATCTGCTCCACCCCTGGAACCTATTGGCGCTTATTATCGTTACAGGTTTTATGTATGCAATAGCTAAGTGGTATGGTAAACAGGCGACACCAAAAGCATGCATAGTGCTGCTGCTATCTGTTATCAGTCTTGGGTATTTCTTTTATTTCCAGGGACGCAGCCATAATTCCCACTTATCATCCAGCATGACGTTCAGTATCCTTTTACTAACCATTCTTGGCGATGAACTATGGACCATAGTTAAACGATCTAATGAGGTACTATTCAGTGGACTGTTTATTCTTTTTCTCTTTCTCCTTTCGTTCTCATCTATTGAACTTTTATACAGCGCTCCCAGGAGTATGGCACAAGTATACCAGGAAGAAGATAAAAATAGCTATGCGGATATTATAGAAAGTATCGCAGCAGGTAAGGACCTTGTTGAAAGAACATCGCAGGAATATGAAAAGATCATTGTAATTGCTCAGAAGAAACATCAGCCATTGTTTTTTGATGGCAATAAGCGAATATCGGCTTTCAATCCCGGAATACTCGACCTTTTCCTGCTAACAGATGTGCGCAGGCTGGAGCAAATAATTACAGATTCTTCGTTTAGTATATACCTGGAAGCAACAGCAGAGTCTTATCCTTTTATGTTCCGCCCGCTGGCGGCGATGGGCGCAACCTATGAATATAAAGCATTTGCGAACACTACGGTATGGCTCACAAAAAGAACAACCGCTATTCCTGGAAAAACTTTTTTTGAACACCGGGATTCCGTTATTATCCATAGAAAATACAATGATGATAAAGTGGGGATACAGCAGCGCATCAATGATGCTATGGGAATTGCACCTGTGCGGCTTTCCAAGCAGTTTTCGATCGAAGCATTATTTTATACATCGTCACAAATGTTTCCTGAAGCCACTATAGTGGGAAACGCAACAGATTCCTCGGGCTTTGCTATTGGGAAGGTATTCAATTCACCACAATATTTTTTCGTTCTGAATGGCAAAGGTTTTGTTGCACCATTTACACCCAATACATGGAATTATGTTGTGATGAACATTTCTCCGGGACGCGCTGATATTTATCAGAATGGAGTGCGCTTACCTACAGAGGTATTTAACAAACAGCTATTATTTAATGAGCAGGTACGTCCATCACAAGCTAGTTTATGCGTAGGAAACATACTCGAACTGGAACGCGCAAGGTTTTTTGTCGGGCCAATAGCAGAAATAAATCTGGCCAATCACACTATTGACTCTGCAGAGGTCCTTACTACATGGAAGCGAATATGCGATGCGGTTAAGAATTGATCATCTTTTTAAGCCCTGGTAATAATTGTCATCAACGTTATTATATCCTTTCGATATTGCTTTTTCTACGTCACTAAGAGCTTGTTGTTTATTACCTTTCTGGTTATAATTCAGAGAACGTTCATAGTAAAGATCTCCCAGGTCAGGGTTTAACCGGATTGCTTTATCCAGGTCGGCAATAGCTTCAGCAGGCATGTGCGCATCTTTATATACCCGGGCACGATTAAGGTATGACGAATACATATCCGGTGCACGCTGTATGGCGATACCGTAGTAAATAAGTGCAGAGTCCGTTTTACCGGCAAGGTTCAAAAAATTGGCATAGTTGCCATATGCCTGCGGGCTGGGGTCCACTGCTATTGCACCACGAAACCATATTCCAGCAGAATCCATGTTTTTGGTAATGTAGTACATTATGGCAAGGCCCAGGTACATGTTCGGATCTTTCGGATGGTATTTCAATGCTTTTAAATAATTGTTACGCGCTTCATTATACATCCCGGCCCCACGCTCCATTTCACCAAGCGATATATACGGGCTCATATATTCCGGGCTTATCTCTATCGCTTTGGTTAAGAAGAAATATGCAGAATCAAAATTCTTCTGCTTTTCGTAAGGGTCTTGTGTCGTATTCCATCTCTGGTAATAAATAAATCCCAGGTTATTATATCCGCCTACATTACGTGGATCCTTCTCAATAGCATTGGTCCACAGCGTTATTGTATCATGCCAGACTGCACAACGCGCACTACTCATGAAAGAGAGCGCGAGCATGTATATGCCAGCAACACTTTTTACAATACTATCATTGCGCTTCTTCTCCCCGGGTTCAAAATAGCCAGAGATATACCAACCTGCAATAAAAAACAACCCAATGTATGGCAAGTAAGAATAACGTTCTGCAATGATAGCATTACCTACCTGTATGAACTGGAGCAGTAATGCGATATTGACCATAAATATCAATAACCCAAAAACAACAATCCTGTTTCTGCGGGCATATAACCACGTAAGTACGGCAAGTATCATTACAGCCAACAGGTACAGATAATATACAAATGGTAATGTACCATTTACTTTTTGAGGATAGGCATATATATTATTCAAGCCAATTGGAAGTACGGCTTTCCATAAATAAGTAATAAGTGCATAGCAGCCAAGCGCTATTCTTTCGGGAAAACTATAATGCAGAGTCTGCATGTCCATAGCGCCTGCGGCATGCTGCACTTTTAAGGCTACAATACCCAACGTAATAGCTATCAGCAAATGTGGAATTTTTTCGACCAGCAGACCAACCTTCCATTCCCGTTTTTCAAATCCATCTATCAACAACAATACTACCGGCAAGGTAACAGCCACAGGTTTTGCCAAAACAGAGCAGATAAATAGAACTATAACACCGATATACCACGCCCACTTATTGCCATTTGCCATGCGTATGTAATGCAGGTAAGCAATACAGGCAGAAAGATAGAACAGTACATAAAGCACATCCTTTCTTGCAGATATCCAGGCTACAGACTCTACGTGCATTGGGTGAAGCCCGAAAAGCAGAGCTGTAACTATACCTGCTACCGGCCTTTTGGTAAGTTGTATTATCAGCCAATACACCAGCAATGTATCAAGTATGTGGAGGGTTAGATTGTCAAAATAATACAACCATGGTTCTAATGCTACAAAACTGTATTCAATTGCATAGCTCAGAATGGTCAATGGATGATAGTTACCCATTACCTGGTGAGTAAATATTGCTTTGATACCTGTGGCTGACAAGTCCTTAATGAATACATTGTCTTGTATATAGCCCGAATCATCCCAGTTAGTAAACTGGTTGTTCAGGCATGCTTTTAAAAATAGCCAACAAATAATGGCAATACCAGCCATGATCAGTAAATGCGTAGACTGCTTTAATTCTCCCGAAAAACCTGTCGACAACGCAGAATTCTTCGCCCCGGCAGTTTTAACTGTTTCCGACGAAGCATGCTGGCTTGTATTTATTCGCTGTTTGTTGCTTTTAGCGGCCATAGCCATTTATTATTTTAAACCCTGGTAATAATTATTATCAACCTGCTGAAACCCTAAAGAAATAGCTTTTTCCACATCCTGCAGTGCCAAAGCTTTGTCTCCTTTCTGTGCATGATAAAATGAGCGAAGGTAATAGGGTTCTCCCACTCCTGGATTGAGCTGTATTGCCTTATCTATATCTGCTTTTGCTTCTTCCAGCCTGTTTTGCTCTTTAAGCAATCTACCCCTGTTCAGCCTCACAATAAACATCTCCGGATTTAAAGAAACCGCAGTATTATATTGCATCAGTGTGGAGTCTGTCTTACCTTCCTGAATCAGTATATTGCCATAATTTGCGTAATTATCTGCGGTAGGTTCATAGTGTATCGCTGTTCTGAAATAATATCCTGCCGATGCAAGATCACCTTTCATATAAGAAAGCATACCCAACCCCTGCAGGGCATTTCCAAAATCGGGCTTTAGCGCGATAGCTTTTTGCATTAAATAAAATGCTGAGTCCGCAGCTATCTGTTGCTCTATAGGATTTGTTGCTGCCGACTTTTTGTGAAAGTATATAAAGCCAAGATTATTATATGCCAAAGGGGCGTTTACGGGCTCCTTCTCTATTTCATCACGCCACAGGGAGATCGGGTCATACCATACCTTACATCGCTCATAGCTCATCCATGCAAGACATATCATGTATATTGCAACACCAGCTATTACTATATTTTGTACATTCTTTTTGCCATCCTGTTCCAGGTAACGGGATAACAGCAAACCCGCAATAAAGAACAGGCCAATATAAGGTATGTAGCTGTAGCGATCGGCTACAATAGCATCTCCTACCGGTATGAGCTGTAACAGCAATGCTATATTTACTATAAAGAACAAAGATCCGAAAACGATGGTCCTGTTCTTTCGGGCATATCGCCATACTATAAATGCTATTGCAGCTACCAGTAATGGTGCGAGGAAATAGATATAAGGTAAGGAACCCGCCACTTTCGGCGGATAGGGATAATAGCAACACAGGTGCACAGGCACTACCGATTTCCATAAGTACGTCACCAATGCATAACTGCCTAGCGCTATACGCTCTATAAAATTGTAATGTACTTTATGTACATCCATTGCACCTCCGCCATGTTGTATGGTAACAGAGATAGCACCAAAAAAGAGGGCAAGTGCGAAATGTGGTATTTTCTCCACCAGCAATTTAATTGTCCATTTTCGCTGCTCATAGTAGTCGATCAGCAATAGTGTGACTGGTAATGTAACAGCTATTGGCTTTGACAAAAGTGCAAACAGGAATAGTAGAATTACCAGTATATACCACTTGCTTTTTTTATCTGTTGCTGCATGTTGATAATGCAGGTGAGCTATGCATGCCCATACATAGAATAGCGCACAGAACAGGTCTTTTCTTCCCGCTGCCCATACAGCAGACTCTACATGCATCGGGCTTATACCAAACAGCAAAGCTGTGATGATAGCTGCTACTGGTTTTTTTGTGAGTATAACTACAAACCAATATACCGACATGGTGACGAGTATATGTAGTAACAAACTGTCCAAGTGATATAGCCATGGTTCCAGTTCCACCATACTATATTCAAGAGCATAACTGAGTATTGTGATGGGATGGTAGTTACCCATTACAGGCTCAGTAAAAATGCGTTTCAGCCCTTCCGCTGATAGGTCTCTTATTATCGGGTTGTTTACAATATACCCTGCATCATCCCAGTCAGTAAACTGGTTTACAAGCGCGACTTTTAATACCAGCCATGTTAGAAGCGCAATCCCACCGGCTATAAGCGTATGTCTCCCCCCCCTCCATTCTCCTGTATTTTGGTATGCACCGGCAGATCTATGCATGCTACCTTCCGGCTGCACAGTATTGGTTTTTGCATTATCTGCCCGGTTATTGTTGTTTTTCGCCATTTACTGCAAAATATTTATGGTCTTGTAAGTATCAGCGTGCCGAGCTTTTAAGCATGTTGTAATAATTGTTGTCTATCCTGGCGTAACCCAGTGAAATTGCTTTTTCCACGTCCTGCAGCGCGGCGCCTTTTTTACCATCTTCCGTATAGCAATAGGAGCGTGCATAATATATCTCCCCCATTCCCGGGCTGAGCTCCAGCGCAGTATTAAAATCTTTCATTGCCTCTCCGCATCTGTGTAGCCGTTGCAGTGTACGGGCTCTGTTCAGGTATGGCGCTGTCATATCCGGATTCTGCGCTATTGCCATAGCATATTCTTTCAGCGCCTCTTCCTGGTGGCCGGTCATGTCATAAAAATTGCCGTAGTTACTATGTCCTTCCGGAAAATATGGCTTCAGCTTTATAGCCATAGAGAAACAGTAATTGGAAGAATCAAAATTGTGGCTGATGGCATAGATGATGCCAAGCCCCAGGTAAGCATTAGCATTCTCAAAAGAGTTTTGCAGGCTTATAGCTGTATAGTAGCGGATCTTGGCCAACGCGAAATGACCAACACTACGCTCCAGTTCTCCAAGTGATATATATGGGTTTGCAAATCCCGGCTGTAGTTCTATCGCCTTGCTTAATAATTGATATGCTGAGTCATAATACAGCTTCCTCATTTCCGGGTTTACTTCATCGTTAAATTTATTGAAGTAGTTAAAGCCCAGGTTATTGTAGGCATTAGGTGCCCGTACAGGTTCTTTTTCTATTTCATCGCGCCATAGCGATGTGGTATCATACCATACCTGGCTCCGTTCATAGGTCATATAACCCAGCACCAGCGAATAGACAACGACAACAGCTGATACCGCCTGCCGAAATTCTTTTTTACCACCTAGTTCAAAATAGTCCGAAACGAACCAACCGGCCATGAAGAACAGGCCCAGGTAAGATATGTAGGTATACCTGTCTGCAAGTATAGCGCCACCCACAGGTATAAACTGTAACAGCAAAACTATGTTTACAAAAAAGAACAAAGTACCGAACACAACGATCTTATTCTTTCGTGCAAAGAACCATACTAGAAATACCAGGATTATAGCCGCTAATGGATACAGGTAATACACAAATGGCAGCGAGCCATTTACCTTATCGGGATACGGATAGAAATTGCATAATCCAACGGGTACCACTGCCTTCCACAAATAGGTAATAAGCGCATAGCCGCCGAGGCACGTCCTTTCTATAAAATTATGCGTTACATTTTGTGTGCCAAGCGACCCGAAAGACGCCTGGTCCTTAAGCGATCTTAGGCCGCACCAGATTGACATACCGAGCAACAGCAGCTTATCCAGCGCTACCCACATGTTTAACTTACGGCCTTCAAAATAATCTAACAACAGCAAGGTAATCGGCAATACCACCGCTACAGGCTTTGATAATAACGAACACAAGAACAATACAACGACACCAGCATATAATCCTGTCTTCTTTGCGCCCATTGCCCTTAAGTAGTATATATAAGTAATGCATGCGGCCATATAAAATGTGCCGTAAACCACATCCTTCCTCCCCGCCAACCACGCCACAGACTCCACATGCATTGGGTGCAATCCAAATAAAAGTGCAGCTACTGCCGCTGCCACAGGCCTTTTGGTAAGCAGGTTCACAAACCAATACACCAGCAGTGTAACCAGTATATGAAACAGCAAACTATCCAGGTGATACAGCCATGGCTGCAGGCGCACATAGCTATACTCAATGGCATACGTAAGTATTGTGATCGGGTGATAGTTACCCATTATAGCCGTAGAGAAAATATTGTGTATCCCTTCTGATGATACATCTTTGATCAGTGCATTGTCTTTTATATAACCGGGATCGTCCCAGTTGGTGAATTTATTGTTGAGGCATACCTGGTAAGCCAACCAGGTAATTGCGGCAATACATGCCACTATAAGCGCCTGTACCTTTGGCTGCTTTATATCTATAGGTGTTGCATTAGCTACGGCTTGCTGCTTTGCAGGTTGGGGTGGTTTATTTTCAGCAGTATTACTTGTACCTGCCTGTTTGTTCTTAGTCTTCGCCATAAAGCATAAATATACTTCCTAATCGGTGAATTCGGAATAATGGTCTTCTCGGGCACAAATGCTTTTTTATATAAAAAGAGCTACCGGTATGCCGGTAGCTCTTGAATTTATTGTGTCGCTATTATTCTTTTACCAGTTTCTGTACTGTCAGCAGTTGTCCTGTCTCATCATACAGGGAAACAAGGTACATAGCACTTGCAAGTCTGCTTACGTCCATTTGTTTTGCATCTGTCTGCTGCATAGCTATTTTGCCATCCATAGTGCTGATCACGACACGTACTTTTACAGTGGATTCAATATTCAACAAACCACTTACCGGGTTAGGGTACACGCTTATTACTATATCGTTGCCAAGGTTGTCAATGCCCATTCTCTTGATATCGTGGTAGTAAAGACCTGATCTTGATTTACATCCCAGTACATCTGTTACTTCGACAAAGTACCACTGTGAATAGGTAGCTGCAAGCGTAGGAGATGTAGCATGAGGTATTAGTCCTGTAATGCTATCATACCATTGGTATTGAGGGTAGCCTGTACCCGTATAAAGGCTATTTGTATACGGATTGTAAGTAACAGTAGGAACAGGCACCGGATAGATATAAATGTTCTTGGTAGTAAAGCAACCTGTTGGCAGCGTATACTTAACAACAGCAAGGCCTGATAACCTGCTCGTTAAAATACCCGTACTATCTACTATCGTATCCAAAGCCGGAGTCGTTGTGCTCCATAATCCGCCGGTACTCTTGTCAAATAATGTATCCAATACACCCGGACACAGCGTGTCTCTGCCTGTGATCGGGAATGGTATCGGGTTCACCTTTACAAGTACAGAAGTAACACAGCCCGGTCGTGTGCTATACAATATAGAAACCGTATCTGAATTAACACCTGTAACCACGCCACCAGAGCTTATTGTAGCTACCGTAGTGTTAATTGTACTCCAGATACCACCAGCTTGTGCATCAGCCAAAGTAGTTGTATTTCCCGGGCATACTTCAGGAAAGCCAGTTATAGGAGGTGCTTTATCAATTATTCTTACCTGGCTTTGCGACAGGCATCCTGTTGGCAATAGGTAACTTATAACAGCTGTACCTGCGCTGATACCTGTTACAAGTCCTGTAAGAGTACCTGCTTTTGCTACAGAGCCGTCACTGCTGCTCCATGTGCCGCCACCTATTATGTTAGTTACATACCCGGTACTACTCGTACAAATACTATCAGCGCCGGCATTAGGCGCTATCGGGTTTACTGTTACAGTAATGGCAGAAGGGCAAACCGTAGAAGAATAAGAGATCGTTGATGTGCCAATGTTCACACCTGTGAGAGTACCCGATGGGCTTGTGCCTGAAATGGATGCTACAAGTGTGTTGCTGCTACTCCATACGCCACCACCTGTAGATGAGACCAATGGTATTGTTAGTCCGTTACATACCGTGAGTGGCCCGGCTATACCATCTACATCAAATGTATAGGTAGTGTAGCACGCCGGCCCGGTAGCTGCAGTATATGTTACAGTTGGCCTGCCGGGATATATTCCGGTTACAAGACCTGTTTTACTTATTGTTGCTGCAGGAGAGGTTGATATCGTCCATTTGCCACCCGGAGTAGTAGATGTGAAAGGAGCTGTTGAGCCTACACACACAGGGTTTGTGCCCGTTATAGGATCAGGAGAAGCAGTAACTACAAATGTTATTGTAGCATATACGGTAGCACATGCAGAAGTAACCGTATAGGTAATAGTAGTTGTACCGCCAAATATTGATGTTACTATACCTGTTGTGGATCCAATAGTTGCAACAGCTGTGTTAGAGCTGCTCCATGTACCACCACCTACGGTCTCAGATATCTGCAAGGTCAAACCTGAACATATGGGGTGAGTACCTATAATAGTCCCGGGATTATTCAAACATATATCTACAGTACCGTCTCCGTCATTACAGCCACGTGTCTGTATTACCGCCGTTGCAAGTGCCGGGTCCGCCCATGACGAGCCACCGCCACCGCCTCCCCAGGAGCCGCCGCCGCCGCCATAATAACCGCCACCACCGCCGCCGCCGCCTGAACCGGAAAATGCAACTCCGGTACCCGCATTACCACCTATGCCCAAAACGCCCGGGAGACCCGGAGCCCAGGGAGCCCCGTATGCGCCTTGTGTACCACCACTGGACGGGCCACCACCTTGTGCACCACCGAATGCGAATGGTGTTGAATTTCCATACCCGTCCATACCTGTTGTCGTACCACCATGACCGCCTCTTTCTGCGTTTACTATAGTGTAATAATTACCCCCTGCACCGCCGCCGCCTGCTGCTGCTATCACACGATCTGTAAGAGCTGTACCGCCAATACGAACATCTGACCCGCCGCCGCCGCCGCCGCCGCCATAAGAGCCGTATCCGAAGCCACCGTCGCCGCCACCATTATAGCCACCCGTTCCAGGTGTTGCGGCACAGCCAACAACGAAACCGTCAGTACCTGCTTTACCCACATAAATATTAAGTACTTGCCCGGGAGTAACAGCTAGTTTAGCTTCTACACAACCTCCAAATCCAGGACTGTCCGGAAGTGTAGCGGAGCACGTCGTACTGTACATAGTAGAATTGTAACCACCTCGGGCACCTCGGGCTATTACGCCGATATTAGTTACGCCCATCGGCACTGTAAAATATTGTACAGCTCCTGTGTATACGAAGGACGTTGTTTGTGCATGAGAGCCGGAACTCAATCCTATTAAAATGGCAAGGAGAAAATAGATTTTTTTCATTCTTCATTCATTGTAAATGATAAAAGATAGGCTAAACAAACATGTTTAACCGTTTAAGATTCTGTTACAAATTAAGTATTCTTTCGCATATTATCAAAAAAAGATGAAAAATCTCCTATATATAAAAATGAAGGCCTATTCTTCAATTCTAGATTAAAAAAATCCCGGCAATATTTTATTTCCGGGATCCGTCATGATTTAAAAGTTCATTATTGCTTTACTAATTTCTGAACGGTCAATAACTGTCCGCTATCATCATAAAGCGATATAAAGTAGACGGCACTGGCCAGATTGGTCAAATCCATTTGTTTTGCATTTGCCTGCTGAAGCTCTATTTTCCCGTCTACACCACTTATTACAGCCCTAACGTTGACAGAAGATTCTATGTTCAGCATTCCGTTTACCGGGTTAGGGAACATTCTGATCACAGCATTGCTGCCTATATTCTTAACTTCCAGCTGTCTTGGGAAATAGAATAACGCTGAACGTGATTTACATCCAAGCCCGTCTGTAATCTCTACAAAATACCATTGCGGGTATGTTGCGGCAAGACTTGGGGATGTTGCATGGGGTATCAATCCCGTAATACTATCATACCATTGATATTTAGGGAAGCCCATATCTGTATAGAAGGTTTCAGTTTTCGGATTGTAAGTAATTACAGGTACCGGTAATGTACGGATGTGGATATTCTTTTCAATATAGCACCCTGTTGGCAGCGTATATTTTACAGTAGCAGTACCGGATTTAAGGGTTGTAAGATGACCTGTACTATCTACAATATCAACAAGCAATGGAGTGCTGGTTGTCCAGCTACCGCCTTTACTTGCGTCAGTTAATGTATCCATAACCCCGGGACACAATGTATCTCTGCCGACGATCGGGAACGGTATCGGGTTTACCCTGAAAGTTATCGTGGTTGCGCAACCCGGCCTGATAGTATATACTATAGATACTGTATCCGCTGTAATGGCAGTAACCAATCCACTGGAATTTACAGTAGCAACTGACGTGTTCAATGAACTCCATATCCCGTCAGCGAGCGCATCAGATAACGGCGAAGTATTTCCCGGGCAGGCAGCACCAAATCCTGTGATAGGCGGTGCAAGGTCTATTATTTCTACCATGCTTTGTGAAAGGCAACCTGTAGGCAACAGATAACTCATAACTGCTGTCCCGGCACTCATACCTGTCACCAGTCCGGTCATCGTACCCACTTTGGCAACAGTGCCATCACTGCTGCTCCACATACCACCACCAATTATGTTGGTTACATACCCTGTTCCGTTCACACATATACTATCTGCACCGGCATTTGGCGCTACCGGATTAACAGTAACAGTAACATGCGAAGGACAAACAGGTGAAGAATAAGTGATGCTTGCTGTGCCAATCCCCACGCCTGAAACTATACCTGTAACACTGGAGCCTCCCACCTTGGCAACCATTGTATCGCTGCTGGTCCAGCTACCACCACCTGTAGATGAAACCAATGGGATAGACAATCCATTACATACACTCAATGGGCCGGCAATACCATCTACATCCACTTTGAACGTAGAGAAGCATCCTCCGCTCGGATCATGATAGGTAATCGTTGTACTACCCGGGTATATACCAGAGACGTATCCGCTTGTTGACCCGATCGTCGCTGCTGCCTTATTGGTACTTGTCCAATATCCACCGGGTGTTCCATCAAGAAATGTAACATTTTCTCCTACACATACGGGATTCTTACCAGTAATTGGCAAAGGTGACTGTGTGACATTGATCGTAAATACTGCATACATTATCGTACATGAAGTTACAGTGTAAGTTATATTGACGATACCCGCACTAACTCCTGTTGCTATGCCGGTAACAGGATCTATAGTAGCTATTGCTGTATTACCACTTGACCACACACCGCCACCTACTGAATCTGTTAAAGCGATCGTCTGCGCAGTACATAAGCGGGTAGATCCCTTTATTATACCAGGGCTAAGGATACATATAGTTATTTTCCCATTACCCGACTGTACACCCGGAGTCATTATTACACTACTTGTGAGCGTGCCATCACCAAACGATGAGCCACCTGCAGCTCCCATAAAGCATCCTGCCCCACCACCGAAATAACCACCGCCGCCGCCGCCCGCAATACCCGGATCTGCTGCAGCTAAACCAGTATTACCTCCTTGGCCGGCAGCACCGGGATTACCCGGCGCATATGTGATTGCTGAATTAGCGAATGCAGAACCAATACCACCCGCTGTTTGCGTACCGCCGGTAGGTGTAACTGCAAGTGTATACGAATATGGAGGTGCAATAAGTGTTGCCAGACAAGTAAATGCATCGGTACCTGACAAACCACCACCATCTCCTCCTGGCTGGTCGCCGGTAGCACAAGCACCGTTATAACCCGCACCACCACCACCACCGGCTACTACTACCCTGTTAACGAGGGCAATACCACCAGCACGAATATCTGAACCGCCGCCGCCGGCGCCGCCACAATATGCCGCAAGATGGGCACTGGCATTTCCACCACCGTTCCAGCCACCTGCTGCACCTGCAACAGTACCATCATTACCCAGACCACCTACATAAATACTTAATGTGCTACCCGGCACAACTGTAAGCATACCCTGTATACGAGCTCCTTTACCCGGAGTCGTATTCCCAACAGGCGCAGTTTTCGGACCAACTTCTCCACCTTCAGCACCAAAGACATCAAAAGACACCTGGTGAACACCTGCCGGTACAACCCATGACTGTGGCGCGCCTGTATAATTCCAGGTTGGCTGGGCAATTGCGCTTATATGAAGCAAAACAATTG
>JAOQAP010000262.1 GCA_025963465.1 Flavipsychrobacter sp.
GAAAAAGGTCATTATCGCAATTTTGCCTATATACCTTAACCCAGTCAACATCGAGCGACTTTCCACCATCACTTAAGTTGTATTCATCCTTAAAATATGTCATGATAGAAATATTCAATGTGACAAACCCTCTTCCATATGTTCTAACGTCAGTATAATTTATTTCTCCGGCATACATGCCGTCAATGTAAAATGAAACTTTCGATGGAGTCCACACACATGCGTAGTCATGGAATGATGCGGTAAAATCGGTTATACTTGTACTCGTTGTTAATGGGAATGGTGCACTATTTGAAATATATTTATTATATTCTGGTCCGTAGCTCCAATCCCAAACGGCATGCGGAACATTATTAAACATTCCATTATCTATAATATCGATTTCTGTTGGGCCAGGGTTTGTCCAGAATGCAGCTGCAGCATTTTTTTGCCAAACAGTGTTGTGGCAGTCCGGAAACTTTAATCGGGCCTCTATGATTCCATAACTAAAATAGTCCTTAGACGACATCCCGCCAATAGTATGATGAGTAATATCTGGTGGAAAAAAAGTAGGTAAGGGGGCGATATCCTCATATAACCTCAATATTCCAGGAGACGGCTGAGTTACATTATGCGGTAAAAAGGCCCCGTCTACAAAATGACCCGGATTTAATTCCCACACCTGATAAAAGTGTTTCCCATTAACGGTAACATCTGGTGCAGATGATGCTGATACAGCAGTTAAAAGGCCAGTAGCGCCTGATAATCCTGTAGCACCATAATCAAACTCATCATAAAAATGTATATGATAATTAGCTTTAACGATATCTAAATCGGTTTGTGCAAAAACATTACTAAGTATTGAAACTGTTAGTCCGAAAATAATTATGGCTTTTTTCATAAATAAAAATTGATGTGATTAAAATAATTCAAGTCTTTCAAGACTAATTCGTGCTTTTCTTAAGCATATCAATTTCCTTTTTTTGCTTATCCAATTGTTTTTGCTGCTGAATTACATATAAGGTCAACTCTTCAATTTTTTGTAAAAATTTGGCATCCATATCGGCCACATCTATGCCATCTTTAGCTACCTCTTTTGCAGAGGGTATTTCCGGTAAATGTTTATTCTTTTGCACGAATGATTCCACTTCACTTAACGGCATCAGCTCATAGTCTTTATTAAAAACAAAGTCACTCCAGTTAGCATGGTCGGTAGAGTTGGCTACTTTTAGTTTTTCAGTGAGAATGCCGTGTTGCACAACCAGGCCATAATGGTAACCTCCTGAGGGCGGGGTGGAAACACCTCCGATTATTACTGTTCCATCATTTCTTACTGTCATATTTACTGTTGCTGTACCACCATGTTCGTACATAAAATATGTCGCTCCCTGATCTGTGCCTCTTGTAACATTATATATAGAGCTGTTCGAAGACGATCCCGGGCCTCCCACACCAGAACCGTATAGGTCAATGTATGATCCTCCTCCGCCTGATACAAGGCGCAAACCGTTCTGAGTTGAATTAGCGGTGATGGTACTTGGCCCCGGATCTCCAGGCCTTGCCATATTCAATAGTCCTCCGGGCATCAAAACAGTACCATTGTTCTGAATGCTCATATTGCTTACAGGGCTGGATCCATTGTCATATACAAAATCAATTCCCCCACTTAGATTTGTGCCTGTTGTGACGTGACGAATATCTCCTGCTGATGAACCATAAACATCGATGTAGGCACCTGTTCCGCCCCCAGCCATTCTTAGGTTTCCCAATGATTTAACGATTCCGCCCGTTGTAATTATATTACCGCCAATGTAATTATCTCCACGCGTTGTAATAGTACCATTGTTCTGAATGCTCATATTACTTACAGCACCGCTGGTGCCTCCATTATAGATAAAATCTACTCCTCCGGTTAGTCCTCCTGTTGTAACATTATAAATAGACCCGGCAGCAGTACCAGGAGCAGAAGAACCATACATTTGAAGATATGCCCCACCACCTCCGGAAGCCAACTGTAAGCCATGAGATGATGTGTTTGCTGTAATTATCCTATCTGCGAGATCTCCAGTCACCAGTGTATTCATGTCTAGTAACCCACCTTGTATATAGCAATTACCAGTTGTAGTAGTACTAATATCACTTCCCGTTCCCGGAGTCCATATTTGCGCATTTACATTTTCGCTGAAAGCCATCGCGGCTAAAGCCAGAACTAATTTTGTGTGTTTCATATGTGTGTTGATTTTTAGTTTAATAATTAAATTCGTTTTAAGAAATATTTCATGCAATGTATCTGTATAAGGTGTCGATCACCAAAACAAGTTTCCGAACGGTCGAAAAAGTTTCCGAACGGTAAATTCTGGCCCTGTAAACCATTGAAATTCATTAGCATGGTTTTTGCATTCGTTATTATATTGTGCTGCTAAACTTGTTTTGCGTACCATTGTCTGACTAACCAATGCTATCTGCCCGGGCCAATATTATGCTGCTGTTTTGCTGCCTGTTACTTACAGGGCCAGCAAGGGCCCAGCTATTGAAACGGATAGACAGCCTGCAGTACAATAAAATGCACTTTACGCACAAGACCTTTCTTAATAACATATTCCAACAGGGGATCAACTCTGTAAAGCGCACGCCTGATGCAGGTACCGATGACAGCTATCTAAACGGCAAAAGCGAGGACCCATACCTACCCTACCAGGGAAAGATCATACGTCATATCACTATCAAGATGTTCAATTTCGATCAGTCATTTGACGACACAAGTGCAAGAGACAATAGCCTGGGCGCACGGATAGGTAACCGGCTGCATAAAAGCACCCGGAAGTTTGTAATTAAAGACAACCTCTTTATAAAAGAGAATACTCCGGTGAACGCTTATAAAATGGCGGATAATGAGCGTTACATCCGTTCGCTGGACTACATACATGATGCCCGCATATTGCTGGACAGTGTGGCGGGAGACTCTGTAGATATTACCGTGTACACGAAAGACCTGTTCAGTATAGCAGGCGGCGCGGCATCTAACGGGCTGAACCATGTAAATGCCAACCTGTATGAAGCTAACCTGGCTGGCATGGCACAACGAATAGATGTGAGTACGCTCTATGACTATAACCGTAACCCTATATGGGGTTATGGCGGCGCATATACCAAGCGGAATGTTTTCGGCTCGTTCATAGACGCATCTGTAGGTTACAGTATTATGAATAACAGCCCTTATACGCACGAGGAGGAATCGACAAAATATGTGACGCTGTCACGGCAACTGGTATCGCCGTATTCACGGTTTGCAGGTGCTCTTACGCTCAGCCGCAACCAGGCTTACAATCTATATAATGTACCTGATATTTATGTGTATAAATACAGGTACGACCTCTTCGACGGATGGGCGGGTTATAACATAGGTATCAGGCAACTGACAGCTACAAATAATGGTATCCGTGACCGCCGCTTCCTGTCGGTAAGGTATTATAACCGTAATTTTATAGAGGAGCCAAAACAACTGCAGACCAGCCCATTCTTTGATCCTATATTCAATAGCTCGCAGGCCATACTTACGAAGTTCACATTCTTCCGGCAGGACTATTATAAGACGCAATATATCTATGGCTTTGGTACTACAGAGGATCTTCCCTATGGATACAATATAGCTGTAACCACGGGGCTGCACAGGCAATGGCACAATAACTTGTTCTTGGAGCGGGCATATGCAGGGCTGAATGCATCGCAGTACATAGCATCGGGCAGAGGGGACTTTATAGAGCTATACCTGCGCACCGGGGGGTTCCTGTATAAAGGCAGTATACAGGATGCCAGCTACCTGGTAGGCGCTAAGGCTTACAGTCGTATCTTTTTCCTGAACAGTACCAAGATAAGACAGTATATAAACCTTAGCTATACAAACTTATACAATCGTACAACCTTTGCTCCGCTTCGTATCAATAATGAATATGGGCCGCGGGGATTCCTCTCTGATTCTGCATTTGGCACAAAACGGCTCAGTCTGCAACTGGAAACTATCTTCTTTCTCAAGTTCAAATTCCTTGGCTTCCAGTTTGCGCCTTTCCCTTATGGCGACCTTTCACTCATTACACCTGAACACAGGTCTTACATCCATTCTTCACTATATAGCAGTATTGGCGGTGGTGTAAGGGCCAGGAACGAGAACCTGATATTTGAGACCATAGAGCTACGCGCATTTTTTTTTCCTGTTGCCCCTACCAATATGAAGGGCTTCAAAGTGGTGGTCAATTCAAATATTCGTTTCAGGTATAGCAGTAATTATGTTACTGCCCCAGACCTTGTGCACCTGAACACACAATAAATTTCTGTTGCTATGCCGTACCTTTACAGTAATGGAACTGAGCAGTGAATTAATTATCAAACTTAGCTTAGCTATACTTATAGGTGGGATAATCGGCTTTGAACGTGAGCTTAGAAGTAAGTCTGCAGGCTTTCGCACTATTATACTTATTTGCTTAGGAGCTACGCTGTTCACTATATTTTCAAAGTTCATCGGCTTTCCTAATTCGCCTGACCGTATTGCATCTAACGTTGTGGTTGGTATCGGGTTTCTTGGTGCCGGTGTTATTTTCAGAAGTAATAACCGGGTAAACGGGATCACTACTGCGGCATCTATATGGTTATCGGCTGCACTGGGTGTGGGTATAGGCTGCGGTTATTATGAGGCATCCATAGTTGGCTGCGTGCTTGTGGTTGCAGTTCTTTTTCTCTTTTCCTTTTTTGATCGTGCGCTGGACAAGGTGAACCAAATGCGGGAGTACAAAATAACCTACCCATATGAAGAGAACCAGCAGCATAAATACGAGGACTGTATCAAGCAATTCGGCCTCACAATACATAGCCGTTCGCAGAGCAAGACAGGCAACATCATAACAGGTGCGTGGCTGGTGCGCGGCAGCGAAGCAAAACATCATGACTTCATTGACCACATCCTCCGTGATGTATCGGTTACCGGCTTCGATTTCTAATCAACTGCTATTCTATCCAGGGCTTTAATGCATCAGCTATCTTGCGGTCGTTGCCGAGACGTGGCACTTTGTTCTGTCCGCCCAGCTTACCTATAGACTTCATATACTCTATAAAGGCGCTCTTCTTCATCGGCCTTATTTTCAGCGTCTGCAATATTTTGCCTGTTATGAGGTCGTTGTAGTAAATGTTCTTTTGCATCAGGAAGCTGTTCACCGTGTTGGCAAAGCTGTCGATATCTGCAGGTATTGTTTCAAACTCTATGAACCACTCATGATATGGCAAGCCGTCAGTTACCTGTATAGCAGGCGCTATAGTAAACTCCGTGATGCGTGTGTTATATTCTTTAGCAGCATTCATGATGGCATACTCTACTTCCTCGCCTATTACATGCTCACCAAAGGCAGATATGAAATGTTTGATGCGGCCTGTTACTACCAGCCGGTATGGATCTGTACTTACAAAACGCACTGTGTCGCCTATGCTGTAGCCCCATAGGCCGGCATCTGTGCTCACAATAAGTGCATAGTTCTCCCCTACCTTCACATCTGCCAATGATAATCGTGTAGGGTTCTCATTAGCTATTTCCCCGGCAGGTATAAACTCATAAAAAATCCCCGCATTGGTATTCAGCAGCAGACCTTCTTTGTCCAGTGTATCCTGGAAAGCAAAGAAGCCCTCGGATGCAGGAAAAGTCTCGATCATGTCTACATGCGCACCCAGGCTGTCCATCAGTTTGGCCTTGTACGGTTCAAAGTTTACGCCGCCATGCACTATTACCTGCAGGTTGGGAAACAGCTCTTTTATTTTTTTCCCGCCATTGCGTTCACTCAGCCAGTCGAAATACATCTGCATCCATGGTGGTATGCCGCTTATCAGCGACATCTGTTCATTCATGGTTTCCTGTACAATCTTATCCAGCTTTACTTCCCAGTCTTCTATACAATTGGTTTCGTAGCTGGGCAGCTGGTTGCCTCTCAAATAGCGGGGTACATAATGATTAACTATGCCACTAAGCCTGCCGGTAGGTATCTTGCCTACCCGCTCCAGTTCGGGTGAGCCGGAAAGGAATATCATCTTACCATTTGCAAATGCGGAATTACCGCTCTCTATCATATAACACATGAGCGCACTCTTTGCACCATTTATATGATTGGGCATTGATTCTTTGGTGATAGGTATATACTTTGCCCCGCTGGTAGTACCGCTGGTCTTGGCAAAGTAGATAGGCATTCCTTTCCACAGCACATTTTGTGTGCCGCTCTTTATCTTATCTATATAAGGGGTAAATGCTTCGTAATCCCTGACAGGTACTGCCTGTTTAAATTCCTCATACGTCTTCACCTGCTGCATACCATGCTCCTTGCCAAAAAGCGTTTTGCTGCCATGCTTCAGCAGGTACTGAAGTATGGATTGCTGGTCGGCAACTGCTGTGGCCATACCCTTACGCACCTTTGAGTGAACGATGGCGGCATATGGCCGGGCAAGAAATGATTTTATCTTCATTACGTATGTGTATACCGGCTCAAAGTTAGTATTAATTACAGGGTTATTACTACCTCATATTGTACCGCATATGACGGTATTTTTGGCTATTATTTACCTATATCGCAAAAAATTTGAAAAATATTTTTCATTATTTTTCCTGCTAATATTTAGGATAGTGGATAGCGTTACAGGCTGCTATTGTTTTTATACAGACTTCCTATCAAATAATATTTATTTAATAGTTGACGGCCTGTATTCCACTATTCACAGGTGTTTCAGGTTGTTACTATATATTTACACCTGCTCATGTACATTGTAATATCTATATTATCAGGAGCGTTATTTATATAATGGCGTACGCATTTTTGTTACTTATGCAGGGCAGGCTGCTAACCGAAAAATAAGAAATAATTATTTTTTGTTGTTTAAAATGAAAAACTCTATTATCTTTGCGGAAATATTTTAGTAAAATCATGTTTGCAATAGTTACAATCGCAGGTCAACAATTCAAGGTTAAACAGAATGACGAATTGTTCGTGCATCGCCTTAGTGGCAATGCTGGAGATAAGGTAGAATTTTCCTCTGTACTTATGGTAAGTAATGAAGGTAATATCACCGTTGGTAATAACTCTAAAAAAGTTTCTGCTGAGATCATTGATCATTTGAAAGGTGACAAGGTCATCATATTCAAGAAAAACCGTCGTAAGGGTTACCAGAAGAAAAATGGTCATCGCCAGTGCCTGACTAAGATCAAGATCAACGCAATAGCTTAATTTTAATTTCGTAAATAAGTAATTTAATATAAAATGGCACATAAAAAGGGAGAAGGCAGTGTAAGGAACGGCCGGGACTCACATAGTAAAAGATTGGGCGTAAAGATCTTCGGTGGTCAGCCAGCAATAAATGGTAACATCATCGTTCGTCAGAGGGGTACAGTGTACCATCCGGGCAACAATGTAGGACTTGGTAAGGATTTTACAATATTCGCTCTTGCAGATGGTATAGTAGAATTCCGCAAGACACGCACAAAAACATTGATATCAGTAAAAACAGTTAATACAGAGATCGCCCAGGCCTAACCCCCTACGGCGATCTTGCCATATTTAAGATTTTTGTTTAACCCTTAAATTCACAGTTATGGCAACAGCAAAGAAAGCAGCTCCTGCGAAAAAAGCAGCACCTGCTAAGAAAGCGGCTCCTAAAAAAGCAGCACCTGCTAAAAAAGCAGCACCAAAGAAAGCAGCTCCTGCTAAGAAAGCAGCACCTGCTAAGAAAGCGGCTCCTAAAAAGGCAGCTCCAAAGAAAGCAGCAGCACCTAAGAAGGTTGCAGCTAAAAAGAACGCTGGCCCTAAAAAGGTAGCTGCTAAGAAAAAGTAATTTTTTTAGCAATCTTAAAAAAGAGACTGCTTCGCGCAGCCTCTTTTTT
>JAOQAP010000133.1 GCA_025963465.1 Flavipsychrobacter sp.
ATTTCCCCCTTCTATCTTCGGACCACCATAGGTAAAAGACCATGTTGTATCTCCTATTTCATTGGTCCTGACAACAATAATATCTCCGTTTGTGTCGCCGGTGCTAAGCGTAAGGCCTGTTATTATGTAACCACCGTCATCAGTAGCAGCATTGGCATACGCCACATCAAAGAATTTCTTCCCCCAGTGTCCTTCAAATTGCCGCTGTGCAGATAAGTGTTGGGCGAAGCACATAATGATACCTGCCATTACGGGTACTAGCTTTTGCATCATTCAGATATTTTGGTGTGACTTGATACATTAACTAACGCAGGATATATGTAAATATTGCAAGCCTCAGGTAAACTTATAAAATATCCCTTTTCAGCAAGGCATACATATTGATGTCATTGTACTTCCCGTTCCAATACATCCATTGACGCAGCAATCCTTCATGCAAGAAACCGAGCTTGTCCAGTACTTTTTCTGATGCAGTATTACCCGGCATTACCTCAGCCTCTATCCTGTTCACGCCAAGTTCGTTAAAACCGTATCGTACTATTTCCTGTATAGCCTCCGTTATCAGGCCTTTATTCCAATATTCTGGTTCTATTGAGTAACCTATTGTTGACCTGTGTCCCGGTGTAAACGTATTAAAACCCAGGTTGCCTATTATTTCTTTATGCCCTTTCAGGGCAATACCCCATCTTATCCCTGTCTTATTTTGATACCGCTGCGCCAGTATGTCCATTATCTTCTGAGCGTCACTTTCTTCATTAAGCGGTAGTACATCATAATATTTCGTTACACGCTCATCTGTAAATATACGGAACAGGTCTACCCTATGAGCTGGTGTTATTTCTATAAGGTCCAGTCTTGACGTATGCAATACTGGGAATGTCTCAAAAAGTTCAGGCACGATGTTAGAATTTCATTTTCAGTAAATATAAGAAAATTGGGCTGTTGCACATCTTTTAGAAAAGCTCATTGCTACAATATTGGAACTCTTTATAAATTAATGAAAAATCTTAAAAAAAATCGGACATTTGATTTAACTCCACTAAACTGATCACTCATGAAAGTTCTGCTTGTAGATGACGAGAAGAAAGCCTGTACAAATCTCAAAAATATCATTAGAGAATTTATTGATCCCAATATCGAAATAGTTGGATTTGCGCATAGCACAAAAGAAGCAGAGATCAAGATTAAGCAACATACGCCTGATGCAGTTTTCTTTGATATAGAAATGCCAAATGAAAACGCATTCCTGTTTCTTGAGCGCCTTACCCACGTTAATTTTGAGATCATATTCGTGACTGCTTACGACGAATATGCGGTCAAAGCATTCAGGTACAACGCGATCGATTATATTTTAAAGCCTATAAGCATTGAAGAATTAAGGATAGCCGTCGATAAGTTAAAGGAAAAAATCACCTTCAAAAAGATCAGGAGCGAACGCACCATATCCTATCAGCAACTATCAAACGACATACAAAATAAAGTTAAGGCACAAAAAATAACACTTAAAGATGGCAATGGCATTGAGGTAGTCGCTATAAAAGACATCTGCTATATTGAAGCTCAAAGCAGCTATTCCAAAATATTATTTCTAACAACTGCAGGCGTTAAAGAAATGCTTCTTACGGGTCCTTTATCCGATTATGAAGACCTACTACCGGAAGATACATTCTATCGTATTCACAGATCCTACCTTGTTAATTGCAGCCATTTGAAAAAAATAATCAACGGTGACACGATTAATGTATTACTAGGCAATAATATTAATTTGCCAGTCAGTAGACGACGATATGCAGACTTTCTCAATTACTTAAATTATAACAACCACTATGAACAAAACGATTAAACTTTTGTTTGTATTGATCATGTTTTCAACACTGGCTATCTGCCAGGATTTTCCGCTATTGCATTACACCGTCGAAAATGGGCTCCCAAGCAATAAAGTATATGACATATACAGAGACAGTAAAGGATATTTATGGATGTGCACAGATAAAGGAGTTGCAAGGTATGATGGCAAAGTCTTCAAAACGTATACTACAGATAATGGCCTGCCTGATAATGATATCTTTTTTTCAACGGAAGATCGATCAGGTAGATTATGGTTTGCATCATACAATGGTAAATTGTGTTTCTATAAAGATGGGGTATTTCATACTGAAAAAAACACTCCTTTTTTAAAATTACCATTCAAAACATCTTTCATTAAGCATATTTTTATTGAGTATGACAGTAGTATCACCATCAGTTTCAATGATCAGTCAGAATTCATCAATATCTGCAAAGATCAGGTTAGTATACATTACTCTCCTAAAATTTCAGAATACTGTAAATTCATTGATTACATAAAAAAGACCCCGACAGGATTTGAAATTGATCAGATTGAGCGTGTAATTACCATGGATAAAAATGGAAATTATGTTAAATCAATACCATTAATACAAATAAAAAAATCAATATCATCGCAGGGTAGCATATATCTCATTAGCGATAGCTTTATTCATTCTTCCAATTATAAAGTTATAGCATCAATTGCTAAATATAACTTTTCAAGAAACAACAGTTTGCTGCGTGTATATCGCAACACAATCCATATATACTATGCAACAAGTAGCGGACTGATTATAGATGATTCAATTACTATCTTAAATAACTTAAGTATAACCAGCGTAACACAGGATGTATCCGATAACTATTGGATAGGTACGCTTAGCGACGGCATTTATTGCAAATATCATCTGAATGCTACCCTTTTAAAAAATGCGTACTCCGGAAAGGTAAAATATACAACGGTTAAGCAAAACCATCTTTTCTATGCTACAAGCAATAACGATTTATTCCTTTTAAAAGGAACGCAGAATGTATGCCTGTTTGATTTTAAAAAATATAGTAATTCTTCTGCGCCATTTGTACATGATGGTCATTACCTGATCAATGACCAGCTTACCTACTTTAACTTTTATGGCCTGAAAGACCTGGAAATTAGTAACATTCTGAACAACCCTATAAACGTAAAACACCATATTAGTAAAGACAGTGTAAAAGAAGTATTTGCAGGGTCAGGCAATACTGTCTGCATAAAATACGTACGGTATGTTGGAGTTGTCGATTATTCTAAATTAATATCAGGAGACTCCATTCAGGAATGTGCCGTTTATGCCGACATACCTGCAACACCAGATAGAATATTTGGCATGTCGCAATATAAAGACACTTTTTTATGTGCTACAATAAAAGAAGTATATCAATATCACTTAAAGAGCAATAAATATATACCTCAAAAGCAATTTGAAAATATGCAGTTAAAATATTTTTCGCTATACAAAGACCGGCTTGTTGGATATACTCATGACAATATGTTATTGGTATGTACTAACATCTATGGAAAAATGAAAATAGACACAATTTTATTTCAGAATTGCATTTGGGAAAAATTTAATAATGTCGATTCAGCAAATCTATTGATCACAACAAATAATCAATACAGGCTCCTCACAATTAATGACCTGCAAAAAAACGTTAAGCCAACTATCTCAGTTATTGAAAACCCCAATATCCCGTTACATGCTGAATCCATATGCAGTGATTCTATGAATACCTATTTCTTTAAAGACGGCACAATAACAACTATAGAAACAAAAACCCTTTTTAATAAACCTGCTTCCCCAAGGCTGTTTTTCGAAAGTCTTACCACAAAAAAAAGAACAGTTTTTATTGACAGTGCTTTTACTGTTTCTTACGATGAAGCCCGCAATATTAGCCTGTCGTTCTCCACTATCTCATTTGCCGGCAATACCATCTCATATGAGTATTCATTTTCGAAAAACGATATAGACAATTGGATAGATTTAAATGGAGAAGATATCAATTTTAGCAATCAGCAATACGGCACCTATTTTATTAAGATCAGGGCAAAAACACGATCTAGCGACTATTGTTTACCTGTTACATTTATACTTACAATTGAGAAACCATACTGGGCTACATGGTGGTTCATTTCGGCTGCTCTCCTTATAATAGCCGGTATAATAAGCGTGGCTATAAAATATCGTATCAGGTCTGTACTTCGCAAACAGGACATTGAAAATAAAAATGAACTTAAATACCTGAGGTCTGAATTCAAATCACTGAATGCATTAATGAATCCTCATTTCATTTTCAATACACTAAACAATGTACAGAGCCTGTTCAATGGTAATGAGAAGAAGGCTGCAAATGAATATCTCAGAATTTTTGCAGACCTCATCCGGCAAAATATGCATAACATATCAAAAGAGTTGATCTCGCTGCAAAAGGAAATAGACCTGGTGCGCAACTACCTGATTTTGGAAAAATTGCGGTTTGAAGATCATCTGAATTTTGAGATCAATATTGATCCTGAAGTTGATATATCTGGAATATTGGTTCCACCATTACTCATACAACCATTAGTTGAAAATTCATTAAAGCACGGCATACTGCCAAAAAATGAAGACCCAAATGGAATTATATCTGTCAATATTTTTGAGCGGGAGGAAGTAGTGTATATCGAAGTAAAAGACAATGGCATTGGCATCGATACTGCTAAAATAAAAGCCGATCAGGATCACGAATCTTATGGCATAGAAAACATCAAAAAGAGAATAGCACAGCTCAATATTATTCAAGATAAAACAATTGGGTTCGAGGTCAGAAATCTCAGGGATGAAAAGGGCGATATTTCGGGTACCATCGTAATCATCAGTATCCCATATTAATATTTTGAAATATTTTTTTATCAAAAACAGCCCTTTTTTACCATTTTTTTTACCGTTTAGAAAGTTTTTCGACCGTTCAGAAAGTTATTTTGGTTGGCGGCACCTTAGCTAAGTACATTGCATCATAATTATGAAGGCCTACAGCTTTATCATATTTTTTTTAAATATCGATGCCGCCCCTAGCCTTTTCCCTATGAAAGAAGAAATGCATTAAAATAATAAAAGGCTACCGGGGGGCAGCCTTTTATTATTTTAAACTTGTCTACCTCACTAAAAATCAGGTGTGAATTTCGGGTAATACTGGTGGATCACTTTCACCACACGATCAAATGTCGATACTGCCTGTGCTGCCTTTGTATCCAGGTTCTCAGGCACATTGTGGCTCAGCCATGCCTCACGTTGCGTTTTACCGCTTTTTTTGTAAGAAATTACTTTCCAGTAGTAGTCAGGAATACCTATATGCCCCATCATTCGTGGGTGAGACTTGCTAATAAGTACACCTGTCCATACTTTTACATCACCATAGGTAGCGCTCCTATCCTGAACCTCTGCTTCCACCTGGCGCCATTCCTGTTCATTCACATGGCTTATCTGCGGGCATACATTGTCATAGTACATCGATTCCTTAGCCGCATCTTCGGCAAAAGTAAATGCTTCATAAGGGCTTATATGCCCTTTGTCCATTCGGCGCTGCAGGTCTTGGGGATATTGTTTGTTATATTCAGCATATTCTTTGCTATAGCTTATATCACACATCTTTGGTGTCATAGGGTCCACTTTAAAATCACCACGGTCTATTTTTGTACGGGCTTTCGCATGTGCCTGCGTTTGCACATAGTAGCCCATTATTGGTGAGCATTGGTCTGTGCTATAAGTTATGGTATACCATTTGTGCTTTATCAGCACTGTCTTCTGCGCAAAGCCATTGAGCGCAAGACCAAACAATAATAACCAACTGAGAATAACCCGTTTTTGCATGATAATGATGATTTTTAAAATTGTTTATCATGGAATAGCTACTCGTCATACCTGTGTAAACAGGCTATGCAGAAATCAAAGCATATACCTGTTTAGTGTATTTTTTACGCTCTTCCAGTCCGTTTGTACCACCATTCACTCTTTTGGTCACCGCGGTTATGGTTGCATCATCTACCCCTTTATCGCATGTGGCCCACATATTAGGCTTCGACTTAAAGAAATTAGCTGCAGAGATCAGGCTATACCCCGGATTAACGAGTTCAGGCGTTTTTACAAAGTCCACACCCGGCACCCCTACGGCAGCCGTCAGTTGGTTATATGCATCCTTGCCTGTTAACTGCACAGCCCCACGACCACGATATTTCCAGCCATCGCCCGATGCTTCAGGCCCGTTACCCATCCTGCTGCTATATACCCTGTTAGCGATCATTTCCGGCTTACGGGCATATTTAGCTGCATCAGCTGCAGAAAAATACTTTGAAAAGGTTTTCAGCAGTCCATCTGCAGAGTAGTTAAGATTCTCTTCAAGCAGCTTAAAGTTTGCGCTCTCATGCATACACTGCCCCAGCAGGTGCGATAACCGCTTAGGCCCGTCTATACCAAACTTGGCCAGTGCAGGCAATTGTGCTATTATACTATCAGGTATCACACCTTTCAGTTTTGCGTAGTCCATTTCCTTATTTTTTAATGGTGAGTTATATGCAAGGCTATATTAGCTTGCACGCTAAAGATATACAAATATTATTTTTATTGAAAGAAATGTGCTTATTTAATATGACCCAATTACTGAAGACCAATAGAGCATCTCTGGTTAAAAATTGGAGTTCTTTGCAACAATTTAATGCCAAAAACTGGTATGATTTTTTTGCCCTGTTCAGAAAAAAACAGAAAATATGAAAAAGATTCTATTACTGCTTTTAAGCATAAGTTTGAGTACGTCTTCCGTAGTATTGGCGCAGGACAAAATGAAACAAAAAGGCCATGTGGTAAAAGTAAAGCCTAAAAGTCCACGATACACAAAAATTGTCTCTCCCGGAACCAATTACGTTTACATCAATGATGATTGGACATGGAATGATGAAACCGGACAATGGACATGGAATGGCAATCGTTGGATATCCCCTCCACAGCCAACTCAACACTGGGTACCCGGCCATTGGACAAATACAGATTTTGGATGGGAATGGACCCCTGGTTATTGGAAGTAGTATCTGTGATTTGTAGATAGCAATTTCCAGATTGGGGATCACGTATACCAATTACCGGCAGGCGTTTTACGTCACAATCGGGTCTCCTTTTTCGGGGACCCGATTGCATGCCGGCATGCATAGGTTAAAATATCCCTTCAATAACAAGAGCATGATGATGTAAAGCCACCCCTGGAAGCTGCGCTAAAGATCGCTGCTACCCTGGGCATGTCGCTGGACTAACTGGCAGGGCTGACAGATAACCAAGTAGGTACTGCAACCAGCAACCGACCGCAGACACATCATAACCACCATAGATGCACTGCTGCGTGATGCTAAGGCGCGTAAGCCTTATACCTAACTATTGACGACAAACGGCGTAGTAGGAACACTTTTATCTATTCGTCTACCTTCTTTATCAAAATGTTTTTGTATCCGCTTTACTTCGCCAACTAGCATTTCTTCAAAACTATTCCATTCATAAAGCGGTGTTGCATCTCTCTTCAGACAATAGTAAACTTTGCAAGTCATCCCATCGATATACAGCAAGGAACCATCCCAGTTATATCCACCAATAAAAAGATATTCGTCTTTTGCGTTTTTTGGCCGCTCGATAGTATTGGGAGTATCTAAAGAAAAAGGTTGCCATATTGCTTCATCAGTTGTGCGGCTCAATATTTTTCTTAGTCCATACAAATTGAAGGCGTTAAATATACTGATTCCATTACCAAAACACAATAAAAATTCTTTATATGGCATAGGTATGTTATGTTGCGCTTCTCGTTCCAGCAATTCCACATCTTTATAAGATAGCGGTGGGAAGAGGCAATGCAGCCAGGCTTGGGGAGCAATGTGCGGTGCTTTCCCAATTAGTATTACATCTGTACTCAGTATTTTTTCTCCCAAATATTTGTACTGATATAGAGTTTCTTTTACTTGATCGAAATAATTCATAAGCTATTTGCTGGGCTTTAAACCAGATTCTCGTTCTATCAGAGGACCTGTTGTTGGATTTTGGAAATTACCGCCATGTAGATCTAAATTCTCTTGTCGCGTTACAAATTTAATATTATTCGGATTACCTGCCATTTCAGGATGTCCGTTAACACTATTGATATGATGACCCTCATAACCTTTTACTTTACCTGTAGTAATTAGTTCATGCTGTTGTGATTCAGTCCAATCCACAGTACCACGCCCTGTGTTTTTAACCATGTTTCTTTCTTGTTTCCAAGCTTGACTAACGGCTCGTTGACGGTCTGCCTTTATATTATTCGTGCTAAACCCAATAGTTTCAGGGTCTTTTACACTCTTACCAAATCCCAAATCTATATCTCTTATTCGAGTTATAGCTATTCTTTCTTCTACAACTGCTATTTCTGGCAACAATAAATCTGCAAAAAATTCCACTTTAGCCGTCTGAATATTATTGTAATTGGCTCTGTTCTGCGCTGCCTCCGGACCTTCAAACATCCAACCATCACCCATTGTATAATTACGGTCATGAACCGGACCTTCTAAATACCCTAAAGATTTCCGAAGAGCCAACAACCAGTTGGGCCAGCCAGGGTCATCCCCGTTTGGATCAGATTTCCATATCGGACTATTATTAAAAGTAGCATAATTAGAAACTGACGCATTAGGTTTGGGGTCTTGGTTCCATCTCCGTCCTGTCCTCGTATCGAACTCCCCAAATAGCGATGTATTGTGATTACCTAACCCAGCAATCTCATTGACCTTCATCTGCCCGTTATAACCATAAAGATAACCATCTTCGTCGCATATAGTAGTAGATACAATGGTGGCGGTGGTACTTGTTGTATCATAACTAACATTATACAGGTCTATATAGTGTGGCGGCGGCGCCCAGCTCCCTCCTATAATCCCCCCTTCCATTACCTCTATAGCAATTGAAGATGATGTAGGAGTGATAGGAATACTAACAATAGCAGATAAAGGAACACCACTACTAATAATCTGCCAGCCAAGAAATGCTCTGCTAGTGCCATCTACAACTTCAATGGTATAAGGAATTGTTGCATAGTACGTCACGGTAACGCTTACTGTTTGCGGTATACCCGGCGCTACAGGGTACACAAGATTAAAGTGTACACCGGCCCCTGCAATATTTGTAGTTAACCGGTCTATTGTTCCCCCACCCATAGGAGTTAGGGATGCCGATCCCGGGAAAAAGTAAGGACCTGGGACGAGCGTAGATATGGATGTGAATGGATAAGATGCAGGCACACCAGGAGATGTGCTTATCGCAGGTTTCACAATAGTGTAGCATTGTGTGCCGGTATCACCCCGCCACCTGCCGGGCATATATTGCCCAAACGGGTAATAGTCATATGCATTAGGTACTATGGGTTTCCAGGTAAGCACCCTTGCCGGGTCTCCCGGGGTGAGTGGTGGGGCCAGGTTGTCGGCATCCCGCTTGTCACTTACTGTAGCCAGTACATTGCCCAGGTGGTCGTTCACTTCATACCGCCTTTGCCCTACCAGCGTGGTGAGGAAAAGCGAGTCGGTATGAGTATTGCCATACAGGTTCAGGCTGTCCGTCTTTATCACATCCTGGTATTCCAGGCTATACCATGGTATATGCTGCCATAGCATCGTATCTGTAAAGCCAGGAGTTGGCGGCACCAGCCTGTTCATGTCATATACCAGCTGAAACTGGCCAGGATAATATTTTCTTATGCCCAGCCTGTTGCTGCCATATATACTATGTTCCGCCAGGTAAAACTTCCTGTAGGTTGGTACCCAACCACCTGTAGCATTTGATAATGTATCTGTGTGGTGGTATGTGGCCAGGATATTGCCTTGCGCATCATGCACATAGTAATCCTTCTTTTCCAGGCGTATACTGCCACCGGAAAGGTATTTAATATATTTCTTTACTACCCTGTTCCCTGCGCCGTCATATCCAAACTGCAGCTCACTGCCATCGGTATTATTTACCGTCCGACTCACCTTATTATACATGTTCCATTCTATGGTATCCTGTCCGCTTACCAGGTCCTGTATAGTATTCCCTATTGCATCATAGTGATATTTGGTAGTGGCTGACGTTGTATCAAAAGCAATATCAAGCGAACCTGCGGTACCTGAATAGTTATTTGGTGAATAGTCATACAATTTATATAGCTTATTAGTATTCGGATTAGTATAGCTATAAATAAGGCTGTCCATCATCTGTGCACCGGTGCCCCTGTCGTTGCCGAAACGTACTAACGACGTGATATTACCATCTGCATCATAATCATAATGACTGCGGAAATCCGTTATCGGCGATATTCCGTTATATACAGCATCTACAGTGTGGTAAGTGGCGCTATGTATTCGGTTCAGCTGGTCATACACATATTGTTTATGCAGTTTCTGAAAATTGCTGATCGCATCGGTTTGAGCGGCTATATTGCCGTTATACAGGTTGCGGGTAATGTTATGAAAATGCTGCACCATGTGTGAAGAAGCAACGGGGTTATAATCCCCGGTAAAGTAATCAAGTGCATAGGCTGCTGCATCCTTGGTCGTTGATACATCTGCGCCGTCCATACCCATATCCTCATTGGCGTCAAGGGTGTCATTATTCATAGCCTTCAGCCATCCTTGTATGGTATAGGCAAAGTCCATACCCTGCACATAAGGATTATTAAGCACCACACGGGCCAGCGGGCCATGCTGGTAATACTTATAGGCAGCTTCCTGCTGCCACAAGAAGCCATCGCTGCTGGTCTGCACTTTTGTTATCCTGTTTTGAATATCATATTCATATTGCTGGTAAAACTGGTCTGACCTTCCCCTGTTATAGCTCAGCATATTCACCTTGCCGCTCACCTGGTCATAGTCATAATCTATACGTTTGTATTGCTGCTGTAATGATGCCGGGAAACCATAGTGGGCATGGTCATCCATTTCCGGGAAATCCTGCACAAGAGTTTGCACATTGCCATGTATATCGTAACTATAATGCGATGCGAAAGTATAGTTGGCAAAAATACTGTCAGCAGCTAACAGCGTATCAAAATATTTTACACAGCTTACCCGTTTACGCAGGTTTTGCTGTGCGTCCTGGCCGCTTATTGTGCCCAGGTCTGCAGCTGCAGTATCGTAAATGGTTCGTACGACATCATACCTGTTTGCAGGTCCAAGCGTTATTAATAGGCTGACCGCTTCAGCCGATACCATATTAGGATGTGTAACAAGATATGGCGCTACGCCTCCTGGCCAGGTCCTTTGCCCTGTTTCTATAATACGTCCCTGCTTATCATAAAGGTTATAGGTAAACAGGTTACCGGGTACCTGTTTTGCATTTTGTGAAAAAATAAGTCTCCCGGCGGCATCATAGTAAAAAGCCGTGGTACCACCGTCTATAGTATTTTGCGCGGTTACTTGGTCAGTAGAGCTGTACTCATAGGTGTTTTTTTTATTATATACGGGCGTAGTAGGTGCTGACAACATATTATTTGCACGCATGGTATCTACATCTGTCAGCAAGTGTCCCGTATTGGCAATAGGCGTAACCCCCGCAGGCGGGGCAGTAAGTATAAGATTGCCCGCACGGTCGTAGTTATAGAGCGTGTAACTGAATTCATCGTTCCAGTAGCCAAGCTCCAGTTCTTCCTGCACACCTGTGGCCAGGTAATTAGCAAAAGCGCCCTTTATCTCCGTTCTTACAGAATCCATGTAAATATTATGGTTCGTAATGCCCTGGTTGATGCTGGAGAACAACAGTTGTCTTTCGCAATTGTTAAATGTATCTGCTGTTCTTACATTACTGCTTGTTGCAGCATTGCCCAGCAGCACATTATCCAGTTCTATGCTTTTACCTATCACAAAGCTTGCCCTTCCATATACTTGCAATGTATCCGTAGTGCCTGTTCTTACCAGGTTCAGGATAAATGACCTGTTCAGGCTGTCATATGGCACCGGCACCACCGCACCCGCTACATGATAAGACGAACGAAGGTATTTAGGAATATAAGCAGGGAACGACACATAAGCATTATACAGGGTGTCGCCGGTAGTAAAGTAGCGATACCAGTAACTCTCATCGCTGCATATATAAGCATCCAGTTGTTTTGGCGCGGTCAGCGGCACATTTACACTTCTAGCAGTATGAAAGATATAGCCCCCTGTACCTGCCTGGCTGATGATGGCTTGTAAGGTATCGTAGAAGCGGTTGTTCATTGTAGCATCGCCCAGGTAAAGATTAGACGGCGCCCCGGGATGAAACGGCTGCGTATAACTGGCCGTGTAGCCGGACCATGAAGGGATGCGTGAAGTAAGGAATTGTGCCTGTATAGAATCCAGCACAGCATATGCAGGTAGTTGCTGGTATTTATAATTGTAAGTGAGAAATGCTTTTTTCTGCACCTTGTAATAATCAGCATCAATAGTACTCATATCGCACGGTATGAAAACTACGCCGGGCATTTTATTGGCGTACTCTGCCAGCAGGTATGCATTATTAGATACAGATGCCGGAGATGCACCGGTATTGGCCACCACATCAAAGAAATTGCGCATTACGTAGCTACCTGCTATCCAAACGCCCCGCTGCGAGCCAAAGAACTTTGCAGTAGAGGTATCAATGACGTTAGAGTCTGCAGGATTAATAGCCGTAAATGCATCAGGATAATAAAGGATGCCTATCTCCCGTGCGGGTTGCAATGCAGACAATGGCTTGTTTACATTTTTAGGCGCAACAAAAGAACCGGCATAGCCATTCAGCATATTTTTATATTGCCACAGTTCCAGCAGTGGCACCTTGTTAAGGTCTATGCATATCCGCTCTACGTGACTGACCATATCACTATCCCGGTAACAATTATCAAAATTGTACAGCGGATCTACAGCATTCAGGGCAGTGATAAAGCTGTTTATTGCCGTACGGTTAGCAAAGGAATAAGTAGCGTAACCTGTGTACAATGGTATTACAGCGCTGTCTGCCAGCGCGCAGCTTTGTATAAAGGTTTTATAATCAGCGGAGGTATAGAGCTGGCCCAGGTGTGCGTTCATAAAATTGGCTAGCATGATATCGTAATACGGGTGGTCACTGCCATACACGCTATCTGCAATAAGCGTATCAGCAAACTGGGTATAAAGCTCACGCATCTGTGTACAGGGTACACACGCGCTTATGGCATTACTGCGATACACCATGGTCTGCAGCCGGTCTGCCCAGCCTGTCATTATACTGTTAGTAACAATAAGCCCGGCTGTAGCCTGTACATTAGCGGTAAAGCTGAATTCACCTATATAGCCTTTAGCCATAGCAAGAGACGGAACAGTATTACTGCAATCAACAGTGATAACAAAGCTTGCACCCGGTGTGGCGAAGAAATCAGCGTAGGATGGTGAGTGAAGATATATGGCTACTGTATCTGTTGTGCCTGTTGCCACCACATCAATTTTATACAGGTGTTGGGGCACATCATAAGACCCTATAAGGTCTGTACTATTACGATTGCCTAACGCCCTCCCCATGTTTTTCTCAAATGCATTCGTTACCGTATCAAGGACATATGACTGAGGCATGCCTCTGCCGGGAATAGTAAGTGCAGTCAGGGTGGCAGCAGCATTCATAAAGACTGCCTGCCCGGTATATACAGCCTGCGGTAAACAATCGTTGACAGGTGTAGGTGGCTGTGTACCAAACTGGTAACAATCTATAATATACTGGTTACAAATATCGTTCATTGCCACGCCGTTAGTAGTGAGGGCATAGCGTATCTGCTGGGGCACAAAATTACCCATAGGCGCTGCACCAGACAGGTAAATGCTAACCAGGGTATCCTTAATATCTGCAGCCAGTGTTGAGTTACCTGAAATACAGTTGCCCAGGTTAGCCATTATACTATCTATAACAGCATAGGCCATAGAAGAACTGGTAGAATTGTAAAACAGGGCCACCGTATCCTGCATTCTTGCCATGAGGGTACTATCATATACTGTAAGGTCACTATCTCTCAGCACACCTGCCATCCAGGTTGTGCCATCTACTCCACCTGATCCCGGCATGCCGGTAAAAGCAGTATCAGTTGTGGTGCCGGTAAAGCCCAGCGGGTATGGTGCAGGTGATATCACTGCCCCCACGTTCAGGGTCATACGGGCAAGGGCGCAATGGCTGCAGTTTGGGCTACCCTGCATCAGCAACTTATCTATATACTTTTGCCTGTTGGAAAAATAAAGGTCAACTATGTTATTGAAATAGTGGGCCTTTACCTGGTCGTTAATGAGC
>JAOQAP010000135.1 GCA_025963465.1 Flavipsychrobacter sp.
TTCAAACTCAGAGAATACCTGCTCGTATGTTTTCTTCAGTGTGTTGGTCAGTATGTTCAGCCTGCCGCGGTGTGCCATGCCTATCACCACTTCCTGCACACCTGCATCTGCTGCGTCGTTGATGATACGGTCCAGTGCCGGTATAGTGTTCTCTCCACCTTCAAGCCCGAAGCGTTTCTGCCCAATGAATTTTGTGCTCAGGAACTTTTCGAAGATCACGCCTTCGTTCAGCTTTTCCAGTATGCGTTTGCGTTCATCAAGTGTGAATGGTTTTTGCATCAGGTCAGAATAGGTTTTCTGTACCCACTGGCATTTTTTTGTATCGTTGATGTATGTGTATTCAATACCTATATTGCTCGTGTATAGTTTTTTCAGCAGAACAATGATGTCCTTTAGTTTTGCATCCTTCAGTCCCAGGTAGTTTCCGGCAAAAAAAGTAGATTCCAGGTCTGCATCGCTCAGGTTAAAGCGGTCCAGCTCCAGCTGCACATGCCTGTCTTTACGGGCACGTATAGGGTTGGTAGTAGCCACCAGGTGGCCGCGCTTACGGTAAGAGCGTATCAGCTCGAAAACGCCCAGTTCTTTAATGAGCCTGTCGCTGCTCACCGGTGTTTTATCTGTACTGGCTGTTACCACGCTGCCGCCATTTTGTGCAACAGCAAAGTCAAAGCCTTCGAAGAATTTTTTCCATTCAGGGTCTACGGTAGTAGAGTCTTTCGCAAACTCGCTATACAGCGATTCTATATAAGCAGGCGTAGGACCTGTAACAAATGAGAAATCTTTCATTAATATGTGGTTGTAAATCGACCGCTAAATTACGCTTTTCAACGGGAATTGCCCAATGATTAGATACAAAACAAGGCAGCTATTATATTATATTTATTCTTGCTGTTATCTGGGGTCGCAAATGTATTCCTGTATTTCAATAACTAATGCTTAATTATAATCATAAAAGGCTAATTTCGCAGCGTTTTAATACTTACCATGGGCTTATTCGACAAACTTTTTAAACGCAATAAAGAACAACAGGAACAAAAAGAAGCGCTTGATGAAGGGCTGAAAAAAACCAAAGAAGGGTTTTTCTCAAAGCTCACCAAGGCTATTGCGGGAAAAGACAAAGTTGACGAAGAGGTCCTTGACCAGGTAGAGAATGCACTGATCAGCGCAGACGTAGGCGTAGATACAACCATTGCTATCATTAAGCGTATAGAAGAGCGCGTAGCCAAAGATAAATACCTGGGCACTTCTGAGCTCAACCGCCTTTTGCAGGAAGAGATCATGAGCATGCTTACCGCAGCCCCTTCCAATGAATTTGCAACCTTCGATGTTCCTGCTGATAAGAAGCCTTATGTAATATTGGTAGTAGGTGTGAACGGGGTAGGCAAGACTACTACTATTGGCAAGCTCTCTTATAACTTCAAGAAGAACGGTAAGAACGTACTACTCGGAGCGGCAGATACATTCCGTGCTGCAGCGGTAGATCAGCTCACCATATGGAGCGAGCGTGTAGGTGTACCTATTGTAAAGAAAGACATGGGCAGCGATCCAAGCTCTGTAGCTTATGACAGCGTGGAGAGTGCAATGGCCCGCGGCAGCGATGTAGTAATAATAGATACTGCAGGTAGGTTGCACAACAAGTCTTACTTGATGGATGAGCTGGGCAAGATACATCGTGTTATCAAAAAGAAAATGCCCGACGCACCACATGAAGTACTGCTGGTACTTGATGGCAGCACCGGGCAGAATGCCATAGAACAAGCCAAACATTTTACTGCTGCAACCAATGTAACCGCCATAGCTATTACCAAGCTCGATGGTACTGCAAAGGGTGGGGTAGTACTGGCTATAGCCAACCAGTTCAAGATACCGGTGAAGTATATAGGTGTAGGTGAAAAGATGGAAGATCTGCAGATATTCAACAAGGAAGAGTTTGTAGATAGTTTGTTCAGCCTCGATAAATAAACCATCAATGTCTGCGACGAGCAAAACTACTCCCGCGTACAAAGCCGCCATTCGCGACCTCCGCCGCATTCCCGGCGTAGGGCCTTCTATTGCAGACGATCTGTGGAATATCGGTATCAAAAGTGTTGATGCTCTTGTAGGCCAGGATCCTGTTCAGCTATATGATCGGTCTAATAAATATGCAGGCGCTATACAGGATCGTTGTGTCTTATACGTATTTCAGTGCGCAGTTTACTTTGCAGAAACCCCTCCTGAACTACACGACCCCGAAAAGCTGAAATGGTGGACCTGGAAATATCTTTAGTCTAATTAACATTGCTATCAGAGCAAAAATACTTCAATAGCTGACTTACTATGCAAAGAAAAGCAAGTCGAGAATAAATTAGTCCAATAGCGATCTAAGGCTAAATGCGGCATTAACAATGCTAAATAGCTGGTTCCCCGGAACAAGGTCCCGCTACAGCGGGAGGGGTCAGGGGTTTAGTCGCCTTTTTAATTCCTTTACACCTTCTGTTGCCGGCATTTCTATAGGTATCACATTCCGGTACCTGCTTACAGATGGTATACTTCTATCCAGTACATATTTCTGCACTTCCGGCCTTATATAGTCTACCAGGCCTGCCGCAGGATACACTGCAAGCGATGTGCCGACAAGCACAAAAATATCAGCATCATACATCACAGGAATCGCCTGCTCTATCATAGGCACCGGCTCTTCGAACCATACTACATGCGGCCTGTACTGGTAGCCGTCAGCAGCCTTTTGTCCCAGGGTTATGTCACCTGTTATCGGGTATAGTTTCAATGGGTCTTTCTCGCTGCGCATTTTTATGATCTCGCCATGCAGGTGCATCACTTTTGTGGAGCCTGCCCGTTCATGCAGGTCGTCTATGTTCTGGGTTACAATATGCACATCAAAATGATCTTCCAGTTCCGCGAGCGCTATGTGTGCAGCATTAGGTTGTGCGGCTATCACATCTCTGCGCCGCATATTGTAAAAGTCCAGTACCAGTTGCGGGTCTTTGCGCCATGCACGGGGCGTGGCTACATCTTCTATATTATATCCTTCCCATAGCCCCGTCACTATCCCTGAACGTTCTTAAGCCGCTCTCAGCGCTGATGCCGGCACCGGTAAGTACTACAAGTTTTTGTTTGGACATATTTCAGCCTTACAGTAAAGAGTTCAATTACACCGTCTGCAACATCTTTTCCTTCAGATGCTTCAGCATATCAGCGCTCATGCTGTCCAGGTCAAATTCATTTTTCCAGCCCCAGTCTGCGCGTGCAGCGCTGTCGTCTATGCTCTTAGGCCAGCCGTCAGCTATTGCCTGGCGGAAGTCCGGAGCATAGTCAATGGTAAAGTCAGGAATGTGTTTCTGTATCGCAGCAGCGATCTCTTTTGGTGAAAAGCTCATGGCAGACAGGTTGTAGGCCATGCGTGTTTTCATTTGTTCTGCAGGTGCCTCCATCAGTTCTATGGTGCCGCGTATAGCGTCGTCCATATACATCATCGGAAGGTAGGTATTCTCAGAAAGGAATGAAGTGTATTTCTTGTGTTTCAGTGCTTCGTGGTATATCTCTACTGCATAGTCAGTAGTGCCGCCACCCGGTTCCGATTTCCAGCTGATAAGGCCGGGATAGCGCAGGCTGCGAACGTCCAGACCCCAGCGTTGATTGTAGTATTGGCACCATAGTTCACCTGCATACTTACTGATGCCGTACACCGTTCGTGGTTCTACCACTGTTTGTTGAGGGGTATTGCTTGTAGGCGTCGTAGGACCGAATACCGCTATAGAGCTCGGCCAGTATATCTTTGTCAGTTTTTCCTGCACGCCCAGGTCCAGGGTAGATATCAGGCTTTGCATGTTTATCTCCCATGCCTTATGTGGGTTCTTCTCGCCGGTAGCAGAAAGCAGTGCAGCAAGCAGGTATATCTGGGTAATGCCTTCTTTCTTTACCAACGCATGAGTAGCAGCAGCGTCCATCGCATTCAGTATCGCATATGGTCCGCTATCTTTCAGCAGGGGATGGGCTTCTTTTATATCAGTAGCTATTACATTGTCTGTACCATACACTTTGCGCAGGGCCAATGTCAGTTCTACACCTATCTGTCCGCCAGCACCTACTATAAGAATTTTTTCCTGCTTCATGTCTGTTGAAAAATTAAGAAGAAATAAGGTTGTTATTATTTGTTGTCGTTGATCATATTTATGAAATCATCAAAAAGGTAACGGCTGTCATGTGGTCCCGGTGTAGCTTCCGGATGATACTGTACAGAGAACGCCGGGTGGCCTTTCATCCTGATACCTTCTATAGAGTCATCGTTCAGGTTCACGTGCGTCACTTCTATCTTGTCCGATTTTTTTACCGCCTCAGGGTCTACACCAAAACCATGGTTCTGTGTAGTGATCTCCGATTTTCCGGTGATCAGGTTTTTCACAGGGTGGTTAAGTCCCCTGTGTCCGTGGTGCATTTTATAAGTAGGTATGTCGTTAGCCCTTGCCAGCAACTGGTGACCCAGGCATATGCCAAAGAAAGGCTTATTGGTAGCCAGTATATCTTTAACGGTTTTTACTGCATAGTCCATTGATCCGGGATCGCCGGGGCCGTTAGATATGAAGTAACCATGTGGTTCAAATTTCTTTAATTCTTCAATACCGGTTTTGGCAGGGAATACCTTTACATAAGCATTGCGTTTTACCATGCAGTCCAGTATCATCTTCTTTACACCGAAGTCCATTACCGCAATGCGTATAGGTGCGTTAGCATCGCCTATGGTATAAGCTTCCTTTGTAGATATTTCTGACGATAGTTCCAGTCCATCCATATTCGGCACCTTCGCAAGTGCAGCCTTCAGGCCTGCTTCGTCAGATAGTTCTGTAGATATGATACAGTTCATCGCACCCTTATTGCGAATATGCTGTACTAGTGCTCTTGTGTCTATATCATAGATGCAAACGAGGTTATTTTGTACAAGGTAAGCTTCAAGACCGTCATCAGCCAGTGTACGGGAGTGCTTATGAGCAATATTTTTGCAGATAAGGCCGCTTATCTTTACAGAATCGCTTTCTACATCTTCTTTCTTTACACCATAATTGCCTGTATAGGCGTTGTTCATGATGAGTACCTGCCCGGTATAAGAAGGATCTGTAAAAACTTCCTGGTAACCGGTCATACCGGTATTAAAACATATTTCGCCACCGGCAGTACCTTTTGCGCCAAAAGACTTTCCTTTAAAGAGGGAGCCATCCTCAAGCAGTAACCAGGCGGGGGAATCAGTATATATCGGAGCCATTGAAAAAACAAATTCTGCAAATGTAAGTTTTATTGCCCAAAGGGTTAACGTCCTGTCGTCTGAATAATGTAAAAATTGTGGAAATGTGGAAAAATGAAAAAGGTGGTTTTTAAGCAAATTGCAAAAATCACCCCCTGTCTGACCATAATAATGTCGTAACTTTAATATGACAATTATTTTCTGACCACTTAAATGCTTTCTCATGGAAACAAATATGCAAAACCAGCAGGCAGAAGAAAACACATCACCATTATTGCCCGAAGACAATGTTTTGAATTCAGGCACGGGCGAAGAAGGAAACAATAGTCCAAACAAGGGTAGGAAAAAGTACCACTCTTCTGCCTTATACGCTGCCAGCCTCTGGCATAACACAGTGAAACATGTAAAACCTACTCATCCGCAAATAGAGCGGTAATATGCAGATCATTAAAAAGGAACAGCCCCATACCTGAGGCTGTTCCTTTTTAATCCAATTAGAGCTTTGATCGCATAAGGCTCATTTATCTCATTGCCCACATTAATCAAATTGTAATTATACTTTCGCCAGCGATCCCTTCAGGAAATCTATTACTTTCACCTCTGTAGCATCTACGCCACGCAGGTCTGCAAGCAGCACAGATACCCAGTCCGTAAGATGAATGAGGTAGAAAGCAGATTCCCAATAGCTGCCGCCTTCAGAGTATATCTCTATAATATTTGGCGTATACTTTTTAAATATTTTTTTGTTGATCTCCATACGTGTTTGCACACGCTCATAATCATTTTTATTTCTAAGCAGTATCACTGCTTTATCGTCAGCTTTATCTTTCCAGCCTACCAGTTCGTTATGGTTCATCTCTGGTATAGCGCCATGCCAGGATAGTAGCTTGCTATTCTCATTCAACTGCTGGCGAAAGCGTATAGCAACGCCCTCATAGCGGTCTGCAGAGTATACAATTGGTAGCTTGCCAAATATTTTTTTAGCAACTACAGCTGCCTTTTTCTGTATGTCGTTCTCGCCGTCTTTCAGTTGTTTAATGGACTTCTTAATGTCCTTTTCAAAGCTGTTGTTGATAAGGCCAAAGTGTGCTAAAATGAACAGTAGCTGAACTAAAGAATAACCAAGGCATGCACGTGGTGGCATACCTGCAGGTACCAGTATGCAATCTGTTTTTTTCTTATTGGCAATATCGGCAACCATGCCGCCTGAAGTAACACATACCACTGTGGCTTTCTTTTTCATTGCCTCTTTCATTGCAGCTACTGTTTCCTCAGTATTGCCGGAGTAAGAGCAAACTATAACAAGAGAATGTTTATTTACAAAAGAAGGAAGGTCGTAGCCCTTGTTTACTATAAAAGGTACTTTCAGTGTATCGAAAACATAATTCTGAACTATAGAACCACCTATACCACTACCACCTAAGCCCGTAACAACTACATTATTAAATTCTTTTGCTGACGCTATGAAACGGTAATTTTTTCCTATTATTAATGCTTCTTGCAATTGAAGCGGGAAATCAAGTACTAATTTTTTCATGCTATAGTTATCATTTGAATGTCCAAACATAGTAAAATTGGGGTAAAAGGCGAACAAATTGCTGAAGAGTTTCTGCTAAACAAAGGTTATATTATTTTGCATAAGAACTGGCGGAGCGGTAAAAAAGAGCTTGACCTCATTGCTTTTAAGGGTGATACACTCGTGATAGTGGAAACAAAAACACGCACTAATTTTGATTTTGGTTTCCCTGAAGAGTCTGTGACTAAAAAGAAACAGCAGTTTCTGAAATCTGCAGCAGAAGCCTTTGTGGCCGCAAATTCTCAATACCTCATCATAAGATTTGACATTGTAAGTATACTAATGAACGGAGACCGTGTAGAAGAGATACTTCACTTCGAGGAAGCTTTTTACTGATCTGGCTAACCTAAGATACGCTTATAAAAATAACGTGTTGTTTCAAAGTCGCTGCATTCGCTGAAAATAAGCGTATCTCTTACAATATTAATGCAACCTATAGAATCATTTTTATACACCAGTTGATAATCAGCGCAGTAGTTGGTCATTTTATACAGCTTAAATTCATCCTTAGACACCAAACGGCCACCTGAATGGCGTTCGATAGATGAACAATCCTCCACAATAAGAGTATCGATCAGTTTAGGCTTAGTATTTCGCCCTGAATCTTTTATGCTTATCAACTGCCATTTGCCGCTAAACCCTAATGACTCACTGCAGCTCTGTCTTAATATACCACTGGTCGGGATTGGCGGCTCCGTATTATGCCGGTTATGGCAGCTTACAGTAGCAATAAGCACTAAGAGCATCAGCCCCAGCCTGGGAATGTAGTTTTTATTCATAATAGTTTCTGCTAACGTAAAAGTAATATAAAAAACAATATTGTGTTAGTCTTTAAAACACTTATAGCTACATAACTTCTATATAAAATACATGGCAGGTATTGTAATGTTTTTGTCACACAAAAAGGGTGAGTAATATCTACTTCATTAATATTATATTTACTGCTTCAATAATTAATGACTTGTTAATGATGAGATCTTTTTTTTCGTTGCTGCCTATACTGCTCTGTGGGGTAGTTGGTCATGCACAAAAACCCTCAAAAGATACAGTACAGGAAATAACCCTTGATACGCTGACTGTGAGTGCCCGTGGTGGTCCGCTTGTGTACCGTGCGTCGGAAGCTAAACAATGGGAGATCCGGCATACCCGCATTGCCTTATTCTTTAACTGGAAAGAAAAGACGGCTGATGCAAGGGAATGGATAAAGCTGCATCCTTATAGCTATGCTACCGATACACTGGTTATGGATGCGCAGGATATGCGTATAGACAGTGTAGAACTGGTCAGCAAAAAAGGAAATACCCCACTGAAGTATACTTATGACCGCAACCATATTAAGATAGCTTTCGGGTGCATGTATAAGGCTACAGATAGTATAGAACTATACCTGAAATATACTGCCATGCCATATAGTGACATGGACGGGGGAAGCTCGGCTATTGCAGACGACAGGGGGCTGTACTTTATTAACACCGACTACAGCACGCCGCATAAGCCTGCTGAGATATGGACACAGGGCGAAACAGAATCCAATTCGCACTGGATGGTAACTATAGATAAGCCTAATACCCGCTTTACTACACAGGTGGAGCTCACCGTGCCTGATAGCTTTGTAACATTGAGCAATGGGGCTATGGTGAAGCAGTTGAAAAATGTAAAGGGCATGCATACAGACATCTGGAAGATGGATATGCCGATACAGGCTTACGGTGTCATGTTTGCGATCGGGAAGTACAGCATAATAAGAGATCATTGGAAAAATAAAGAGGTCAGTTATTATGTAGAACCGGAGTTTGCACCTTATGCTACGAAGATGTTCAATAATACAGCGGAAATGATGGGCTATTTCTCCCAGCGTACCGGTGTGCTATACCCATGGAACAAATACAGCCAGGTGGTGGCCAGGGACTATGTATCGGGTGCTATGGAAAATACCTCGGCGTCATTATTCGGTGAGTTCATGAACCAGAATGCACGTGAGATAGCTGATAAAAATTCTGAAGACATTGTATCTCACGAGTTGTTCCACCAGTGGTTTGGTGATTATGTAACTGCCGAATCATGGAGCAATCTTACATTGAATGAGTCATTTGCCAACTATGGCGAGCAGCTATGGCGTGGCTATAAGTATGGCAAAGCATCTGCGGATGAGCTGGCATACAACGACCTGCAGGGCTACATAGGATATGCAAGGATCAATGATCCCCAACTGGTACGCTTCAATTATGACAGCCGGGAAGAAATGTTCGATCCTATATCTTATAACAAAGGCGGCGCCATACTTCATTATCTCAACAGACTTATAGGTGATGCTGCTTTCGATAAGGCCATGAACATATATCTGACCAGGAACGCACTGCACTCCGCTGAAGCCCATAATTGGCGCATGGCGGTAGAAGAAGCTACAGGGCAGGACTGGAACTGGTTCTTCAACGAGTGGTATTATCATGCCGGGCACCCTGTATTAAAGATAGTGTACAATTATAATGACGCGGCTAAAACACTTGGTGTAACTGTAAAGCAGAAACAGGCCGATAGCCCCTTCCTGTACCGGCTGCCATTGAAAACTGCTATACTGTATGGTAATAGCAGGGAAATGGTGGACTGGAATATTACAAAACGTAAAGACACATTTACCTACGCCTATAAAGACGGTAAACGCCCGGTGGTAATACCCGACTATGATAATGTATTGCCCGGAGAGCTGAACGAGAATAAAAAGCCTGAGCAGTATCTGGTGCAGTTTATGAATTGTGATGATTATGTAAATAGAAGACTGGCTATAGCTGCTGCAGGCAAGCTGCTGTCCGATTCTGTTTCGCAGCTGATCATTGACAGGGGGCTGAACGATGGCCTTGCATCAATAAGGAAACTGACATTGTCTCAGCTGAAGAATGCAGAGAACGATAAGTATCATAAAAGGTGGACGGCTAAGATCAGGAACATATCGCTAACCGACAGCAGTAAGATAGTAAGGGCAGATGCTCTGGGTGTGCTGGGAGCCTGGAAAGTAAAGGCTGCTGAAGAAGATATGTTCAGGGCGCTGTATGACAGCTCTTACATATTGGCAGGCAATGCGCTGGATGCGATCAGCAAAATGGACAAGGATACAGCATACATCCTTTCCAAAAAATTGATGCTCACCAACCCGAGATCTACACTGGATTATGTGATATGGAATGTGATAGGCAATAAAGGTGCTGATGAAGATATAGTGCTGTATGAGGTCCATGCCCCATATGTACAGGGCTCCAAAAAATTCCCTTTTGCTACCAGCATGAGCAGCTACCTTAAGAACGTGAAGAGCGATGAATCGTTCCGCAGGTGTGTAGCCATATATACCGGCTTTATCACTTCCGATAACCTGAAGGGCTACCGTGCCGCGCTGGGCAGCTACCTGTTCCAGGTGGCCAGCGAGCAGAAGGACAATGCTAAATCTGATAAAAAGGAAGAAGCAGCTGTAGCTAAAAGAAGGCTCGCCATAGTAAAGTCGGCGCTGGAGAAGGTAGTAGCTGCGGAAACGGATACAGAAACACTGAAGGACTACAAGTCGAAGATGAAGGATATTTAAGCCGTATCTTTATAGTATTTAATTTGCAACAGTGCGCTATGAAGACAACGGTATTTTTGTGGGTATCCTTATTTGTCTGT
>JAOQAP010000146.1 GCA_025963465.1 Flavipsychrobacter sp.
TCTTTATGAACCGTGGAACTGACGCTTATAATCATACCTATAACATAGAAGACCTTTCTGATGACCCTCAAAAGATAAGAGAGCTATTACATGAAGACGATAAGATCAAATTTAATGATGCAATGAAAGAGGCTTATAAAAGCCAATCGATGCTCAGCTTTCAATACAGGATGGTAATTAATGAGCAGGTAAGGTGGCGATGGATGCAGGCAATTCCCGAAAAAAATAAAGACGGCAAAACTGTATGGTATGGGGCTACCAGTGACATTACTCCACTTGTTGATTACATCGCGTCCATTGAACAGATCATTTTTGATATCAGTCATGTGATCCGGAGACCTATTGCGACAATGATCGGTATGACCAAACTAATTATTGACCATGACCTTACTGAGAACGAGATCAAAGACCATTCCAGAAATCTATATCTTATTTCAAAAGAGATGGATGATTTTATTCACGAGCTGGATCGTGCATACAACGAAAAAAGAGAAAACACTCAAATTAATATAGACATTTCTTCACCCATTGACAGGCGCAGTTCTTTATTCAGCTAATATTCTAAATTCTAATTCTTCACAATTTTGCTCACATATTGTCTTGCGCCAATTCTTACTGTGACAAAATATAGCCCTCCCGCAAGTTTCCCTGCATCAAGAAATGTACGGATATTAGCTATAGCCTCTTTGTGAAGCATTTGCCGGCCAGTGATGTCAGTGAGCATTATATCAATTTTCCCGTCAGTCGCATTCTTTACCTCTACAACAATAAGATCGTCTGCAGGATTAGGGAAAACCTGTACTATCGTTTTATCAGCATGTATATCGCGCACCCCGGCTGCTGAGCATGCAACCATCAGTGCTTTATTTAACACTTCATCATCCCCATGCCGGACGCCGGCACGAGTGGGATAAACGAATAGATCCGGTACAATGCCTATGCGCTGAGTACTGTCGCCATTGGGATAGTAGATAGCCTGCGATGTAAATCCGGTATTAATGTCCTGGCTAAGGTTCCAGTAACTTATGTTTCCGTCGGTACCTGCTGTCTGGCTTCCTATTTTTATCACATCGGGCATTGACTCCAGTATCATACTCGAAAATTCCGCCTGGCTTTGTGTTACTTCATCTATCAATATAATTACTTTTCCGGTGTAAGGAGTTGGGTTCCCATCAACACCTGCCGAATCACTTTTCCAGGAAAAAGTGCCGGGATAAGTGACATCAGGTATCATGAATTTCATGTATTCCGTTCTGTTCGCTAACATCAGTTTAGCAATGGCCAGCTCAGTAGCATTGGGATAATTACGCATATCGAAAATGATGGCGCCCTTACCACTCAGGGCCGTATACATAGCATTCACATCGGCGTGTTGCAGGTTGCCCATGTTCACGTAACCGGTATTACAGCCCATGCTGGTCCAACTGATGTTGCCGAGAGAATCATTGGGATAATAGACAGTATCATAATTGTAGTAGCCATAGTCATTACATGGTGCTATGAAGGTATGGTTTACCCCGGTACTGTCTTCTACCACAAGGGCTTCACTACCACCAGGCCTGCCCAACAGGTTTTCATACACAAACCTCCTTAACACAGCAGGGTTACCGGATGAATAATACTGATTCAAACTATCTTCCCACTGCGAGACGGTGAGACCGTCCTTTGATACTATTGCATCACCCGGGTAAATGCCAGCTACTGCAGACTTTACGACCACATACTTTCCTTCTATATACTTGAGCCGGATAGGTGGCTGCATGTATCCGGGTGGTGTCGGGAAGGCAGAGCTATAGGTGAGTCCGGCAACATGGGCATCATTAAGCGCCGTATTAATATTCAGGTACAGGTAGAACAGCTTCTCTGCATTGCTGACCGCATCTATTTTCAAAACAAAATTATTCAAAGTGCTATCCCAGGGGATGTCCAATACATAGTTATGAGGGTAAAAATAGCGAACAACGTTCCAGTACTTAAAAAACATCAGCAACCGCTCGTCGCTACCGGGATAAGCAATCGTTGTGTTTACAATGAGCTCTGTATCATCGTAAGGCAATATAAGCGTACCTGCATATGACGTGGTATGTGGATTGTCCTGCACCCAACACTCTGCATGTGGTCTGAAATTGTTTTTTATAGTGTCTAATGATATTTGCACATCACTCCGCAACACAGGCGAGCTTATCCAGCTAAAGTCCCTGTTACGTTTTAATTCAGGTGCAATAGTATCAGGGAAGTATGTTGTTGAGAGGGTTGTTGGTCCGGCAGCAGCCAGCATGGTATCTATCACATCGTTGAAGTCATTGATAGTGCCTGCCGCTCTTACTGCAGGTAGCACGCTGAGCAACACACTGTCCCAGTTGGTGTGACAGGTAGAGACCTCGGAATGATAATACTTTACAAAGCCCCATATCTTACAGGTGTAATAAAGCTTATCCTGCAATGATGGGGTTTGCGCCAATGAATAGAAACCACAGATATGGAAAATAATGAGGAGGAGGCATTTTTTCATAAGCTGAGTTTTTTACAAATTCACATAGATGTAAATTTAAAGTAAAATGTTGAAGATATCAAAATATGGCGCAACCTCTATACCCACGATATTTGAGGTACCATACTCAGCCGTTTTCACTTAATTTTCTTCGCGCTCAAATGCCGGGGAGAACGGGCAGCTTATGGACCAAAGATCACTTCTTTGCGGCAGGGATAAAACTGGGGTTGAAATAACCAGGAGTGTTACAATACCCAGGCGCCATTAAGAAATATGACACGCTTTAAATCAATGCATATTTTGATTTATGGTCGAAAATTGCCTCCGGAATGATCGACTCTACAAAATACATATCGAGCTCGCCTTTATTTTTTACAGCAAGTTTGCCACGATAGGAACAATTAAAATATTCTTTTACCAGCTGGTAGGTAGTACCTGAGATATTTATCTTTCCACCTTCGCTGCACGTTTCCAGCCTGCTGGCAGTATTTACAGCATCACCCCATATGTCGAAAACGAATTTTTTCTTTCCAACAATGCCCGCCACCACATCACCGGTATGGACCCCTATACGAATATCCCAGAATACCTTTCCTGCCTTATTTTTTTCTTTCTTTATTTTTTCAATGAAGTCAGCGATCTCTAACGCTGCCATAATAGCATTTACCGCGTTACCTTCCGCATCGTCTTCCTTACGGGGTATACCGGCAACGCACATATAGGCATCGCCAATAGTTTTTATCTTTTCCAATCCATTCTTCGCAATGATCTCGTCAAAAGAATTAAAACATTCTTCCAGTTCGCCTACCAGTTCTTCCGGGGTAAACAATTCTGAGAACTGCGTAAAATCTTTGAAGTCAGAAAAGATAATGGTAGTGTCTGTATATAAAGTCGGATGAGTTTTACCATTCGCTTTCAGCTCCTCCGCTATTTGCGCCGGCAGTATATTAAGCAATAGTTTGTCTGATTTTTCTTTCTCCTGCATCAGCAAACTGTTATTCTTATTAATAGTCCTTACAAAGTACTGCATGGAAAAATAGATAACCATAATAGCTCCGGACAGATTCATAGTTATCTGCAATACCTTCTGTGAGCGGTCTGTATAATTCCCCCAATGTTCAAAATAACCATTGAAAAAACCGGTGCATAAAATGGTCCCTAAAACCATTGCCATCCAGAACTGGGCCTTTTTAATATCATGAAATACCAGTGCATTGATAGGTGCAAGAAACGCCCATAATATGATCACGCCACCTTTTAAATAACCACCGGCAAGCCATTGCATTACTGTAGGGCAAAGGAAGATTGCAACCAGTTGAATATTGAGCAGGAGCCTTTCGTTTTTATTGATCGCAAACAACACTATGGCCGGACCAATGATCAGCATGTAGGCCAACGGTATCAAAGCTGATGTTGTAAGTCCCATCAGGTAATAAGAGTAGCTCCAGATAGGCGCTGCTATAAAGCAGCATAGCGCTATGATGAGTAACGTGAATTTTTTTAATCGCAGCTCTGCAGAGTCGTCATGATTAACACCAATATTTTTAAGATACCTGAACATACTTTTTTCACTTAGATATAACAGTACAATATTAGTATATTTTATGACTCAAATAACGCGGCTAACATCCGTAAAAATCAAATAGTGGCTGCAAACTCTTCAAGACCTGTATTTGTATTATGAATATCCAGTTTATGCGTTAACCTTTGACGGTTCTGCACTACTGCCTCCTGGCTGATACCAAGTATAGCCGCCATTTCTCTCTTCGATAACTTTAACCTGCTTAACAACATAAATCTTTTATCAATAGGACTAAGGGCCGGTATTTTTTTATTTAAGCGTTCCATAAATCCTTTATGCGCCACCTCAAACAACTGCTGGAAGCTGCGCCACTGCTCATCTGTAAGTATTGTGGCCTTTTGTAACTGTACCAGGGTTTCATTCATTTGCGTCGTTTCCAGGTCAGCATGCTGTTGTGTCCGGCTCAATTCTGTTGCAAATTTTTCTATCAGTTCATTCTTTTCCGAAATACTCTCTGTAAATACAGTGAGCTGTGCCAATGCATTTTT
>JAOQAP010000154.1 GCA_025963465.1 Flavipsychrobacter sp.
TTTACTGCTTCCTACCGAATTGAGGTTGGTCAGTATTTTTGCTGCTATACTACCCAGCATCATAACATTGCCGTTATAGCCTGTATCACAATAAATCCCCTCCGGCATTCCTGTCATGTGGCCTATGTAGGGCAAGCCATCTACCGGAACATAATATTGAGAGGACCATTTATAAGCTACCTCACCTACATTGTAGTGCTTCCTTAAATAGCTTTCCAGTTCCGCGAATGCCTGCTCCGGATCATCGTGCCCGGTTTTATGGTCGTTGCCGCCGGCTACAAGGTATTTTTTGCCCTTTATTTCATGCGTACGGAAGTAATGATAAGGTTCCTGCATGTCATACACGAGGGCGTCAGGATAATTATCGTCAGTCAGTGTAACTGCCAGTACATAGCTACGGTATGGGGCACAGCGGAAACTGAACAGGTTAACGCCGGGGGGCATGTGCGTGGCATATATCACCTGTTTAGCCTTTATACTCTTGTCTGTTGCAATGGCCGTGTGAATCTTTTCGTCGGTTTCAAGTCGCTCAATATGTGTATGCTCTAATATAATGCCACCCTTGCTGATAAATGCCTTTGCTAATGCTGCAAGGTATTTTAAAGGATGGAACTGTGCCTGCCCTGTAAATGCAAGCGCTTTTTTATAAGCAATGGGTGTTGGCACTTCCTCTGCTGTGGCTACCGGTACGCCTACCATTTTAGCGCCATCATAGATATCGTCCAGCTGCTTTACCTCATCATCTGTCTGCGCATACAGAAAGCCTGTTTTTTCCTCAAAGTCGCAACTTATACCCAGTGTAGTAATTTGCTGCCTTATCACCTCAAAACCTTCAGTAATTGCATTAGCAAAGAGTTGTGCATCTGCTTCACTAAATGCATTTGCGGCCTGTTTATAAGTGGTATCAGCGAAAGTATTAATGTGGGCGCTGGTACCGCCAGTAGTGCCAAACCCAATTGTGTTGGCCTCGGCCAGCACGCATTTTTTGCCGGCTTCCGTCAGCAGGAGGGCCGCTGTTACGCCGGTTATTCCCCCGCCTATGATCAGCACATCATAGATCGTATCTTCTGCCATCTGCGAGGGGATATGTTCATATACATCCTGCCATAGGCTTTTATGTGTTCCATCTCTGTGTTCCATAAAACAATTATTATAAATATTTCACGATCAAAATCATGCCATGTTCATATGCCTTCGAGCATAAAAGCCCTCCATTAAAGATGACTTTAATGGAGGGCTTGATTATCGGCAGCCTATGCCCATGGATCTAACACCACTTTCACACAATTATCTTCTTTCTTCTTAAAAATATCATAACCATGTGCTATCTGCGATAGTGGCAGGCGATGGGTGATCACATCATCCAGTTTCACTTTTCCTTCAGCCACATAGCCCAGTAGTTTGTCTATATGCTTGTGTGCAGGAGCCTGACCGCCTTTCAATACAATACCCTTGTCAAAGAACTGTCCTACAGGGAAGTTATCGTAGGTGGTAGGATATACGCCTAATACAGAAACAATGCCGCTGCGGCGCACTGCGCTCATACATGCTTCCAGTACTTTTACGGACCCTGCTTCAAAGTTCACAACGGCTTTTGCCTTTTCCAGCACATTGCGTGCCGGCTCAAAGCCCACCGCATCAATACACACATCAGCACCTCTACCCTCTGACATACTACGTATCTGCTCTATTACATCTTTGGCGCCGTCTTCCCACAGTATGGTCTCACAATTTGCTGTTTCCTTAGCTTTATCCAGCCTGTACTGCAGGGGATCTACTACAATAACACGGCCTGCCCCGCGCAACCATGCGCTTTTGGCCGCCATAATACCTACCGGCCCGGAGCCAAATATGGCCACGGTCTCGCCGCCTTTTACTTCACCCCAATCCACGCCGGTGTAGCCGGTTGGGAAAATATCGGTCAGAAATAGTACCTGCTCATCAGTAAGATTTTCGGGTACTTTGCGCGGACCGTAGTCGGCATAGGGTACCCTTACATATTCGGCCTGTCCGCCGTCGTAGCCGCCATACAGGTCTGTATAGCCAAACAGCGCTCCGCCTTTCTCCGTGAGCAGGCCACCTTCCGGGCCATAGTGCTCGGGATTACTATTCTCACAGTTGCCCGGCACATCGTGGGTGCAGAAGAAACAGTGCCCGCATGCAATAGGGAACGGAACTACAACGCGATCGCCGCGTTTCAGGTTCTTCACCCCTGAACCGACCTCTTCTACTATACCCATAAACTCATGGCCCAGCACCATAGGCGTTGTGGGTATGCCGCCACTATATATATGCAGGTCAGACCCGCAAATGGCTGTGCTTGTCACTTTAAGAATAATATCCCTGTTCTCTTTGATCTTCGGGTCTTCCACTGTATCATACGAGACATTGTGAGGACCGTGTATTACCGCTGCTTTCATAGTTGTTTATTTTTTTGTTACCGGTTCCTGTTTTTTGTTAGTCACATCAGCCATTGTTTCATCGGGCGTTATAGCGCCCATGGCTACCTGCATTTTATTGCTCATTCCTGACACAACCATGTCGTCACCATTCATCAGGGCATCATAGCCATCTTTTGCCACATCGGCAGGGTCGGCCATTTTATCCTTATCCTGCACGGCTTTTGAACTGTTCATATCTGCCTTATTGAAAAAGTCTGTATCGGTTACCCCGGGCAGCAGTGCGGTCACGGTCACACCTTTATCCTTTACCTCGCTGCGTATTGCCTCAGTAAATGATTGTACAAAAGCCTTAGTGGCATGATAAACAGCCTGCCATGGACCGGGCGATTTGCTGGCAATAGATGATGTATTCAATATTTTTCCTTCGCCCCTTGCCACAAAATCTTTGAGATACAGATAGGTCAAAGAAACGAGGCTGGAAATATTGAGCTGGATAATGTCCAGTTGCCGCTCAATATCGCTTTCCACAAATTCGCCGTACTGGCCCTGGCCTGCATTGTTCACCAATATATCTACCTTAAGCCTCTGCTGTGCCACTTCTGCATATAGCTCAGCTGCAGCTTCTGCCCGGAACAAGTCTTTGGCAATAGCGATAACATTTCCCGTAAACAATTGGCCTAACGCGGTCTTTGTTTGCGCGAGTTCCTGCTCACTGCGTGCCACAATGATCAGGTTGTAATTATCCTTTGCGAATAATTTTGCAAGCTCTAATCCTATGCCACTAGTAGCACCTGTGATCAACACTGTCTTGTTTTGTTTCATAATGCTGTTTTTTGATTGAAAATAATTTGCTGTATACCCTGCAAAATTTTTATGCCATAAAAAATCAGGATTTCGGTATCCGATCAATCAGGGCAAACCTATCTGCTGAATATTAATGACTGGCACAATTTTATAGGGGCAATTTTTGAATCCGAACAGATCAATGATACATGAGCGATGAGAAAGAAAAGCTTTAAGATCACTTTTGAACTGGAAGAAGGGTATGCTGATCCTGCCCCCGAACATTCATTAAATTTTGCCGAAGAAGTGATCAAAGAATGGATGGAAGCCCGTATACTAAATAAGCGGCCGATCGTTACCGGCCTGCTGCAAAACGGCAGTTTGTTTTACCCGGTAAAAAGTGAACAAGGAAATACAAAAGTGCGCATCGCGAGAAGCGCTATTTATTTTGGTGAGTTATCTGCGCCTGACGATATGCTTCGTAAAAAGCCGGAAATTAAAAACACCCTCGAGTCATTAGCACTTACTATAAAAAATAAACTGAATCAGCAGACGGTGTATATCATTTATAAGAAAGAGAACTGGCATGTTTGACGAAGGAGAGCCGGAGCTGGCCTTTGTTGCAGTAAGGAGCAATGAAAGGTAATAATCATGCATTTTAACTGCAAAACAGCTTTTGATGGACTGAATTTTGTACGTAAATAGTATAATCCCGGCCATAAACAACTATACTCATGGATACGAAGGAACTGGAAGACTTACCAAACGAAGATGGTGACATAGAAAAAGGCAAAGCGCGCATTATTGTGGAGCTTATAGAATATGAGCACAACGAAGTGGTGAGCAAGTCTATAATGAAAAAGTTGACAGGTTCCATTGACGCAATGGCGTTTGATACCGGGGAAGGGCTGAACGAAAAAACGGTTCCTTTTGACACCTATCTCCAGGTGATAGACGGAAGCGCTGTTATTGTAGTGAATGGAACAGCAACCAAACTGGAAATCGGACAAGGGATACTTATACCGGCGCATGCATCAAGCCATGTAGAACCTAACGGACGTTTTAAACTGCTACTTACAATTATCAAAAACGGGGAATGAGGATAGGTTAAACACAGTAATGTCCTAATACTTAGTAAATAACGTCATCTACCTAGGCTGATATTCTTTCCTGAAATCCTGCAAATACATATCCTTTGGCACGATATTACATTACAATATTTATTCATCCTTACTGAAGTGTGCGGGTTATGAAAGTATTAGCGTACCAGATAGCAGATAGTATAGATATTAAGGGCTTTAAAAATAGTTTTAAAACGCCTGCATATTTTTATGACAGTGATGAACTCTTTTATACTATTGATACAAACAAGTTCATTTATGTTTTCAAATACGGTGTTATATCCTTTTTAGGATTTGATGAAATTAAGATCACCGAGTTCATCCGTTTCATTACTCCCTTTTGTAAAAATTTTTCCGAGTTCCGGCTTAGTGAAGAATTTGAGATAGAACCGGGAGCAAATGAGATCCGGTTCAGGTATAATAAAATAGAAATAATCCAGCCTACTATTGATATCATCCGGCTTATTATGCTGAATGTATGCCAGTCGGTGGCACTTGACTATTACTCTGAAGTCACAAACAA
>JAOQAP010000172.1 GCA_025963465.1 Flavipsychrobacter sp.
GATCCTAATGAGCGCGAGATAAAGGACCTTCAAAAACGCGCAGAGGAGATCAAATGGCCTGATACAGCAAAAGAACTCTTTAAAAAGAATATAGAAAAGCTGGAGCGTATGCATCCCAGCACACCCGATTACTCGGTGATATACAATCACCTTGACCTGATGCTGGACCTCCCGTGGAACACCTTTACGGAAGATAGCTACGATCTGAAAAAAGCACAGAAGGTACTTGACGATGACCACTATGGTATGGGCAAGATCAAGGACCGTATACTGGAATACCTGGCCGTGCTGAAGCTGAAGGGTGATATGAAGTCGCCAATACTATGTTTTGTAGGCCCTCCGGGTATTGGTAAAACATCGCTTGGCCGTAGTATAGCTAACGCCATACACCGCAAGTATGTGCGCCTGAGCCTTGGTGGACTTCATGATGAAAGTGAGCTGCGCGGACATCGTAAGACCTATATAGGCGCTATGCCTGGCCGTATCATACAGTCGCTGAGGAAAATAAAATCTGCTAACCCGGTATTCATTCTTGATGAGATAGATAAGCTGGGCAAGGATTTCAGGGGCGATCCAAGTTCAGCATTACTGGAAATACTGGATCCCGAGCAGAACAACTCATTTTACGATAACTACCTGGAACTGGAGTTCGACCTTTCCAAGGTACTGTTCATTGCTACAGCAAACAGCCTTAGCGACATACAGCCTGCACTGCGTGACCGTTTAGAGATCATTCAGCTGTCCGGTTATTCACCCGAAGAGAAGATAGAAATAGCCAAGCGCCACCTGGTGCCTAAGCAAAAGGAAATGCACGGGCTTGATAAAGTGCCTATGCGCTTCCCTGATAAAGTGATACTGAAAATAATACAGGAGTACACACGCGAAAGCGGTGTGCGTGAACTGGACAGGCTCCTGGCTGGTGTGATGCGATCTGTAGCAAGACATGTGGCCATGGAAGAAAAAGTAGCGCCACAGGTAACGCCTGACCAGATAGAGCAGTCACTGGGCAAGCCCCGCTTCAGTAATGATATTTATACCAAAGGCCACCCGCCCGGAGTAGTCGTAGGCCTTGCATGGACTGCTGCCGGTGGTGATATCCTGTTCATAGAAACATCATTGTCTAAGGGTAAGGGCAACCTGACACTTACGGGCAACCTGGGTAATGTAATGAAGGAAAGTACAAGTACCGCGCTGTCTTACTTAAAGGCACATGCTGCGCAGTATAACATACCTGATAATAAATTTGAAGAAGTAAGCATACATACGCACGTACCGGAAGGTGCAGTGCCTAAAGATGGCCCGAGCGCAGGTATTACCATGCTTACATCTCTTGCATCAGCATTTACCGGCAGAAAGGTGAAGCCTTACCTGGCCATGACAGGGGAGATAACCCTTCGGGGACAGGTGTTGCCTGTAGGTGGTATCAAGGAAAAAATGCTGGCAGCAAAACGCGCAGGTATCAAGAACATTATTATGCCAAAGCAGAATGAAAAGGATGTGGAGGAAATAAATAAAGAATACATCAAGGGACTTACCTTCTACTATGTGTCAGATGCATCAGAGGTGATGGATTTGGCATTGATGAAGAAATAGAACAAAGCAGGACACCTCGTCCTGCTTTGTTTTTTAATGTTACCTTGAGGGGAAGTACAGAGAATTGTACTCCTGTTGTTGAACATAGTCATACCTGATAATAATGTCTGGCAAGCATAAGCAAAGAACACAACAACCACAGCAAGCGACAGTGCAGTCTACTGCAAAAACAAGCAGTGCCTTTTCGTTGCAGTGGAAGCTTATGATACTTCTGGCCGTTATTTCCATAGCAGTTTATGCAAATAGTATCGGTAATGGTTTTGTGCTCGACGACAGTACTGCCATTACCTCTAACAAACTGGTTCAAAAGGGTCTATTCGGAATACCTGAATTATTGCATACGCCATATCACTGGGGTTATAGTGTTGTGGCCAATGACCTGTACAGGCCGTTATCCCTTGTATTATTTGCTACAGAATATCAAATGTTTGGAATGGAGCCTGCTCCCGGCCATTTAATAAATGTGCTCTTATTTGCAGGTTGTGTGCTTCTTCTTTTCCTGTTTCTTGACCGGCTTTTTGAACAAAAAAAGACTGCTGTTGCGTTTATATCGTCTTTATTATTTGTCTTGCACCCCATACATACCGAGGTGGTCGATAATATTAAAAGTGCCGATGAATTGCTTTGTTTTTTCTTTGCGTTTTTAAGTTTGAATGTATTCGTAAGATATGCGCGTGATGGAAAAGTTGCGTCGCTGATTATCGGTTCCTTCTGTTTCTTTTTAGCATTATTGTCTAAAGAAACTGCGATCACTTTCCTGGCCGTTATCCCTTTTGTTTTCTTTTTGTATAAAAATGAGAACAGGAAGCGCAGCATACATATACTTTCATGTGTTGTTCTGGGGGCAGTTGTTTTCCTTTGCATCAGGTTCTCGGTACTAAGTGCCTATCATGTAAATAACCTTTCAGAGCACTTTTACATGAAGAATGCCCTGGCAAAACCTGGCCTTGCTTTCGAGTCCCGCCTTGCTACTGCAGTATTAATGCTTGGTCACTATCTCAGGCTCTTATTTATACCATATCCTCTTTTGTGCGATTATTCTATTGGTACTATTCCTTTCGTTCATTTTAGCGACTACCGTGTACTCATCTCCTTAGTGGCATATTTAATGACCATTTGGGTAGCCATAAGGTACACACTTCAAAATAATAAGGGCCTGTACGCATTTGGTGCTGTTTTCTTCCTGGTCACATTATCGCTCTTTTCTAATATCTTTTTTCTCACAGGGGCTACCATGGCCGAACGCTTCCTGTTTTTCCCCTCTGTTGGCTTTTGCATTGTAGTAGCAGCGCTTCTTGAGCAATTGGCGATCAGGCTATCTATTCCCGGATCGATGATCTTGAGAAAACCTCAAACACTGGGAGTAATAATTGTCTTGTCAATATGTTATACTGCTGTCACCATTAACAGGAACGCTGACTGGAAGAATAACTTTACTTTATTTTCTACCGATCTTAATAAAGCGCCTGATAATTCCAGGTTGAATTTTTTCGTTGGTCATATACTGTTAAATACACCTGGTGAAAATGACCGCAAACAAGAGCAGGATGCTGTAGCGCAGATCATCCCTTATTTCCTTAAAACGGTCGCTGTTTGCCCGGACGATGGGCTTGCACAACTCGATCTTGGAACAGCCTATGTGGTCGTTGAAAGATATGATTCCGCTGAAAAACATCTTGAAAAGGCATTGGAGACAGAGTCCGGCAATATTGAATGCATTCAGCAGTTGGGACGCACTTATTTCATGACAAAAAAATATCAGTCATCTGTCGATGCCTACAAAAAGGTAAATGCTATGGCGCCCGGTAATACCTTTACAGTAGCCAATTTAGGGCTTTCCCACCTGTATGCAGGAAATAGCGACTCTGCTATTTATTATGCGCAGCAAGCATTGCTCCTGGAGCCCGGTTTTGCAGGGTCGTTTCAAATACTATCTCATGCATATAGGGCAAAGAATAATATAGACTCTGCCAATAAATATGAGTTCATTGCACAAAAAAATACTCCCGGCTATACATTATAGTTATCAATGTTAATATAACATTCCTATATAATAGCTAAGTGAAGATGACGCCGTAAATTTTGTAATTTTGTGCCTTCATGAAATCCTTTAACGTTCCTGTACAATACCGTAGCCCGCTGGTAACTGCTATCAAGCAGAAGCGAAAAGCAGCTGATAAAATGAAAAGAGACTTTACTCCGGCAGTGCTGGAACTGGGTTCTTTGCAGGTTATCCTTGCACGACACTTCGGTTTTTGCTATGGGGTAGAGAATGCTATTGAAATAGCCTTTCGTGCGGTAGAGGAGAATAAAGGAAAGCGTATATTCCTGTTGAGCGAAATGATCCATAACCCCGGTGTGAATGCAGACCTGCAGGCAATGGGCATAAAGTTCATCATGGACACCAAAGGAAATATGCTGATGCCATGGGATGAGCTGAACAGCGATGATGTGGTCATCATTCCTGCTTTTGGTACCACGCTGGAGCTGGAACAGCAGCTGCGTGATAAAGGAATAGATCCGACGCACTACGAGACCACCTGTCCGTTCGTGGAGAAAGTATGGAACCGCGCAGAGAAGATAGGGGATGACGGCTATACTATTATAGTACATGGCAAGCCGGGGCATGAGGAAACAAGGGCTACATTCTCTCATAGTAAGGCCCGCACACATACCATTGTAGTAAAAGATATGGAGCAGGCGCAGCACCTGGCCAAATACATAACAGGTGATCTACCTGCAGACCAATTCTATACAGATTTTAAGGGTAGCTACTCTGAAGGATTTGATGTCGCCAAAGACCTGCAGCGCATAGGTGTTGTTAACCAGACTACCATGCTGGCTAGCGAAACACAGGGTATAGCTGACTACCTGAAGCAGGTGATATTGGCAAAATATCAAACACCGGCAGATAAGATAAATGAACGCTTTGCAGATACGCGCGATACACTTTGCTATGCTACTAATGATAATCAAAGCGCAGTGCAGGGTATGCTGGAACAGCAGGCCGATATAGCAATAGTGATAGGTGGCTATAACAGCTCCAATACATCCCACCTCGTAGAGCTCTGCGAATTGAAGCTGCCGACCTTCTTTATTAACGACGAGCATTGCCTCGTATCCGATAAGGCAGTGCGTCATTTTGATCTGCATACCCATAAAGAGGTTGTATCAGAAAACTATTTGCCTGCAAACCGCCCCTTACGTGTCATGATCACATCCGGTGCTTCATGCCCTGATGCACTCGTGGAAAGAGTAATAGAAAGGCTGGCAGAGCTTACCGGCAATGAGAACAGGATCGCTGCTATTACGGAAGAGTGGATTGCCGGGTAATTATTTCAATTGAGCTACCTTGTAGTATTGGTAGATGCTAAGTATTATTTCATTTCCCGAAGGTGTCTTTTCCATAAAGGAGTCGATCTTCACTATATCATTCTTATATTCTTTCAGCTCCTGGTATTTATTGCCGGGATAGCCTATGCTCATCCATTTGTTTTTCCCCAGTTTGTCATATCGTTTGGATATCACAGAAACAGGTAACGGCTTTCTGCTGCCATCATTATCCCTGTAGGTGTGTTCGTGGTCTGTGTATTTTTTCAGCAGCGAGATATAGCGCACCTGGTCAAAATCCTGCACAGTGTCCATGTTGAGTATGCTATCGCGGTTGTCATAGCATTCATAAACGAAGGATGTATCTCCTTTATGCAAGGAGTCTATATAGTAGAACTCAGGCACGAGATAATGTTCCGTGATCAGGGTAGGGGTATGCTCTATCGCATTCATATCATGACAGCAGGCATAAGGACTCCATGCCTTTCTATCTACTTTATGTTTTTGCTTTTTGTCATCTCCAAATGCCCTTGGTGCAATTACGATAACCATTGCCGGCATCACAAGGAGTATTACTTTGCTCAGAATGCGCATAAAACGTTCCTGTTATTTATCAGTTTCTATTTCGCCTTTATGCTTTATTTCTATTATTTTGTAGTATTTACGTATGGTCAGTCGTTTGCCGCCGGTTACCGTGTTTAATACAGTAGTTGTGTCCTGGCGAACGATATCGTTCCTGTCCTCTTTCAGTGTGCCTATGTAATCGCTGATATTGTCAGTGCTCTTCCATGTGTCATTGTCTATGCGGTCATACCTAAATATGATCTTTGCAGCAGATGATGCCTTAGGCTTGCCTTCTGAATCTATATAGGTGTGCAGGTAGTTGTTAAATACTTTTAAAAAATGAATATGCCATACATTGCCTATGTCACTTAGCGTGTCAATGTTTATATAGCTGTTCTCCGCATCATAGCACTGGTACTTAATGATCGTATCGCCTTTGGTTATTGGCCAGTACGAATAGAATTCCGGGAAAAGGAAATAGCGTGTAGCAGTGCTCGTGTCCATTACATATGCAGAATCGGCAATAGAGTCAACAACTGCCATTACTTCTACATTTGTTGGGATAGGTTCTTTAGCTACAGGCTTCTTTTTTTTGCCCTGTGCCCATACATTTACAAAGCCTATACAAGCCAGTAATACTACCGTTCCTATCGCCGTTCGTTTCATCATCTTAGTTTAATTCCAGTATCAGGTCATTAGTGTTTACCAGTGTGCCGCCGCCCAGTTCTATATTGCCGATAGTAGTATCGAACGGAGCCGTAATAATAGTTTCCATTTTCATGGCTTCTATTATAAACAGTTGCTGATTCTTTTTCACAGCCTCTCCTTTCTTCACCAGTAGTTTAGACAGCATGCCCTGCATCGGTGCGCCTATTTGTTTTTCATTTGTCTTGTCCGCTTTCTTGTTTTCCTTACGCTCTACTTTTATAGATCTGTCACGTACTTCTACATTTCGTGTCTGTCCGTTTAGCTTAAAGAATACAGTTCTGTTGCCCTTGTCATCTACAGGGCCTATACTCAGCAGGCGTATCAGCAGGGTCTTGCCCTTTGCTATTTCTATCGTTGTGTCCTGGCCTACCTTCATGCCATACAGGAAGAGTGGGGTAGGTACAATAGATACATCACCATACTGCCTGTAGAATTTCAGGTACTCTTCAAATACCTTTGGGTAGAATTTGTAAGAGAGGAAGTCCGTCAGCTTCAGGTCTTGCCCGAATTGTTCCAGGAACGCTTCAAAGTCTTTATCAAAGTCTATTGGAGGAAGATGCTTGTTTGGCCTGTCGCTGAATGGCTGCCTGTCTTTTAGTACTATGCGTTGCAGATCCTTAGGGAAGCCTCCTTCCGGCTGACCTATTTCGCCCATAAAGAATTGCTGCACAGATTCAGGGAACGATATCTGGTCGCCCTTTTCATACACGTCTTCCCTGCTCAGGCCGTTGGCAACCATGAACTGTGCCATATCACCAACCACCTTCGAGCTTGGTGTTACTTTTACTATATCGCCAAACATGTCATTTACGGTGGCGTACATGTCTTTGATCTGTTCAAATTTATCACCCAGTCCCAGTGCTATTGCCTGTGGTTTCAGGTTGCTGTACTGCCCCCCCGGTATCTCATGCTGGAATACTTCCGCGGCACTTGCCTTCAGTCCCGATTCAAATGGATAATAATATTCACGTACCGCTTCCCAGTAGTTGCTGAACTGGTTAAGTGTTTTTATATCGTATTGGTTCTCCCGCTCATGGAAGCGCATCATCTCCACTATAGCGTTAAAGTTAGGCTGCGACGTAAGGCCGGACAGAGAGCCAAGCGCACAGTCTACCACATTCACTCCTGCATCTATAGCCATCAGGTATGTAGCAGGCTGTAGTGATGATGTATCATGTGTGTGCAGGTGCAGTGGTAGCTTCACGGTATCCTTCAGTGCTTCTATAAGCACTTTGGCAGCATATGGTTTCAGCAGGCCACTCATGTCCTTTATGGCCAGTATATGCGCTCCTGCATTCTCCAGGTCTTTAGCCAGCCTCAGGTAATATTCAAGAGAGTATTTGGTACGCTTAGGGTCTAGTATGTCTCCGGTATAGCACAGCGATCCTTCTGCAAGGCCGCCGGTGCGCTTGCGTACCATATCTATACATGGCGCTATGTTCTGCATCCAGTTCAGCGAGTCAAATATGCGGAACACATCCACTCCCTTCTCCCATGATTTTTCTACAAATTTTTCTATCAGGTTATCCGGGTATGCAGCATAGCCCACACCATTACAGCCGCGTATCAGCATTTGCAGCAGCAGGTTTGGCATAGCCGCACGTAGTGCCTCCAGCCTGCGCCATGGGTCTTCATTCAGAAAACGCATGCACACATCAAATGTTGATCCGCCCCATACTTCCATACTGAATGTTTGCGGGAATGCTATAGCAAAGCTCTTGGCCACCTTCAGCATATCCTTCGTACGCATACGGGTAGCCAGCAGGCTCTGGTGCGCATCGCGCATCGTGGTATCGGTATAGTGTATCTTCTTTTCGTTCCTCAGCCATTCGCTGAACTTATCCGGCCCCAGTTCTGTCAGCAGGTCTTTAGATCCTTTAGCGAAAGGCACATGGGTATTCACATCAGGCATCACCGGTGTTTCAAACACCTTTTTCTCATCCTTCACTTTTACATCAGGGTTGCCATTGAGTGTTACATCTGCCAGGTAGTTCAGCATTCTTGTACCCCTGTCCTGGCGTAGTGTATAGGTAAATAGCTCCGGGTGTTCCTGTATGAAATTGACCGTAGCATCACCCGAAATGAAATCTTCGTTGGTGATCAGGTTCTCCAAGAACTGTATGTTATTCTTTACACCACGTATACGGAACTCGCGCAATGCTCTATGCATCTTCAGTGTTGCATCTCTGAGCGTATTGCCCGATGTGCTCACCTTTACCAGCATAGAGTCAAAGAACGGGCTGATCTTCATTCCTGGGTAAGTGCTGCCTTCATCAAGGCGCACACCAAACCCTGTTGCATTACGATAAGTAACTAATGTGCCATAGTCCGGCTTAAAGTCATTTACGGGGTCTTCTGTTGTTATACGGCACTGTATAGCAAATCCCGTCTTAGGAATTTTAGCCTGGTCGCCAAGCCCTATTTCAGGGTCAGACAGTTTATGCCCTGAGGCTATGAATATCTGCGTCTTTATGAGGTCTACTCCTGTTATCATTTCTGTAACAGTGTGCTCTACCTGTATACGCGGGTTTACTTCTATAAAGTAGATGTTCTGAGCAGCATCTACCAGGAACTCTACAGTGCCCAGGTTGTTGTAGTTCACTGCCTTTGCAATGTTCACTGCGTAAGTATATAGCTTGTCAAGTGTATCCTGTCGCAGGGAAGCAGATGGTGCCATCTCCACCACCTTCTGAAAACGACGCTGCACGGAGCAGTCACGTTCATACAGGTGTACTATATTACCAAAGCTATCAGCAGCTATCTGTACTTCTATATGCTTCGGGCGCTCCACGAATTTCTCCAGGAACACCGTATCATCGCCAAATGCATTCTTTGCTTCATTCCTTGCTTCAGGGAAAGATTTTTTAAGGTCATCGTCTGTCCTTACCACACGCATACAACGGCCACCACCACCTGATGCAGACTTCAGCATCAGTGTGTATCCTATTCGTCCTGCTTCTGCAATAGCGGTCTCTATATCATTT
>JAOQAP010000173.1 GCA_025963465.1 Flavipsychrobacter sp.
CCTTTAGGGGGGTTGGGGGTTAGAGGGTTAGCCGGCTTAAGGGTTTGGCGCTAATATCAATACCGCATACAACAACATCATCCCATCAGCAAGTGCCAGGTATGCTTTGCCCGATGGATGTTTGTCAAGGTAGCTCACTACTAGCCTTGTAGCTATTGCAGTAAGCACCGCACCGGCCAGCCGCACTGGCATGGGATAACGCACATACTGCACCACGCTCAGCAGTACAAAAATTAAAAGCGCCGCATTGATAAGCAGGTAACTATTGCCAATGCCTACTTTATTAGGCAGTGTGCTGATATTACTTTTTGCATCGGTCTGCATGTCCCTTATGTCAAATATCATACACAGGGTAAAAATGAATATAAAGCGCAGCGCTACCTCTATTGGATAGTCCATTATGTGTTTGTTGCTATACAGTATGGGCAATATAGATGTTACTATCGTCCACACACCGGTAAGCACCAGTATTTTCAGCCAGCCATATTCTCTTAGTCTTTTACGACCTTTGAAAGGTAGCAATGGCCATGAGTAAGTAAATGTGAACAGGCTTAAAATGATGCAGGTAACTAGTATCTCTGCCGAAAGAAAGAAAAGACTGCCTATGACCATAAACATGCCCAGGCTGAAAAACACAAAATACCAGCCTCTCATATCTTTATGCAACCCGAAAATATAGCCCTGCCATTTAATGATATGCTGCGTATTGTAGACCAGTAGTGAGCTCCCGAATACCAATATATGTAAATGACTGATAAGCGGCGGATACACAATATTGATAAGCCGCTCCGTAGCCATACACAACCCGGTAGCACAGCAGGCTGTAAATACACTTGTATATAATATAAGATCGGTGATACGGGTGAGCAGCTTCACCATGCAAAATTACTGCTGCGGCAACTAAAAACAGCAGTTCAGCAATATTTACTCTTGTTCTTACGTTATTGTGTCAATATTGTGAAAGAAAGGATAAATTATGGCATAGAAATTGCTTTACACCTGTAGATGACTGTTTAAATCTTGCTTTATGAAAAGGACATTCTTTATACTCATATTCTTTTATGTGCTCATTATATCACTAACCCTTTCTGCTCACTGGTAGCATTAACCGCTTCTGATTCCCCTTAAAAGAAAAAAAGATGATCATCTCCCGATAACCATCTTTTCTATCATAAGATCTTATACTAATTGAACTTCCAGGTTTGCCAATACGTTATAATTTGGCGAGCTTAAAAACGTAACACACTTAGCGGCTTTGCGCCTTTGCGTGAGACTTCTTCCTGGCGTTCTCTTTACAAAGGAATATTACCATGCTTACGCTTAGGCATTTTCACTACCTTATGCTCCAGCATCTTAAATCCTTTCAGCAGCTTTGAGCGGGTATCCTGTGGCATGATCACTTCGTCTATAAATCCTCGTGCAGCAGCGCCATATGGATTTGCAAACTTATCAATGTACTCCGCTTCTTTTTCCTTCAGCTTTGCCTCCGGATCAGCAGCTTCCGATATCTCTTTCTTAAAGATGATCTCTGCAGCACCTTTGGCACCCATCACCGCTATCTCAGCCGTAGGCCATGCGTAGTTCAGGTCAGCACCTATATGCTTTGAGTTCATTACATCATATGCACCGCCATAAGCTTTGCGGGTAATTACCGTGATCTTCGGCACTGTTGCCTCGCTTAGTGCGTACAATAACTTAGCACCATTAGTAATGATACCGTTCCACTCCTGGTCTGTACCCGGCAGGAAGCCCGGCACATCTACCAACACCAGCAATGGTATATTGAATGCATCGCAGAAGCGGGTAAAACGGGCACCCTTCCTGCTGGAGTTAATGTCCAGAACACCTGCAAGATATGCAGGCTGGTTTGCCACTATACCTATGCTGCGGCCTCCTATTCTTGCAAAACCAACTACTATATTTTCAGCATATTGTTTGTGTACCTCCAGGAATGAGCCTGTGTCTGTAAGCTCTTCTATTACTTCCTTTATATCATATGGCTGGTTAGGATTAGAAGGTATTATGTTATTAAGCTGCATCCTCGTCTCATTAGCCGCTTCATATGGATACACAGGTGCATCTTCTTCGCAGTTCTGAGGCATGTAGCTCAGCAATTGTTTGATGTTCTCAATGCACTCTATCTCATTTGCACACGCAAAATGCGTAACACCCGATTTGCTTGCGTGGGCCGATGCGCCACCCAGTTCCTCGCTCGTCACATTTTCATGCGTCACTGTCTTTACTACGTTTGGCCCTGTTACAAACATGTACGAGGTATGCTCCACCATCATAATAAAGTCGGTGATAGCAGGCGAGTATACAGCGCCACCGGCACAAGGGCCCATGATAGCAGATATCTGCGGCACCACACCAGATGCCTGTACATTCCTGTAAAATATATCGGCATAGCCACCTAGTGACACAACACCTTCCTGTATACGGGCACCACCGCTATCGTTCAAGCCTATCAGGGGAGCGCCGTTCTGCATAGACAGCTCCATGATCTTTACTATTTTCTCAGCATGCGTTTCCGACAGGCTGCCACCAAACACTGTAAAATCCTGTGAGTATACATAGGTAAGCCTGCCGTTTATGGTACCGTACCCTGTTACAACACCATCGCCCAGGTACACTTCCTTCTCCATCCCGAAGTCTTTGCTGCGGTGGGTCACCATCATGCCTATCTCTTCAAAAGAACCTTCGTCCAGCAACAACTGCAAACGCTCACGCGCCGATAATTTTCCTTTTTTGTGCTGTGCCTCTATACGTTTATCACCGCCGCCTTTCATGGCCTGCTGTGTCTTCTGGTTCAGTAAAGCTATCTTATCCATAATGCCGACAAACCTAATACAAAATGACCAAATTCAGATATACATCACCATTCAATCATTACAGCACTGTCTAGCGAATGTGAAAATGTTGTAATTTTACAATATGGAAGTACAGGAACCTGCATTAGCCTATAGTAAACGGTATTATACCATCGAAGAATACCTCGAAATGGAAAACGAGGCAACGGAAAAGCATGAATATTATAAAGGGGAGATATTCGCTATGTCAGGTGCTAAATTGAACCATAATACTATCACATCTAATCTATTGACTGGTTTAGGCAGTATACTAAATGGTAAATCTTGTCGCCCATATGGCAGCGATATGAGGATACACATTGAGAAGAACTCATTATTTACATACCCCGACATATCCGTTATTTGTAAGCCGGTTATCAGTCTTAATGATGATAAAATGAATGTTCTGAATCCTACAATAATCATAGAAGTTCTTTCTCCTTCTACCCGGAATTATGACAGGGTCAGCAAGTTCCAGTTATACAGGGACATACCTTCACTGAAACAGTATATAATGGTAGATAGCGATGCAATGCATATCGAGGCACATCATATAAACGAGAATGGAAATTGGGAATTAAGAGAATACAATAACCCTGAAGATGTTTTACTCTTCCAACCAATAAATGAATCTCTTACAGTTAGTTCCATCTACGACGGTGTAGAACTTAAGCCATAACCTCACTATTCCTTATTCACTTTTAGGTTATAACTTTTAAGTTTTCACTTACTTCACTCACTACCCTCTCAACGTAGTATACAACAGGTACACATTCAGCGAAAGGATAATTCCCGCTACTACCCATACCACGCATTTCAGCACAAAGCTATTTACGAAACTGCCCATCTTATGAGGGTCATTGGTAAATAATATCAGCGGTATGACCGCAAAGCTAAGCTGCATGGAAAGGATTACCTGGCTAAGCACCAGTAAACTGGCAATACCATTCTCACCATATATATAGGTAACAATAAAGGCAGGCACTATGGCTATCGCTCGTGTTATCAGTCTCCGTACCCATGGCTTCAGGTGTATGTTCAGGAAGCCTTCCATTACTATCTGTCCTGCCAGTGTTCCCGTAAGCGTAGAGTTTTGGCCCGAAGCCAATAATGCTATAGCGAACAATGTGCTTGCAGCAGTAGCGCCCAATAGCGGATCAAGCAGCTTATACGCATCTGTAATATCTGCAACATCCTGGTGGCCTGAATTGTGAAAAGTTGCAGCCGCAATTATCAGGATAGCCGCGTTAATAAAGAATGCAAACAAAAGCGACACTGTACTATCTATAGTTGCAAACTTTATGGCCATCTTTTTACCTTCCTCATCGCGGTCATAATTTCGGGTCTGTACTATACTGGAGTGCAGGTACAGGTTGTGTGGCATCACGGTTGCACCCAGTATGCCTATAGCTATATAAAGCATTGATGGATTATACACGATCTCTGTCTTTGGCAATAGTCCGCTCAGCATAGGCATTACGTCAGGGTGTGATGCAATGATCTCATAACCGAAACAGATCATAATAACGAATATCAGCGATGCGACAATGCTCTCTATCAACCTGAACCCCTTATGCTGAAAATATAGAATGACCAATACATCAAATGCCGTTAATAGTACTCCCAGCGATAGCGGTATATGGAACAACAGGTTAAGCGCCAGTGCTGCACCGATTACCTCTGCAAGGTCGCATGCTGCAATGGCAACCTCGCATAATATCCATAACCCGAAGCTTACTGCTTTAGGATAGTGGTCGTGACAAGCCTGTGCAAGGTCATGCTCTGTAGCTATACCCAGTTTTAATGCCAGGTATTGTAAGATGATTGCAAAGAAATTAGAGATGAGTATTACAGACAGCATGGTGTAACCAAACTGCGCACCACCTGCTATGTCCGTTGCCCAATTACCCGGGTCCATATAACCCACAGCCACCATAAGGCCGGGTCCGGCAAATGCCATCAGCTTTTTCCAGAAGCTGCCGTTCTTAGGTACATTCACCGACGAAAAGACCTCAGCAAGACTTTTGCCCCTGCTCTCATTTCTCCACGCCTTTCTTCCACCCACTTTTACTGTTACTACTTCTTCTTCCAGATCTAACATAACAAAATTGTCTTTCAAAAATTATAATTCCACATGCAGCCGCACCGAGAAAACATTCGCGGGGCCTCTGTCACTATTATAACCGGGGTTTAGTATAAATTGATAATCGCCACTCAACCATATACCATATGGTACAGGCTTGTAACTGTAATATATTTCTGCTGCTGTTTCATAAGCATCGCTAAGCTTTCCATCACCCAGCTGAAAACCAAGCCCGCCAGCATTCAGGTAATCACTATGATCTTTTGATAATCCGTTCATTGCTATGGCTATGCCCATATTATCATCCTTACGCTTCCAGCCTGCACCATTCACAGCAACGCCTGCCGACAGCGATCTGTCCACTTCAGTAAATGCCCATGTTTCTGTCTTACCATCATTCCAGCCTGCACGGGCAAACACGCCTACATTCTTGCTCAACTGCTGGTCTGCATTGATACCGAAACCTGTCTTTGTCCTTCCATACATGCGGCTACCCGTAATATCCGGAACGCCTCCGGGTACATGAAACATTTGAATCGATTCTCTGTAGCTGCCCATATGCGCATTATTCTGGTAAACCAGCACGCGCACATTGCCATCTTTTCCTTTTATTTTATGGCCCCTTGCCACTTCAGCATTCGCACTGTATTCCTGGCCCAGGTCTGTGTTCAGGTCAGCACCATTCGCTGTTACCGGCAATGTTGCCAGGCCCACTTTATAGGTCATGTTCTTTAATTGCAATACAGGCACAAAAGCATAAGTATACCCTCTTACATTAGCAGCATAATCGAATGCGCCATTACTCATCAGGCACCAGTTCATGAATTGGCTGCGGGGTGAATTTGCATAAGCATTATTATCGAACAGGTCTCCGATAGAAAACTTACCCAGATAAAATCTCAGGTAATTCACCGGCATCTTCCCACCTGCTTCGTTTGCACCTTCTTCTACATTTTCGCTGCCTCCCTTAAGAGCTATGGTGTGCGACAAATAAGCCCTGCCCAGGTACAATGTTGGTTCGGGATTACCTACACGGAATGTTTCGCCATTTGATGCAGCCCCCAGCCCGAACGCACCGCTCAATCCGCTGCCGCCTGCTATCTCAGGATTTATATACAATGCGCCACCCTTCCACAGTCTTGCACCAAAATACAAGGTTGCTGTCAATGAGTTTTGCCGCTCCTCCACGTTCTTAAAGCTGTTGGTGCCCGAATATTTCGCATCAAATTCAGGCTTATATTGATATATATAGGTGGTCTGAAAATGCAGGTTAAGCCTGTGGGCCATCGAATCCCCTTGTGCTTCTGCATTTAAGGCACAACTAAAAACAAGTATAAAAACAAGAAGTCTCCTCATAAAATATTAAATATGGTGCAAACATACAAACAAAATACCGCTAACCAAATTTTATTTATTAGTCAAGCCTAATTTTATTCATTTTAGCAATTATTTAATAACTTTATGCCCCGGCTAACTTATGCAGACACTTTCAGAAGAGAATTACCTAAAGATCATTTACAACCTTGACAAGCAGGGGTTAAAAAAAATTACGCCAACCGCTATCGCGGAAGCATTGAGTAATAATCCTGCTTCAGTAGTGGATATGATCAAAAAGCTCACTGAGAAGAAGCTTCTGCAATACGAAAAGACAAAAGGAGTAAAACTTACCGAAAAAGGAAGGGATATAGCCATAATGGTAGTCCGTAAACACAGGCTATGGGAGGTCTTTCTGCTCGAAAAACTGGGTTATGGCTGGGATGAGATACATGATATAGCAGAACAACTGGAGCATGTACACCACACCGATCTTGCCGACAGGCTTGATAAATTCCTCGGGCAGCCACAATATGACCCGCATGGCGACCCCATACCCAAAGCTAATGGCGAGACAGCCATCACTTACAAAACACTGCTTGCAGAAATAGAAGAAGGTAAGAACTGCCGGGTAGTAGCCGTAAAAGATACCAGCGCTGCCTTCCTTCAATATCTTAAGAAGCTGGAGATTGGTATCAATACAAATATTACACTTGTAGAAAAGATCCCCTTCGACAACTCTATAGTTATTATGATAGGGAAGACCCTGAAGACAACCGTATCTAAGATATTTGCAGAGAACCTCGTAGTGCAGGAATTAAGCTAGGCAACAGCGGTGTCTTCCTCCTTCTTATCATCTCCATGCAGGTTCAGATGCTGCAATATAGGAGCTGCAAAGTAGGTTACGCCCACCACCGCCAGGGTCATAAAGCCACCTATTACTACTGCAGGTACGGTACCCATCCATTTCGCTGTTATACCGCTCTCCATAGCGCCCAGCTCATTGCTGGAACTGATGAACATGGTATTCACAGCAGCTACCCTGCCCCTCATGCTATCCGGGGTGTATACCTGCAGAATAGTACCACGTATCACAACACTGATACAGTCGAACATGCCACCTGCCAGCAGCATGGTAAAAGCAACGATAAAGCCCCACGATATGCCCATACCAAACAGGTGGCCAATAACATTAGTACCAAAATAACCACAATATCCAAAGATGATAGTAGTAACGCCAAAGCCCGCAATAGACAACAGCAACTTGATGCCCGGGTTGCTCTTCAATGGCATAACAGATAATATCATCAGAACAATTATTGAGCCTATGCCTGGTGCGGCACGCATCCAGCCATAGCCTATCTCTCCTACTTTCAGTATATCGTCTGCAAATACAGGTAACAAGGCCACCGCTCCGCCAAACAATACTGCAAACATGTCCAGCGACAAAGCAGCCAGTATAGGCTGTGAACGGAACACGAATTTCAGGCCTTCGCCCAGGCTCTGCATGATAGGCTCTTTCTCTTTCTTCATTATGGCCTGCTTGGGTATGCGCAGTATAGCTATAAAGGCAACAATTTCTATCAGCGCTACACTGATAAGGCTGAACTGGAAATCACTTAGTGCGATCATAAATCCTCCCAGCAATGGCCCTACCACAGCGCCTATCTGCCACGATGTACTACTCCAGGTAGTGCCGTTAGCATATAGGTTTCTCGGCAGGAGCATACCCATCAGCGCAAACGACGATGGACTTAAAAAAGCCCTCAAAGCCCCGCCTATGAATATACCTGCATATATAAGCCACAGTATGGCCGTAGCAGGCATTACAGTTTTTACACTCGGCCAAGCCAGTACCACAAAAAATATTGATAATAAGATGTACCCGATAATGCATTGTACCAGTAGCGTCCTTTTTTCTTTCAGATCTACAAAGTGGCCGGAGAATAAAGAGAACCCTATTGCCGGTATCACCTCCCATAACCCCATCATGCCCAGTGCCAGTTTATCATGCGTCAGTTTATACACATAGTAGCTCACTATGGTCGACTGCATGTTCAAAGCCAGGATAATAGCAAAACGCAAAAGCAGGAAATTCCTGAATAATGGATAACTAAGCGATTCGTTCTTACTTAAAAAGGATGATGAAGAAGCCAATATCGGGAGTTTGGTTGCGCAAAATTATTGTATTAGGAAGATATTAAACTCTAAATTTGTGATGTAGATGAATAATATTGCGCAGATCATTGTGACGAGTATCGTCGAGGCCTTCC
>JAOQAP010000175.1 GCA_025963465.1 Flavipsychrobacter sp.
GCACAGGGGTAAGTGTTGTCTCTTCTGCTACCGTTACTACTACTTATACTATTGTGGGTATTGATGCATCCAGTTGCACGAACATGACAACCACCCTGGCTACTGTGTATCCTATACCTCCTGCACCAGGCGTAACGTCGCCTGCCTATTATTGCCAGCATAATGCGGCATGGCCGCTTACCGCTACAGGCACTAACCTGCTTTGGTATACTGCTGCTACAGGCGGCTTGGGTAACTCATCAGCCCCAATGCCTTCTACAGATAATACAGATACCACAACGTGGTATGTGAGCCAGACGGTAAATGGCTGTGAAAGCCCACGTGTGCCGATAGTGGTTATAATAAGAATAAATGCACAGCCCGATTTTTCGTTCAATATCAGGTATGGCTGTATCAGCGATACAGTACAATTTACCAATACATCAAAGAACTCAATTGGTTACCTATGGGACTTTGGCGATCATACGACAGATACTGCAACAAATCCGGTACATTATTACCATCCTGTAATGACCAATACTGATTTCAATGTGGTGCTGCATGCTTATAACAAATACTGCTTTGCCGATTCGATGCTGGAAGTACTAACATTGTCGCCAACAACTCCATTGGTGCTTGAAAATATAAGTACTGACCAAAGTATAGACTACGGTACCAGCGTACAACTGAATGTGGATGGTGCGGTAAGCTATGCATGGACACCTGATAATGACTACCTGAACAATATTCATATTCATAACCCGATAGCTACTCCTAAAGACGATACTGTGTATATAGTGACGGGTATAGATGCACGTGGTTGTGTAGATACGGCACAGGTACGCATTACTATAGAGTATGATGATAACCCTGTGTTACCAAGCGGATTTACACCTAACAATGACGGAGATAACGACCTGTCGCGGATACTGAACCTGAAATATAATAAGCTGCTTTACTTCCGTATATATAACCGATGGGGACAAGTGGTGTTTTACTCTACAGATGTAAATGCGGGATGGGATGGTACATTTAACGGAGTGCCACAGGAATTGGGCGTGTATGATTATGTATTTTCCACAGCGCACCCTAACGGGAAACATGTGAAGGTATATAAGGGAAATATAACGCTAATAAGATAGTTGTTACAACTGATAGATAGTCCAGATATAAGACCTGCTTTGCCAGTCATTGAAATTAAGCAGCCTTACCCAGCCCGGAAGCAGACAATAGACCTGTTGTTTCTTAAATGGTGCGATCACCGGAATTGGATTTATTTCGGGGTTGAGAAACAGCACAGATTTTCCGTTAGCGTTCTTTAAGACATCAGCTATCTCTTCCGGTTTATGTACAATTACTTCTTCTAATCCGGGGCACCTGTAGAAATTTGAATTAAGATCCACAAGATGATATGGTGACTGTTCAAAGCTCACCAATATAGTGGGATGCAGCCTGGCATGATTGTAAATAAACTGATAATAAGGTATAGACTCGTGTGATGGTATTATGATCTTGCCAAATAATATCAGCGTATTTATTACAATTATCGTTTTTAATGGCCAGCCGAGGAACCACTTGCCCTGGTATTTTTCCATCAGCCAGTTGAGACCTATGCAGGACAGGAAAATGAAAGCAGCGGTGACCGGGAGCAGGAAGCGCATCTCCTTATGGCCTATGAAGCAATGACCTGCAATAAATGCAATGCTCACCCAGGTAAACAAATGACGGGGCCTTTGCCATATGCCTATAAAGAATAGTGGTAATAATACAATACTGACAGGTGGTATGGCATAGTTGAAGAACAACGTGAAATAATACCACCATGGGAACACACCAAACTTAGCAGCTGCATGCTGCAGGATATTGACCTTAAAATAATTGTAGGGAGTAAAGACCCATGCCTCATAGAACCAATGATCGGCTATGGCGCCGATGCCAATAGCAACCAGGCCAAAGAATATGATCAGCAACCAATCACTAAAGCACCATTTAGAATAGAGCAACAGCCACATGCCAAGACCTATGTATGCAAAAGCCATCTGTAACCGCAGCATGAATACAAAACCCAGCAGGAGGCCGATCATAACCAGCTTTACCGACCTTTTTGCGGCCGGACTGTTTGCCTGTAGCTCTAATATGATGCCAAGCGCGAGGAAAAAAAGCACCCCTGCAATATTTTCGGCAGAGAACCTTACGCCGCAATATGCGACGAACCATAACAGGAAGGCTGCCAATACATATATATGTCGCCCTCTTTCGGTCTTAAATTCAGGGAGGAGGAGTTTTACCAGTCTGCAGGTAACGAGCCAGGTGAGGACCCCCATACAGAACCGGAGCAAAAAGGCTACCCAAAACGGGTTGTAAAGGCCGAACACCTGTAGCGCTTTGCAAAAGCTATAGGCTATAAAAGGCTGTAATGCTCCACGGCATTGAGTGCTGAATTCCCAGGGCAAGGCAGCTGCAGGTGAGAGGCCGAGTTTATAATTACAAAACTCTAATACCTGGAAATGCTCATCGTAATGGTTGTACCCTACACTGAACCATGCCGCTACTACTTGTACGAATAGTCCTAATGAGAACCATTTGCGATAGGTGGTATATGGGTTTGCGGTAGTCATTGGTCAAATATAGTACGGTATTTTGACAGGACTAATTTTAAAGATATATTTGTAAAAAGACCGTATTTGTTCATCAGTATGTATTTTTAATAGATAAAGGGGAATATTTTTTTCAAATTTTGTATTTTGAATTATAAATTTCCTTACTTTTGCACTCCAATTCTCAATATTGCTCTTTAATTAAGGTTGCATTTGGAAGACTTGTGACGGGAAACCGTTAAAACAATTCGTTAACACCAAAAAAATTAAAAATGGCTAAAGAAATCAGTGGCTTCGTGAAGCTACAGGTAAAAGGCGGCTCTGCCAACCCGGCTCCGCCAATCGGCCCGGCGCTCGGCTCTAAGGGCGTCAACATTATGGAATTCTGCAAGCAGTTCAATGCTCGTACGCAGGATAAAGTAGGTAAGGTACTTCCTGTAACACTTACTGTATTTACAGACAAATCTTTTGAGTTCGTGATCAAGACACCTCCGGCTGCAATACAGCTGATGGAACTTGCTAAGCAACCAACAGGTTCTAAAGAGCCTAACAGGATAAAAGTTGGTAAGGTAACATGGGCACAGGTAGAAGAGATCGCAAAGGATAAAATGCCTGATCTTAACTGTTTCACACTTGAAAGCGCTATGAAAATGGTAGCCGGTACTGCGCGCAGCATGGGCTTCACCGTTGAGGGTACAGCTCCATGGGCTTAATGCATTTTTTACCTTACTAAAATTTTGATGCAATGGCAATCACTAAAAAAAGAAAAGCTGTAGAAGCTAAACTCGATAAAAATAAAACATACTCACTCGCTGAGGCTGCTGCTGTAGTAAAGTCGATCAACCTTACTAAGTTTGACAGTTCAGTAGACGTGCATATCCGTTTAGGCGTAGATCCTAAGAAAGCAGACCAGGCAATCCGTGGTACTGTAAGCCTGCCACATGGTACAGGTAAAACAAAGCGTGTACTAGTACTTTGTACTCCTGATAAGGAAGCAGAAGCTACTGCAGCAGGCGCTGATTTCGTAGGTTTGGATGAATTCGTTACTAAAATAGATGGTGGCTGGACAGATATCGATGTTATCATCGCTACCCCATCAGTAATGCCTAAAATAGGTCGTTTAGGTAAAGTATTAGGTCCTCGTAACCTGATGCCGAACCCTAAAACCGGTACCGTTACAAACGACGTGGCTAACGCAGTAAAAGAAGTAAAGGGCGGTAAGATCGCATTCAAAATAGACAAGGCTGGTATCATCCACGCGTCTGTTGGCCGTGTATCTTTCGAACCAACTAAACTGGCAGAAAACGCACAGGAGCTGATCAACACCCTGGTACGTATGAAGCCTGCAACTGCGAAGGGCGCTTATTTGAAAGGCATCAGCATGGCATCGACCATGAGCCCTGGCCTAACGATCGATACAAAAACAGTAGCGTAAACTTATTTTAAACGATCTTCCGGGCATTATTAAATAGTGCTGAAACAGGAGGAAGTAAAAAATTAATAACATGACACCTGCTCAAAAAAATGAAGCAATAGAAGTACTGAAGTCAAAGTTCACTCAGTACGAAAATTTTTACATCACCAATACCGAATCATTAACGGTAGCACAGGTGAGCACGCTCCGCAGGCTTTGTTTCGAAAAGAACGTCGAAATGAAAGTGGCAAAGAATACGCTTATCAAGAAAGCACTTGAAAGCTTTAATGATGATAAATACAGCGAAATATACGAATCACTGCATGGCGTTACAGCGCTTATGTTCTCTGAGTCGCCTAAAGAACCAGCTCTTATCCTGAGCTCTTTCCGTAAGACGAACAAAGAAAAGCCTGTATTGAAAGCTGCACTGATAGGTACAGATGTATTTACCGGCGACAACCAACTGAAAGCACTTACCAGCATCAAGACGAAGAACGAGCTTATCGGCGAAGTTATCGGATTGCTGCAATCTCCTGCAAAACGCGTACTGGCTGCATTGTTGCACCACCACGAAGGAAAAGCAGAAGCAGGAACAGAAGCTGCAGTTGCAGAATAAGTTACCGTATGCAGTTTACCGCATACACATAAAACCAGGCTTCCAAGTCAATATATATTAGTTACAATTGAACAAGTAACAAGTAAACAATTTTAAATCAACAATTAAAAAAATAATACAATGGCAGACATTAAAGCATTAGCTGAACAATTAGTTGCTCTTACTGTAAAAGACGTACAGGAACTTGCAAACGTACTGAAATCTGATTATGGCATCGAACCAGCTGCTGCTGCAGTTGTTATGTCTGGTGGTGGTGGTGATGCTCCGGCAGCTGCTGCTGAAAAGACAGCTTTCACAGTTGTGTTGAAGAACGCAGGTGCTTCTAAGCTGAATGTTGTAAAGACAGTTAAGGACCTTACAGGCCTGGGTCTGAAAGAAGCTAAGGAACTGGTAGACGGCGCTCCTAAGAACGTTAAAGAAGGCGTTTCTAAGGGTGAAGCTGAAGATATCGCTAGCAAGCTGAAAGAAGCTGGAGCTGAAGTTGAAGTTATCTAATCAACTGCGGTATTACCAATATATAAAGAAGCCTTTGCTCACGCAGAGGCTTCTTTATTTCCGGGAGAGGTGCGTAAAGCATAAAACGCAATAAAAAAGCCTCCGAATGCGGAGGCTTTGAAATATAGTAATGAATGTATCTTACAAAGGTTTCTTTATATTGAATACACCATTGCTTACTGTTACCAGTTTGCCCTCTGTCGTCACACCCTGGAAATAAAATAAGCCCCTGATATAAGCACTATCATTCTCAGTGATCTTTACTTCTCCTGAATTGCCAAGGTAACTTGCATAGTAATCGACCACATTAGTATCAATAGCTTTAGTATCCACATAGTGTTCTACATAAGCAGCCTGGGTATTCAAAATATGATATGACATTGAATACAGGTGAACTGCATATACATTATTAAGAGCAAATACAATGCTTTTACTGCCACTTGCACCCATAAAAACGTTAGTTCCGCTTGAATCAAGGTACCAGCCGGATGTATCTGCTTTAAAATGCTTACCATTTATATCCGCCTCCATGGCACCCGTTCCTGACCATGTAAATTCTTCAGAAGTTAATGGTTTAAGAGGATTTACGCCCGAATTTGCAGCGCCACTAGGATTTGCAACATACTCACCATTGCTGCAGGCAGTTAATATAACACAGACAACCGATAGTGATAGAACAGAATGCAATATTTTCTTCATTTTTTAGATTTATAAGGCTAAAGATACTAAGCCTTTTAGTAATTCAAAAATATATTTGTCATAAAACAACCAATAAATATCAATTATTAACTTAGTGTTTCAGTCCCAGTTCTTTCATCTGCACTTCATCTATTGATGAAGGAGCGTCCAGCATTACATCGCGACCTGAGTTGTTCTTAGGGAAGGCTATAAAGTCGCGGATGCTCTCCTGTCCCCCAAGCAGTGCACAAAGCCTGTCCATGCCCAAAGCAATACCACCATGTGGCGGTGCGCCATATTCAAAAGCGCCCATCAGGAATCCAAACTTGTCCTGTGCTTCTTCTTTGCTCATTCCCAGCGCAGCAAACATCTTTTCCTGCAGCTCACGGCGGAAGATGCGTATGGAGCCACCACCTATTTCGGTACCATTCAATACCATATCATAAGCATTAGCATTGATCTCTGCATACCTGCCGAGGTCGTTCATCAGCTCAATATGTTCCGGCTTAGGCGATGTGAATGGGTGATGACGGGCTACCCAGCGGTTGTTTTCCTCGTCCAGTTCAAAAAGCGGAAAATCTATAACCCATAATGGTTTGTACACGCTGTTATCACGAAGTCCGAAGCGGTTACCCATTTCCAGGCGCAGTTCACTCATTGCCTTACGGGTGCGGGTCTCTGCACCTGCAAGTATCAGTATCAGGTCGCCGGCATTTGCATTGCAGAATGCAGCTACTTCCTTCAGCTTATCTTCGCTGAAGAACTTGTCCACACTGCTTTTGAAAGTACCGTCGGTATTACATTTGATGTTTACTACCCCACTCATGCCTATCTGCGGACGTTTTACCCATTCAGTAAGCTCATCGAGGTGTTTGCGGGTATATTCAGCGGCACCGGGCACTGCTATCATTAATATTGTTTCAGCTTCATTGAACACTTTGAAGTCAACATTATTCAAGGTGTCGCAATATATTTTACCTACAGATTTGGCATTTTGCAGCTGCATCTCAAAACGCAGATCGGGTTTATCATTGCCATAGTGCCACATGGCATCGGCAAAAGTCATGCGGGGGAAAGCAGTAGTTATCTCCTGACCTTTCAACTCTTTGAATACATGCTTGAAAAGCCCTTCGAACATGTTGAGTATATCTTCCTGCTCTACAAAGCTCATCTCGCAGTCTATCTGGGTAAATTCCGGTTGCCTGTCGGCACGCAGGTCTTCATCCCTGAAGCACTTTACTATCTGGTAATAGCGGTCGAAACCGCTCACCATAAGTAATTGCTTAAAAGTCTGCGGGCTTTGTGGTAATGCATAGAACTGACCTTCATTCATCCGGGATGGTACAACAAAATCTCTTGCGCCTTCCGGTGTGCTCCTGATCAGGAATGGTGTTTCAATATCCAGGAACCCTTGTGCGTCCAGGTAGTTACGCACTGCGCGGTTTACTTTATAACGAAGCTCAATATTACGTTTAAGCGGTGCCCTGCGCAGATCCAGGTAACGGTATTTCATGCGTAGCTCATCGCCTCCGTCAGACTCTTCTTCAATAGTAAATGGCGGCGTAGCCGCTGCGTTCAGTATCTCTACTGATGATACCTCTACTTCCACATCGCCAGTAGGTAGTTTGGGGTTCTTGTTGCTGCGCTCTACTACCTTACCCTTAACCTGTATCACATATTCACGTCCTATAGGGGCAGTATCCAGCACTTCGTTCAGTTTTTCGCTGAACAGCAATTGAGTAACGACATAACGGTCTCGAAGGTCGATAAACGTTATTCTTCCAAACTTACGGACGGTCTGAGC
>JAOQAP010000214.1 GCA_025963465.1 Flavipsychrobacter sp.
ACATGGAACGGCGAATTTGAGAACCAGGTAAGAGCATCTAAGACGCTGGCCAATGTAGTACCTCTGTGCCTGTTAGCCATATTCCTTATCCTGTTCATTACTTATGGCAATGCCAAGGATTCTGTGCTCACCATTCTGAACGTGCCTTTCGCATTGATAGGTGGCATACTGGCACTGCATGTTACTGGCATCAACTTCAGTATCAGTGCAGGCATCGGGTTTATTGCCTTATTCGGAGTATGTATACAGAACGGGGTAATATTGATCAGTGTTTTCCGTAAGAACTTGGAAGCGAAAATGCCATTGCACGAGGCCATAGAACTGGGAGTGCAGTCACGTATCAGGCCCGTGGTCATGACCGCGCTTATGGCGGCCATAGGGCTACTGCCGGCGGCTATGAGTACCGGTATAGGCTCTGAAACCCAGAAACCATTGGCAATTGTAGTTATAGGAGGCCTGATCACTTCTACCATACTTACGTTACTCATCCTGCCGGTTATCTATACAATATCCTACAACCTTACCCATAAAAGGCAAAACAGGAAATTATTGAGAAAAATGGGCGTAATAAGCGAACTTGGCAATAACAACGACAACAAATAGCATATTGTTTTATGCCACTAAACACAATTAAAATATAATAATTATCTTCGCAGTATGCAATTACTTGATGGAGTATTAGTTTCTGGTCATATAAAAGAGCAGATAAAACAGGAAGTAAAAGACTGGCAGGCAAACGGAGGTAAAAAACCTCACCTGGCCGCAATATTGGTTGGCAATAACCCAGCCAGCGAAGCTTATGTAGGTTCAAAGGTGAAGCACTGCGATGAGCTGGGCTTCGACTCTACTTTGCTGCGCTTTGAAAGTGACATTACAGAAGCATATCTCATCGGCGAGGTAGAGCGGCTGAATAATGATGATACAATTGACGGCATTCTGGTACAGTTACCATTGCCTAAGCATATTTCAGGTGATGCGGTTATCAACGCCATCAGCCCGGGTAAAGATGTGGATGGCTTCCATCCTATATCGCTGGGTAAGATGTTACTGGGCCAGCCGTCATTCCTCCCTGCTACTCCTTATGGCATTATGCTGATGCTGGAATATTATAAGATCAACACTGCAGGCATGCATTGCGTGATCATAGGCAGGAGCAATATAGTAGGCACACCAATGACCATACTGATGAGCAGGAATACTAATCCCGGTAATGCTACCGTGACCATGTGCCACTCTCATACAAAGAACCTCAGAGATATCACGTTAACTGCCGACATCATTATAGCAGCAATAGGCCGTCCTAAGTACGTAACGGCAGATATGGTTAAGCCCGGTGCTATCATCATAGACGTAGGTATCAACCGTATCGATGATGCTACAAAGAAAAGTGGCTCAAGGCTGGTGGGAGACGTGGATTTCGACAATGTAGCGCCTATAAGCAGCTACATAACACCCGTACCAAAAGGCGTAGGCCTGATGACCATCTGCGGGCTGATGAAAAACACACTACTCGCGGCTAAACAGGCAAAAGAACTCATAGGTTAATCTACAGGAATTGAATATCAATTTACATACTATTTCATACCCTGTAATGGAGCATTTTTACACCTTACAGGGCGAAGGGGTACATACAGGTAAGGCAGCATATTTTATAAGGCTTGGCGGGTGCGATGTGGGCTGCGTATGGTGCGATGTAAAGGATAGCTGGGACGCTTCCGGGCATCCGCTCATGACAACAGACGAGATAGTGGCCGCAGCGGCACAATACGAAGGGCGCATAGCTGTGATAACCGGCGGTGAACCTGCTATGCATGACCTGGAGCCACTTTGCGACGCATTACACAAGGCAGGTTTTAAAATTCATATTGAAACATCAGGCTCATCGCCACTTAGCGGCGAGCTGGATTGGGTAACGCTGTCTCCTAAAAAATTCAAAGCGCCATTACAGGAATGCCTGGATAGGGCCGATGAGCTAAAGGTAGTTGTGTTCAACCGTTCTGACTTTGAATGGGCACAGCAACATGCAGCTTTGGTACCATCTTCCTGCGCATTATTCCTGCAGCCGGAATGGAGCAAGCATGATGCTATTACTCCATCCATTATAGATTTCATCAAGAGCCACCCCAAATGGCAATTATCTTTACAAACTCACAAGTACATCAATATCCCATAAAGCATGACCTGGATCCAAGTAATAATACTCGGCATTGTAGAAGGCCTTTCTGAATTTTTGCCAATTTCTTCTACCGGCCACATGATCATTGCCAGCTCTATTATGGGCATTAATGAAGAAGCTTTTACCAAATTGTTTGAAGTATGTATCCAGCTAGGCGCTATCTTATCAGTAGTGGCGCTGTACTGGAGAAAATTCTTCGACTTCAGCAAGCTGGATTTTTACCTGAAGTTGATCACCGCCTTCATACCTGCCGCCATCTTCGGTGCACTGTTCTCTAAAAAGATCGATGCGTTGCTGGAAAGCAGCCTCACGGTGGGTTTCAGCTTCCTTATAGGTGGTATCGTATTGTTATTCATAGATAAGTTCTTCAAACGCGGCACTGTAGAAAGCGATAAAGAGATCAGCTACCCTAAAGCGTTTTCCATTGGTTGTTTCCAGGTAATAGCTATGATACCCGGCGTATCGCGTAGTGCCGCTACAATAGTAGGTGGACTGCAGCAAAAGCTCACCCGCAAACTGGCCGCTGAATTTTCTTTTTTCCTTGCAGTGCCTACCATGATGGCCGCTACCGCTAAAAAGCTATGGGACTTCCACAAGCAGGGCCTTACTTTTCACGATGGTCAGCTGTCCATGTTATTAGTAGGAAATGTTGTCGCATTTATAGTAGCATTCATTGCTATTAAAACGTTCATCACCTATGTACAGAAACACAGCTTCCGTGCATTTGGCGTATATCGCATCATAGCTGGCCTTGCTGTATTTGCATTAGTATATGCCGGCATCATCAAAAAAGAAGAAGCGCATCTACCTATTGCTACACACGAAAGCACGCAGCTTGCGCCTGCAGCAAAATAACCTGTTGCTCATTAATCACCTGTCGGCGCTATAGCATTGGTCTCTACCATAAGCATTACTGTCCTTTTTGGAGCGCGCGGGCGGTGCATTACACCCTTGGTAATTGTAGTACCCTGGTTTGGATTCAGCTCTATTGTACGGTCTTCAAGGTCTATTAATAACTGACCTTCCAGTACGAAGAAGAATTCATCATCATTGTCGTGTTTATGCCAGTGAAATTCTCCCTCCACTACACCTATACGCACAACACTGTCATTCACTTCTGTTAGCGTGAAATTTTGCCACTGTTCTTTACATGAAGCTACTACTGTTGGAATGTCGATAAGCTCAAGGTGTTTGAACTTTGTTTCCAGGTTGATATTGTAGGCCTCCGGGCCGGGCATAGCTTCTTTAGTTACCTCGCTCATGGTTCAATAAATTTTATACCTTAAAGATAAGTTAGTTGTAATAAACTAGGAAGAGGGCGTATTGATGGAATCGTTGAACCAGTGTTCAAACAACAGGTTCAGGTAGTGGTTTTCCTCGTGGGTGATCACATCGTCCGCCTTTGCAAGTATTATCGCGAACTGCATCAGGTTACGGCGTTCTTCTTCAGTTGCATCATCATAGAAGTCATCCATAGCCTTCAGAAAATGGCCTTCCCAGTCCTCAGGATGTAGCGAGCTGATGATCTCCATTTGCCTGTCCAGACTTACATGGATGGGAAACTCATTGACCAGGTATTGCCGTATCACCATATCTTCCGCACCTGTCACCTTAAAGTCAACAGCAGAAAGTATCATTAATAAATGATAGCCGGCAATCGTTTTATTCATCCGGTTGTTGGGCATAATAGTATCTACGGATATAATTGGTTTTTAGCTTTGTGAAGCAAGTAACAGATCGAGATCTGTATATTTAAAATTAAATCGTTTTGCCAGAGGCGCATTTGTCACACAGCCCTTGTACATATACACCCCACGCCTGATACCACTCTTCGCGGATATTACTTCTTCAAATCCTCCCATATCAGCAGATTGCTGCAGTATAGGCATCAGTACATTGCTGATGGCACGTGATGCAGTGCGCGATACTGCTGAAGCAATATTGGGCACACAATAATGGATCACATCATACTTTTTGAATACAGGCTTTTCATGAGAAGTGAGACGCGAAGTTTCAAAACAACCGCCCCGGTCTATACTTACATCTATGATCACAGAGCCTGCTTTCATATTGCTCACCATCGCTTCTGTCACCACCACAGGCGTTATACCGTTTATAGGCTTCAGCGCGCCAATAGCCACATCTGCATTCCTCAGCTCCTCGGCCAGTGTAATGGGCTCCAGTACAGAAGTAAAGCAACGGCGACCTATGTTGTTCTGCAGCCGCATAAGGCGGTAAACAGAGTTATCGAATATCTTAACAGACGCGCCCAAACCAAAAGCCGCCCGTGCTGCAAACTCACCTACAAGGCCTGCACCAATGATCAGCACACGCACAGGAGGCACACCTGATATACCACCAAGTAATACTCCCTTTCCATGATCTGTATTACCCAGGTACCTTGCCGCCGTAAGTATGGCATGGTTCCCCGCTATCTCACTCATAGAGCGCACTATAGGGTATGTACCCGCATCATCCTTTATTGACTCGAACGCTATCGCAATTATCTTCTTGGCTATCAGCTGTTCTACCAGTTCCGACTTTAGCACCGGCATATGAATAGGCGATATCACCACCTGGTTAGGCTGCAATAACACCGCTTCTTCGTCCGATATGGGGGCTGATTTTATTATTGTAGTGGCCTTATACAGCTCCGCTTTTTCGTACACTATACGGGCACCAGCCTCGCTGTAGTCATTGTCTGTATAAAAAGCCCCTTCACCTGCACCGTGCTCCACTGCTACATCATGCCCGTCATTCACCAATACAGATATTGCATCAGGAGTAAGCGCCACACGGTTTTCCTGGAAAGATGTTTCTTTCGGGATACCAATGAATAATTGCTTCTTCTTAGGCGTTATTTGTAAGGTCTCTTCTAAAGGAACGTAAGAAAAGGAGGGAGATATGTATGGTTTTTTACTCATGACACCACAGGTACATTTAACAGGACAATATACAATATAAATCTGTATAAAAGTAAGTTTTTAACAATTCTCGTATTAAATTAAAGAATAGCTTGCACTTATGCCGATATAGTAGTGTTTTGTGGCTTTAAATTTTATTTTTGCAGTACAGGGTATCGTATCATTATGCTAAGACAGTCAAACCAGCAGAAGTTATTACAGAAGTTATCACCACAGCAGATTCAGTTAATGAAGCTGCTGCAGATCCCTACGGCCAACCTGGAAGAAAGGATAAAGGAAGAACTGGAAGACAACCCTGCATTGGAGTTTGAACTGGAGAACAATAACCCCGAACAGGACAACTACGAACTGGGCGAAGGATCTATAGACGGTGATGATGGCGGCGGTGAAGGACCCGGTGAAGAAGTAGAACTGAGCAATGATACGGCAGAGAAAGTAGACCTTGATGACTTCCTGAGACGTGAAGATGATGACAGCAGTGGCTACGATTACAGCGACGACTACTATGGTGGTGGTGGCGATGAAAAACAGGTAACACCCGCAAGAGTGGAAACAAGTTTTCACGATCAGCTGCTGGATCAGTTGGGCATGCTGGAGTTGGACGAACGCCGACATAAAATAGCAGAACAAATAATAGGCAGCCTGGATGAAGATGGATATCTCCGCAGGGAAGTGACATCGATAGTTGATGACCTTGCTTTCGGGCAGAACGTAAATACTACTGTTGAGGAAATAGCCGCGCTGGTGCATGACATACAACAGTTCGATCCACCGGGAATAGCTGCTGTAACACTGCAGGAATGCCTGGTACTGCAGCTGAAGCGCATGCCCGACTCAAAGCCGGTGCGTGATGCGATAGAAGTACTGGACAAATATTTCAACGAATTCATTAAGAAACACTACGATAAAATACAGAAGCACCTCAATCTTGACAATGAAGATTTCAAAGGTGTTATCAACATCATCATTAAGCTAAACCCTAAGCCGGGTGCGGCATATGCGGTGGTAAATAAAGCAGAAAGCTATATTATACCTGACTTCTTTGTCTTCAACAATAATGGTGTCCCTGAGCTGTCACTCAATTCAAAGAACGCTCCCGAACTTCGTGTATCTGAAGGATACCGCGAGATGATGAAAGCATATGACCGTAGCGAGAAAAAGGACAAACGCCAGAAAGAGGCTGTTATCTTCATCAAGCAGAAATTGGATTCGGCCAAGTGGTTCATTGATGCTATCAAACAACGCCAGCATACCTTACTGCATACCATGCAGGCCATACTGGACTTCCAGCGTGAGTTCTTCATAACCGGCGATGAGAGTGACCTGAAGCCAATGATACTGAAAGACATCGCGTTGATGACCATGCTCGATGTATCTACAGTATCTCGTGTGGCGAACAGCAAGTATGTACAGACAGAATATGGCACCTACAAGCTGAAGTATTTCTTCTCAGAAGCCCTGCAAACGGATAGCGGCGAAGAAGTATCTACGCGAGAGGTAAAGATGATCCTCAATGAATTCATTGGTGCAGAGAACAAGCACAAACCTCTGTCTGATGAGCATCTCACCGATATGCTGGTAGAGAAGGGTTACAATATCGCCCGCCGTACCGTGGCCAAATACAGGGAACAGTTGAATATACCTGTAGCACGATTGAGGAAAGAATTATAATCAGGATTTTGTTTCTGGCTTTATTACCATTCCTTCCAGGAACCACAATACATCCTTCATCTTTTTCATTTTATCCACTACAAGCAGGAAGTTTTTGCCTACCTGTTTCAGACGGGCGTTGCGTACCTGTGTCTGTATATGGTTGAGTATGTGATTAAATGTATCAGACTCAAAATAAGGTGATTCGGGATTGCTGACGAAGTAGAGGCGCATCTGCTCATTCTTGATGATCAGTTTCTCAAAACCCAGCTCACTGGCTATCTGCCTGCAGCGTAGCGTTGTGAACAGATCCTGCACCTGCCCTGGTATAGGGCCAAAACGGTCGCTCAGCTCTGCGGAGAACTTAATGATCTCTTCCTCTGTTTCCATATCATCCAGCTGCGTGTACAGCGACAGGCGCTCGGTGATATTCTCTACGTAGGTATCCGGTATTAGTATCTCCAGGTCAGTATCTATAGTACAGTCCGCTACGAAATCTTTTTTACGGTCCAGCTCTTCGGCAAACACATCTTTGAAGTCTGTTGTCCTCAGCTCACGCATAGCCTCAGCCAGTATCTTCTGGTACATCTCAAAGCCTATATCAGCTATGAAACCGCTCTGTTCACCACCCAGCAGGTTGCCTGCGCCACGTATGTCCAGGTCGCGCATAGCGATCTGGAAACCGCTGCCCAGCTCGTTGAACTGTTCCAGCGTCTGCAGCCTTTTACGGCTATCGCCCGGTAGCAGGCTCATAGGCGGCGCCAGCAAGTAGCAGAACGCTTTCTGGTTGTTACGCCCCACGCGGCCACGCAACTGGTGCAGGTCGCTGAGGCCAAACTGGTGTGCGTTATTGATAATTATCGTATTCGCATTGGCTATATCTACCCCACTCTCTACAATGTTGGTACAGCAGAGCACATCAAATTCTTTCTCTATGAAATTGAACAGCGCTTCTTCCAGCATATGCCCTTCCATTTGCCCATGCGCCATACCTATGCGCAGGTCAGGGCAAAGGTTACGCAGCAGCGTTACCATCTCCGGCAGGCTCTGTACACGGTTATGTACAAAGAATACCTGCCCGCCACGTTCTGCCTCAAAATAGATAGCATCACGAATACTGTATTCGTCAAACACCATTACCTCTGTATGCACAGGCTGCCTGTTAGGCGGTGGTGTATTAATGATACTCAGATCACGTGCGTTCATCAGTGAGAACTGCAGTGTACGCGGTATAGGCGTAGCAGTCAGCGTCAGCGTATCCACACTTGCTTTCAGTTCTCTTAGTTTCTCCTTAGATCCTACACCAAACTTCTGCTCTTCATCTATGATCAGTATACCCAGGTCTTTGAATTTCACATCCTTGCCCAGCAGGCCATGGGTTCCTATCACTATATCTATCTTACCTTCTTCAAGGCGTTTGAATATCTCTTTCTTTTCCTTTGCCGAGCGAAACCTGTTCACATAATCCACATTACAAGGAAAGTCTTTCAACCGCTCCTTGAATGTGTTGTAATGCTGGAACGCAAGGATGGTGGTAGGCACCAGTATCGCGGCCTGCTTGCTATCTGCCACTGCTTTGAATGCCGCACGCACCGCTATCTCCGTCTTACCAAAGCCTACATCGCCACATACCAGCCTATCCATAGGTGCGGGTGACTCCATATCCCTTTTCACGTCTGCCGTAGCCTTGCCCTGGTCGGGAGTATCTTCATAAAAGAAGGATGCCTCCAGCTCCGTTTGCATATAGCTGTCCGGGGAGAAAGCAAAGCCTTGCGATGCTTTACGTTTTGCATACAGCTTTATCAGGTCGGCGGCTATATCTTTTACCTGTTTCTTGGTCTTGGTTTTCAGTTTCTGCCATGCATCGCTGCCCAGCTTGTTCACACGCGGCACAGTACCTTCCTTGCCTGTGTACTTGGTTATTTTGTGCAGTGAATTGATATTCACATACAGCACATCATTGTCCTTGTATATAATACGAATGGCCTCCTGCATATTGCCATTCACTTCTATCTTCTGCAGTCCGCTATAGGTACCTACACCGTGATCTATATGT
>JAOQAP010000077.1 GCA_025963465.1 Flavipsychrobacter sp.
TTACCGGTTGGTTCATCAGCCAGCAGTAACTTAGGAGCATTAACTATTGCTCTTGCTACGGCTATCCTTTGCTGCTGCCCTCCTGATAACTGGCGGGGGTAATGATCTTTCCGATGAGATAATTTCATCTGATCAATCAAGGTCATTACTTTATGTTTTCTTTCAGCTGCACTGTCTCCTGTATATATTAATGGCAATTCAATATTCTCAAACACCGTGAGCTCATTTATCAGGTTGAAATTCTGAAAGATCAGCCCGATATTATTTTTCCGTAGGGTTGCCAGGTACTTTTCTGATCTTCCAACAACGGCTTCTCCATTAAAGTAGTAATCACCTGAGTCCGGCCTGTCGATCACCCCCAGCACATTTAATAACGTTGATTTTCCACAACCAGACGGACCAGTTATTGCAATTAATTCACCTTTCCCAACAGTAAGATCTACGTTGCATAAAGCGGTCGTTTCTATTTCGTCGTTTTTATATGTCTTTACAAGTTGTGTTGCGGTGATCATTTAAATCATATTATTGCTCTGCAAAATAGCCGATTAATACCTCTTAATATCATATTTCATGCCAGATTAATAAATAATTGACAGTCAATTATTTATCAGCAATTTCAGTATGTTTTAGTTGTTCATATACGGTCGACAAATGTTCATTTCCGAACACTTTTTTAAACTTTTTATTTTAAAAAAATCAGGCTATACCTTTGGTTACCATTCAATTATTTCATAATGCCCAAAGAAGGATGCATACTTATAGTAGATGATGATAGTGATGTTCTGTTTTCTGCAAAAATGTTATTGAAAGATCATTTTCGCAAAGTGCAGATCGTCTCCGGGCCACGGGCTGCTATAGAAGCACTTAAGACCGATAGCTATGATATTGTACTGCTTGATATGAATTACTCGGGAAGCGACACATCGGGAAAGGATGGTATCAATTGTCTGGAGCAAATAATGTTGTTGGAAATGCCTCCTGTAGTTATTATGATGACTGCCTTCGCAAACGTTGAAGTAGCAATAAAGGCGATGAAAAAAGGGGCCACAGATTTTGTGGTAAAGCCGTGGCAGAACGAAAAATTGCTTGCTACTTTGTCAGCCGCATATAAACTGAGTAATTCTACCAATACTGTGCTTAAGTTACAGGCCACCCAAAGCAGGATGAATGAGGATACAGACAAGCGATTCGGTGAATTTATTGGTCAGTCTGCATCTATGAAAAGCCTTTATAGTATAATTGCAAAAGTAGCGCCAACAGATGCAAACGTGCTGATAACAGGCGAAAACGGAACAGGAAAAGAGCTTGTGGCACGTTCGCTTCATCGCCAATCGTTAAGATCGGCGAAGTCAATAATTAATGTTGATCTCGGTGCGCTTAATGAAAATCTTTTTGAAAGTGAGCTGTTCGGCCATGTTAAGGGTGCATTTACAGATGCAAGGGAAGACAGGGCGGGAAGATTTGAGATAGCCTCAGGTGGTACATTGTTTCTTGACGAGATCGGAAATATACCGCTTGCATTACAGTCAAAGTTGCTAACGGCTCTTCAGAACCGCCAGGTCACCAGGATTGGTTCAGGTAAGCCGATACCGGTCGATATACGTCTTATCTGCGCAACCAATTCACCTATTTATAAAAAAGTGGAGGATGGGGAGTTCCGGGAGGACCTGTTGTACAGGATAAAAACAATTGAAATTAACCTGCCGCCATTAAGAGAACGTGAAGGCGATATAGAACTGTTAGCAGAATATTTTCTTGCTATGTATTGCAAAAAATACAGGAAGCCGGTAATGAAGATAAGTGCGGAAACGCTCAAAAAATTAGAACAGTATTCATGGCCAGGGAATGTGCGTGAACTACAGCATGCGATGGAAAGAGCTGTAATAATGAGCGAAAACCGCATACTAAAACCGCATGATTTCTTTTTTAGTGATAATGGCAGGAAGAATAGCACCAGGGATATTTTAAACCTGGACAAGCTGGAAGAAGTTGCAATCAGTAAAGCACTTGATAAAAGCCAGCAGAACATAAGCAAAGCAGCAAAGGAATTGGGACTAAGCCGGGCCGCACTTTACAGGAAAATGGAAAAACATGGTATTAAATAATTTCAGGGTTAAAGTTTCTATTTATGTCGTGTGCCTGATACTGCTGGCCGGAGCGCTGATGTATAGCCTGCTTATTGCGCATTGGCTCATTACTTCGGTTGTGCTTATAATAGCTATTGCTGTCCTGGTTTTTAAACTGATCTTATTTTTAGAAAACACCAACAAGGAATTTACGACGTTCTTGCTATCTATAAAAAACGCTGATTTTTCAGAGTATAGTATCAATGATAAAAGAGGCAAATCCTTTAAAGACCTTAAAGAAGCTATGAATATTATTTTGAAGGAATTTCATAGGGCCAGGATAGAAAAGGAAGGACACTTTATTTATTTGCAAACCGCGGTGGAGCATATGAACACTGCCATCATATCGTTTGATGAGGATGGGACAATCAAGCTTATTAACCAGGCTGCAAAAACATTATTTAACACTCCCTACCTTCAAAACATCTACTCATTACGATCTGTCAATGATAAACTCTGTGATTTTTTAACGACAAATAACCGCTCCAGCAATCTTCCGTTAGAAATTAATATCAACGGGGAACAATTAACTTTATCAGCAAGAGCTTCGGTATTCAGTATCCAGGGTATAGAACATAGACTGATATCGATACAGAATATCCGAACTGAAATTGAAAACACGGAAATTGAAGCGTGGGAACAGCTGTTACGTGTCCTTACCCACGAGATAATGAATTCAATGACTCCTTTATCCTCTTTGTCAGCTACACTTAAGACAAAGGCAGACAGCCTGGTAGAAGGACAAAGCTTTGATAAAGAAATTATGGACGACCTGTGTGCCGGATTGGGTGTAATTGCAAAACGAAGCAATGGCCTTATCAACTTTGTTCACCATTACAGAAGCATTACAACATTACCTGAACCCGATCTTAAGGTTTTAGAAAGCAGAGAGCTGATAGAACGGGCAATAAGATTAAAAAAACAAGAACTGGACGAAAGGGGTATTCAGCTAAAATTCCATACCGGCAGCAGCTTGATATGGATAAAAGCTGATCCCGGCCAGATCGAACAGGTAATGATCAACCTGCTAAACAATGCGATCGATGCGCTTGAGCAACATCCCGACCCGTTGCTGGAAATAATTTCAGAAACTGCAGATAACAAAACTACAATTCAAGTCATAGACAATGGCCAGGGAATAGAAATGGACAACCTGGACAAAATATTTATCCCTTTTTTTTCAACAAAAAATCAGGGTACAGGAATTGGGTTAAGCCTTTCAAAGCAGATCATGCGTATGCATGGAGGCAGTATAAAGGTTAGTTCTACCGCTGGGAAAAGGACAATATTTTCTCTTGAATTTCCGGGTGTGCAATAAATCCGGTTTAACCTGTTTCTCTAAATTATTTCATATATAATTTCCCGCCTTATTTCAAAGGTTGATCGAGTTGCTTCCTTAGCTCTTTTTAATATGTGCGGTTCTGCTGTCGCGGGTGATCCGGATCCAAAAGGTGGTTGAGGATCATATTCGAGCGCTAATTGAACCAGTTTAGCTTTATCATTCCCTCCTATCAAAGCACATAACATCAGTCCGAAATCGATACCTGCCGTTACCCCTCCCCCGGTGATCCTGTTACGGTCTGATACAATTCGTTCTTCAACAGTTTCTACTCCAAACATTTTCAAAAGCTCAATAGCCCCCCAGTGGGTAGTAGCACGATAGCCTGTAAGAAGACCAGCAGCTGCCAATAGAAGCGATCCTGTGCACACTGAAGTAACATACTGTGCGGTTTTGCTTTGTTTTTGAAGAAATTCGAGGTATAGAGCATTTGTTAGTAAAGGCGTTATACCCTTTCCTCCCGGAACAAATAATATATCGACTATCGGACAGTGCTCAAAATCATATTCTGCTTTCAACACCAACCCACCATCAGCTTTTACTTCACCCCTATTCAAAGAAACTATACAAATTTCAAAACAATCTGCTCTTACAAATATATCATACGGCCCAACAAAATCCAGCAATGTGAGATCAGGAAATAAAAGCATTCCAATTTTTAATTTTTTCATGTTGTCTAAGAACTATGATTATTAATTTAAAAATCATTGCCGTTCTTCCCGAAAAGGAATATCACTGCATGCTATTGAAATGTACAAACCGGATCGCACGTTACCTTAAAATTTACAGAGTTTGCGATAATACATAATTCATGAGCTTTCTCATGCAATGCTATTGCTGTATTGATCATTTCCTCTGATGCAACGACAGCTTTGGGGTTAAGCGTTACCTCGCTAAAAACCGATTTATCTGACGATACTTCCACCAGGGTGCCTACTACATCATCTATGTATTCTGTGATCACAATACCGGCAGCATTACATAAGTATAGATAAGTAAGCATATGGCAGGATGACAAAGCAGCAACCAATAGATCTTCGGGGTTGAGCTTGGTAGCGTCACCACGCAACGGGTTAGCTGTAGTCAGCATGAGCTGTGGTTTATTTTCGATGAATACAGTGTGTGTGCGATCGTAAGTAGGGACCTTAGTACCCTCGCTTGATCTCCAGCTTGTAACAGCTCTATATTGCGTTGTCTTTTCCATGTTCTTAGCAAATTATTTTACGATACACATCATTTATTCAGTTACCAGCAACTGTTTAAAGCTATCAGTACACCACAATTCATGCCAATCTCATAAGTATATAAAAGTCAATATTTTATATACACAAATCATTATTTCGGGTGTTCATATATGGTCATTTCAATGTCCACTAATGAACGCTTTTTTAAACTTTTTATTTTAGTGTGTTAAGGTGTACCTTTTGATAGCTTCAACAACCTCCATTCCCAAAGCATACTTACGACAGGCAATGACAGCGACGTCCTGTCCACTATTATTTATCTTAAAATCAATCACTTAAAGTAACGTTGCGTAAAAATAAGTAAGTGGTCACATTGCTGTCACCCCTCTCGTTACCGGGTTTGGAAGTGCCAAACGGATTATATTTTTAGCAGCTATCCTTACTTGTTTGTTTGTGCTATTAATAGTTCGTCCAACTGTTGCAAGCCCATGGCAAATCCTTGCTTGAAGCCCATTTCGATCATCTTTTCCATACGCTCAAGCGAATCATTTTTAATAGCCATGCTCACTTTTGTTATCCCGTTCAGTTCACTGAAATTCAAATCCCAATCAGAACCCGGCAATGATAAATTTTCATCTTTGTCTGCAAAGGCACTAAAGTATTTGAAATTGGTTTTTGGGTTGATGGAAGTATATTTCTGTATCTGCCAGTTCTCCTGTCCTTCAGGACTAACCATTGCATAAAACCTTTGGCCGCCCACTTTAAAATCGATATATTTTGTTCTTGACATATAGGGTTTAGGCGCCCACCATTGGTCAAGGATTTCTTGTTTGGTAAAGGCATCCCATACCAACGAAAGGTCAGCATCAAATTCTCTGTTTACAAAAACCGTTTTAGATGCTTTGTCAACGGTAAGATCGAATAGCAAATTGTTCTTCATTTGTTTTGTTGTTTTATAGTTGATAATAGATCGTCCAGTTGGTTGAAGCTGGTTTCCCAGACCTTGCGGAACTGTTCCAGCCATTTGTCAATGTCTTTCATTTTTTCTATTTCGAGTTGGTAATAAATTTCCCTGCCCTGGTGGTCGGCCCTGATCAACTCACATTCGGTTAGGATTTTCATGTGCTTGGAAATTGCCTGCCGGCTCATGCTAAAATGATCTGCAATTGCACTTGGGGACATAGCCTGTATTGCGATCAACGCTATTATGGCCCGTCGTGTTGGATCAGCGATTGCCTGGAAAACATCTCGTCTCATTGATAATGTAATTTAGAACCCGACCAGTTTTTCTAAATAGTAAACCGATCGGTTGCAAATATACGCAACCATTTGGTTTATCATAATTTTTTAGGAACTTTTTTAAATGTGCTTAAAGATAAATGGAGGTATTGCAGATTAGATTGACTGAACTAAACAATTGATTCCCGTACGGAAGCAATTCGCGGTTCTATATTACACCAGGTATTTTTGAGCCGATTTCCTCATTAATTTGTAGCTCATCCAACCTTTTTATATGAAAATATGTCTTGAGTCAGTAACTTACATTTCTAAAACCTAACAATATGAAAAAAATATTCCTTTCACTTCTGGCAATAGTCACAATTGTAACTGCCAATGCGCAGAGTTGGACCACCGTACCCAGCAGCACAAACTGCAATCTTTTTGGCGTTTCATTTGGTGATAACTCCACTATTTATACTACAGGCAGCTTTGGGCTAGATAGCTGTACTATACTTAAGAGTGTGGACGCGGGTGTATCTTTTTCACGTCTCAGTGCTGCCTTTATGCCTTTAAATGCTGTACCGAAAGCGGTTGCTTTTACCAATACAGATACCGGATGTATTGCAGGAGGTGTATATGCAGGAGGCGTATATACAGGAGGCTTTATATACCATACTACCGATGGTGGACTTAGCTGGACACCTGTTGTTACCGGGGCGTCCACTATATTTAATAACATTTGCTTCCCTACAGCTAAAATCGGGTATGCCTGTGGTTCTTATTTTTCGAATGCGATCGTATACAAGACAACTGACGGAGGTGCCACCTGGACTTCTATTTATACAAGCAGCAGTCCGCTAAGCACAGGGAAAATGTCAATGATCGATGCAAATACGGGTTACATTGCCGGAATGGACAATGTCACACACCAGGCGCTACTGATAAAAATAAGTGGCGGCGCAGTCTCGGGTACAATAACCTCATCAACCTACCCAAGCTTTAACGGAATTCATTTTTCATCACTCACTAATGGATTTGTAACTGCCGATACCGGAACTATAATGCCTACTGTTAAATCGTTTGTACTGAAGACAACCGATGGAGGCGTAACCTGGACAACTGTTCACGTTGGAGGTTATGACCCGGAATCATGCATCAGATTTGATGGAAGTGATGCATTTGTCATTGGTGGCTACGGCCTTACCTCGCTAGATGCGGGCACTACGTGGTCCGTAATGAGCCCACTGCCTGGCCCGGGCTCTCCGTTTGATATCGCTATAAGAAACAATGTGCGTATTATAGTAGGCGAAGGAGGCATGATATTACGTCAGGAAAGTACTACCGGGATTGCAGAAAAGGAAACAGCAGCAAATGAATATCAACTGTACCCAAATCCTATGTTATCTGAAACTCGTATTTCCTTTAACAAGCCGCAGTGCAATAGTCTTGTGCAGATTACCGATGTAGCAGGTAGAGAGATCAAAAAGGTTATAGTGAATGGTAGCATTGCAACTATCAGTAATGATGGCATGTCACCTGGCTTTTATTTCGTAACAGTAAACACGACCAAGGGAGCTATAACCAGCAGACTAGTTGTTCAGTAACAGGATAATCAACTCCAACACACTTCCTGTTATAGGATAAAATATGCAGTGTTGAGCGACTCATAATGATAAAATCCGCCACAGGAGCGGCTTTTACTTGGTGTATTTGTTGGTGCAAATCCCGAATATATTGTTGTAGGACGAAGGAATATTGGTTGCCTAGTATAGCTTCAACAATTGTAGCTTGATTTACGTTGCGACCCTGAAAAAGAAGACCCAGTTGGGACGAGAAAAAAAATTCCTTAACAGGAAAAATATTGTTATATCTTGTCTTCTCAAGGTCAATCTTATGTCTAAGCAATTAAAATACATTTGGGCGTTATTACTGTGCATTAGCTCCGGCCTTGTATCCGCCCAGTTGAAAGGTCACTCACAAACCGACTCCCTGCTCAGGGAGCTGACCAAACAAAGGGAGGACACCAATAAGGTAAATATTCTTGATGCGCTATCACACAGTTTTTTTTCCATTAACCCGGATACAAGTATCCGCTTCGAACAGCAGGCATTGCAGCTTGCAACCAAGCTATCGTGGAAGAAAGGAATCGCGCAGGCTAACAATGGCCTGGGCGTAATTTTCTATAGTAAGTCTGATTACCCCCATGCTCTGGAATATTATTTTAAAGCGCTGAAATTAGCCGAAGAACTTGGTAATAAAAAAA
>JAOQAP010000266.1 GCA_025963465.1 Flavipsychrobacter sp.
CTGCAATATATTGAGTGATTCTGAATTTTCTTTGTAGAACAAAGTCACCCTATTAAAATATGATGCTGGACTAATTTTTGTATATACGTTCATTATGAACGAGGAACATAGGTACAGTAAGGTGCCGGAGATAACATTTCTGTTCTGGATAACAAAGATATGTGCCACTACGCTTGGGGAAACCGGTGGTGATTTGCTGTCCATGACCTTAAACGTCGGTTATGCTATAAGCTCACTTATATTTTTCGGTTTTTTCGCTGTAACGGTAACTGGCCAGTTATTGTCAAAAAAATATATTCCGGCATTATATTGGTCGGTCATTGTTGCGACAAGCACTGCTGGTACTACAATGTCCGATTACATGGACAGGACGTTGGGGCTCGGCTATGCTACTGGGTCTTTGATTTTAGTATCTTTACTTATTATTGTTCTTTCTCTCTGGCGTTTTACAGAGAAATCACTCTCTGTAATGGAGATAAAAACACGTAGAGGCGAACTATTTTATTGGACTGCAATATTGTTTTCCAATACACTAGGCACAGCACTCGGTGACTTTCTGGCAGACAGCTCAGGGCTTGGTTTTGCTGGCAGCGCTATATTGATTAGCTCTGTATTGCTACTTGTAGTTTTGGCGCACTATTTTACTAAGATATCCGCTGTTCTGCTGTTTTGGATAGCGTTTGTTCTAACGAGACCTTTTGGCGCCACCTTTGGTGACCTGCTCACCAAGCCCCATGATAAGGGAGGGTTAGGTTATGGAACGCAGGGAGCCTCGCTAATTCTTTTCTTGTTGTTGGTTTTGCTTGTCACATATGAGACTATAAAACGACATAGGCGTTTTATGGCAGATCGACCTGAACACGACAGGCGTATTTAGATGCTGGTCTGAATAAACTGAATATTGTTTTTCTTTCCGTCAGTAAGGATCTTTTTACAGTAATCAGTAAAAAAAGTGTGGCTTCGTAAGAGTTGAAGAGTTTCCTCTTTCCAGCTTCTTTTGTTCGAGTTGCTATGCAGTTCCAATTCCCTTTTTACCAACTCGTTTGTTTTTAGAAAATCTGGTGTGCCAAAATGATATGTATCTGCGTCGCAGATAATTTGCTCTAAAAGTGTTTGGGGGCTCGATGGCATTTTGGTAACGAGAATGCACTGAGCGATCTTGCATACCAGATATTTAGGTACTCGTTTATTTTTAAAAAAGTCCTTCATGCTGGCAACACCTCTTTCTTCATGATTTAACCGGGCACCCCAAAGGAAACCGACATCATGAAACCACGCGGCAGACAACAACACGAAATAATCCTCATTGTTGAGCTTATAGTGGTGGGCGATTTCAGAAGCGCGATTAACTACAGCACATGTGTGCGCAAAATCATGGTACAAAAGTTTATCTGTACTATTGGTGTTGAAAATCTCTCTAACGTAATTAGCTATCTCTTGGAGCAAGCCTGCCTGCATGATTAGTTTTGTTTTTAGAACTTATAAACTAACCCAGGCATGATGACACCATCGTAGTATTGAAGATTTAACAGCAAAGCAGTTTTTTGCTTCCCATTTCGCAAACGTGCATAGCGATGGTAGTTTCTCGACACCTGCTTGCCGGTCACATAACCCAATGCCGCGCCTGCAAACACATCGGTAGCCCAATGGGCGTTCTCGGTAATACGGCTAATACCCACCAAAGTAGCGGCAGCATAAGCTATTATAGGTATTGCAGGCCGGTCGCGGAACTCCTGTGCAAATACAGTAGCAACGGAAAAAGCCGCAGTCGTGTGTCCTGAGGGGAATGAACTACCGAGCGAGTTCCCATGACCGGACGAGGCTAGATAGGGGCCACGAAAAATTGTGTTGTTGTCAGTCGAATGAGGGCGTTCACGACCTGTTAAACCCTTAACAAGGCTTGAAACCGCACCTGCTGTGATATAAGATTGTGTCGCCAACAACGTCGCAGTTTTTACTCGGTTGCTTTTAAAGACAATGCCGTATAGGCCAAAAGCAGCAAGTGTATAACCCTCCCATACTCCCCCAAAGTTTGTGATATAAGTGCTCACGTTTTGAGCGCCGGGGTTCTGATCCATAATCTGTGTTGAATACTGCTTAATGGGTTTGTCTGCAAGAAGCAAAGCGCCCTCCAGTGCTACAAACCCACCCACTTGCAGCCATGTGCTTTTTTTTGCATGAAATGGGCTGGTCACTTCTTGCACCAAGTCAGTACCCAGAAGAACAAAATACCCCTTAAATGTAATATTGGTCTGGCTGGTAAAGTCCTCTTTGTCCGATTCAATAACCGGTTTATTACCCGGTTTCTGCTCTTCACGGTGTAGGCTATCTAGCTTCTTTATCAGCGTGTCTGTTTTTTGGGCAAATACACCGTAAGTGGTTGAGAACAACACAGCGATTGTAAAAAGAAATTTTGTCATCTGGCGTATAATTGAATGGGGGCCTGCTTTTAGATCTTACTGTTTTCAAAAAAAACATGCCTAGAGACTATTTTGTCTCTGTAAGACTGTCATTTAGCCGTTAAAAGGATGGTCTATGTGTAATTAAATCAACACTTCAGAATTTCTTCAAAATTCATATTGATTTTATTTTTTAATTAAATGAGCGAAGAGTAGGGCTTTCATCCTCAAATCGCTGTTGAACTGAGCGAACCAATACAACCGTTTATCACAGGCATTAGGCCCAATTTAGTCAGGTTTGATCGGTTCGGGGATGCTATCGGCTGTACAATATTTAGACAGAATTGACTTCTACTTTTACAAAATTTCCGTGCCAATATTACGGAAAGTGTTCGCGGCGCGAATTTTCTAACAGCTTTGTAAACAATAAGTTTAAGTTATATGTTTTGAGACTGAGAAGGTAGAAGCCGACAGACGGTTGACTTGCGCCAAAAGAGTTATCAACAAGCATTTTTAGAGAATGAAATTAAAGACATTACTTTTTGTTATCATTTTAATAGGCGTGAAATTCCCTGTATGCGCACAGCATACATTACAGGATTATATCGAATTTGCACGACAGAATAGTCCTGTTGTTAAAGACAATCAAAACCAAATAAAAACTGCGGATTATGAAATTCGCCGACTACAAGCCTTTTACAAAAAATTCCAAGTTCATGTTACCGGCAATTATTTGTTTGCCCCTATTATATCAACTGACAATGGTACTGCAAAACTGGAGTTGAATTCTCAGGGAGCTAACCATTATTATGGCTATGATCTAAGTCAGACTAACGGCGGACTTTATCAAGGCTTGGTGACCGTAACTCAACCTCTGTTTAATAATAAGCGATATAAAGCTTTTGCAGAACAGGTAGAGTTGAGCAAACTGACTAACGGAATCAATATTAAACTTACCCTCCATGATCTCGAAAAGTCAGTAACAGACCAGTATATATTGTGCCTGCTTGATAAAAAACAGGTTTTGTATTACGATTCGATCTTGTTACTGCTAAATGATCAGCTTGTCATTGTCAGAAAACTGACGGAAGCAAGCCTACTTCAACAGAGTGATCTGATATTGCTCAATATAGAATATGCAAACAACCAAAACCTGCTGGCGACTTACAAGGCAATATACAGAAGAGATCTCTTCGATTTGCAGATTCTATGCGGATTGAAGGATACAGCATTTGTGGTTTTGCCTGATGTATCAATACCAGTGCAAAATTTAGTCAGCCGTTCAGCTTACCTGGAGAAATTCAGGTTAGATAGTGCTGGTCTTTTCGCTGCACAAAAGGTTTTTGAAACAAAGTATCTACCCCAGTTCAGTGTGTTCACTAATGCGGGTTTAAATGCAATATACGCACCTCAGATCCCCAATAGATTTGGATTTAGTGCCGGGCTAACAGCTACCTGGCAGTTATATGATGGACGTCAAAGACAGTTAATGCAAAGCAAGACCAATGTTCAATTGGAGACAATATCTTTTTATCGGGACAGTTTCAATATTCGTAATGAGCTGAGAAGAACAAAGATACTTGCGACACTACAGTCAAACACGGACAGAAAGGTGTTCATTCAACGCCAGCTAGCAGAATATGACAACTTATTGCTTGCATATAAACGGCAGATCATGCAAGGGCAGTTATCTATTGTTAATTACATAACGGTCTTAAAAAACATGATTTCAGTAAAACGGGATTATTATGTACTGGAAGCAAATGATCTGCTACTGGCTAATGAATACAATTATTGGAATTGGTAAAATCGAAAATGATGAAAAATTTACTAATCATAATATTGTTGACGTCACTTTTGGGTAGTTGCAAAAGACATACAGCCTCTTCCGAAGAAGAGGGTGCCAAACCCAGGTCGGGCGTACAGGTTACAAGTATCCACTATGGTGTTATAGGTGATAACCTTGAATTGTCCGGAAGTGCTCTTTATTTGCAAAGAGATATAGTAACTGCGTCTATTCCGGCTTTCATAACAAAAGTGAACTGCTATTTGGGGAAAAGAGTGGCAAAAGGAGAGGTATTGTATGTACTTGAGAGTAAGGAGCGGAAGGTGCTCGGCAAAACTCCCCAGATAGTCGATAATTCATTTAAAGATTTTGGAATTGTGCAATTAAAAGCGCCAACGGCTGGAATAATCAGCACATTCGACAAACAACAAATCGGTGATTATGTTTTGGAAGGCACACAACTTTGCACTGTTGTCGAGAGCGGAAGCCTTGCTATCCAGGTTAATGTTCCTTATGATTTTGTGGCTTATACGCCTCCCGGGAAAAAATGCACGATCATTTTGCCAGACGGCACTACCCACAATGCAGTTATAACAACACCCCTCAATTCGGTGAACACGTCAGCCCAAACACAGTCTATTATGGCCAGACCTAACGAGTTTATTTTTCTGCCGGAAAATTTGATTGTAAAGGTAGTTATAAGAAAAGGCAGCACATCTAATAAACAGCTATTGCCAAAATCATGTGTTCAAAGCGACGAAATGATGAAGGACTTCTGGATAATGAAACTAATAAACGATAGTACTGCGGTAAAAGTGCAGGTTGCGATTGGAAATAAAAATGATACAGAGGTGGAAATTCTGACACCACAACTAGGTACTTCGGATCAAATTATCCTTACAGGCGCTTACGGATTGCCTGATACAGCATTAGTGACTATAACGAAATAATAGCGGAATGGATAGCAAAAAAACTTATCAACAAGTATTCTCAAAGCCAATCTTGCTTGTTGGGATATTATTGATAATTGCTGGTGTCTTTTCATATACCAAAATGCAGACAAACCTTTTTCCAGAGGTGCTTTTCCCGCGCATTACTATAATTGCTGATGCCGGGCAGTTGCCAATTGACCGTATGCTTATAACGGTGACAAAGCCGGTTGAAGGCGCAGTAAAGAGGGTAAAAGGAGTAACCGTTGTAAGAAGTAGCACCAGCAGAGGTACGAGTACTATCGACATATTCTTTGAGTGGGGGTTAAATACCTACGAGCAAAAAACTCAGATAGAAAGCCGGATCAATGAGATAAAGAACTTTCTCCCGCCGGGGGTTAACTTTTCCATTGAGGCAATGAATCAATCCTTATTTCCGGTGTATGGATATACATTGGAAAATCCAAATGCGAGCCAGGTTGCGCTGAGAGATGAAGCCAATTTGACACTTCGGCCTATATTTTCCCAGGTTACTGGAATTTCAAACGTTGTTGTGAGGGGCGGGCGAGCAAAAGACTTTGTTGTTATTCCGGATGTAAAAAAAATGTCGTCATTAGGAATTACACCAACGGCAATGGTGAATGTCTTCAACAATAACAATTTTGTACTTTCTAACGGTTACATAGCTGATTACAATCGTTTGTACTTATCGCTTACAGATACAAGAGTTAACGATGTAGATGAGTTGAACGATGTTATCATAAAAAGTGACAGTAGCCGGGTAATAAGACTAAAAGATATTGCAAAGGTAGAAATTCAGGAGCAGCAGGAATTTGTTATTATCAATGCAAATGGCAGTAATGCTGTTTCGATTGATTTGGTAAAACAGCCGGGAGTTAATCTCGTCGATTTTGCCAATGATGTTGAAAAAAAAGCAGTGGAAGCGAGAAAATTATTACCAAAAGGATATAAACTGAAGCCATACTATAACCAGAGTGCATTTGTAAGCGATAGCATCCACAGCGTAATTAAGACAATTTATGAGGGGTTATTTCTTGCCATTTTAGTAATGATAGTTTTTCTGCGCTCATGGAGAGCGAGTTTAGCCGTAATGCTTACTATTCCTGTTACACTTGCTTTTACGATTATACTATTATACTGCCTGAACATTACTATCAATATTATGTCGCTGGGCGCGATTGCTGCGTCTATCGGATTGATGATTGATGATGCGATAGTTATTATTGAACAGATTTACCGTACACATGAAGAACATCCCGAAAAAGATAAGTACACGATAGTCAGAGAAGCAATTCGTGACTTATTCCCTGCGATGGTTGGTTCTTCTTTGGCAACGATTGTTATACATTTTCCATTTGGCCTGATGAGTGGGTTAGCAGGAAGTTTTTTTAGAGAGCTTTCAAACACAATGCAGATCACCCTTGTATGCTCCTTCCTGGTTACATGGTTGCTTTTGCCTGTTCTTCACCTGCTAATAGGGTATAGATCCCCTAGGGAACACCATCAGGACAGGACCGCTATAACACTTAAGAGGCTTCGCTGGCTGACTTGGTTTTTTACAAGGCCAATAATTGCAGCTGTGTTAGTATTAGTTCTGGGATTGAGTGCCTGGTGGGCATCTTCTCAGATGGAGACTGGCTTTTTACCAGATCTTGATGAGGGGAGTATTGTACTTGACTACATTTCGCCTGCTGGAACATCGATGGAAGAAACAGATCGTCTCTGTAGGGAAATGGAAAAAATAATTCTTGCACAGCCTGAAGTTGAGTCCTACTCCCGGCGAACGGGGATACACATGGCTTTCAAGAGTGATCCGTCGAACATAGGAGACTATTCGATCCAGCTAAAAAAAGACAGGCATAAAACCACAGAAGAAGTGATCAGCGAACTGAGGCAAAAAGTGCTAAAGGCAGTTCCGGCTATGCAAGAAATCTCATTTGGTCAGCGCATATCCGATTTGTTAGGTGATTTAATAAGCACTCCTAACCCTATTGAAATAAAGATTTTCGGGGATGATTACAAAATGTTACAGCAATTGGCACAGCAAGCGGAGAATATAGTGCAATCAATACACGGGATTACTGACATCAACAATGGATTATTGACTGCGGGTCCAACCATAATGTTTATACCGAACCGGGAAAAACTTGCACTGCATCAAATAACGCTTACCGATTTTCAAACACAGCTAGCTGCGTATACCGGAGGAGTAGTACTGGGCCTAAATGCCAATCAGCCATTGCCGTCACCCGCTCAGGCAGCTATGACAGGGAGTATTCAAATAGGACAGATTCAGGACAGAGAGCAAATGCGAAGAGTTTTGTTGCGATTTACAGATTTTGATAAAAATGACGTGGAAAAACTGAAACGGCAACTAATTTTTCTGCCGGATGGCACGACACGGCCATTATATTTCTTTTGCGATATAAATATTATCCCTGGGGAAATTGAGCAGCGGCGCGAGGATTTGAAATCTACTATTATCGTAACTGCGAGGTTAGAAAATCGCGGTTTGGGTAGTGCCATAAAGGAAATACAAGCCCAGTTGAACCAAAAACTTGCTTTGCCACAAGGATACAGCATTGTATATGGTGGGGCATACGCTGAACAGCAAAAGTCTTTTAATGAATTGTTGCTTATTCTTTCGCTCGGTGCTTTATTGGTACTAACTGTGTTGATGTTTTTGTTCAAAGAATGGCGGGTAATTTTTTTGATTCTGTTTATATCGTTGATGGGCATCTCTGGCTGCATATTGGCATTGTATATTACCGGCATCCCGCTCAATGTAAGCAGCTATACCGGGATAATAATGATTGTCGGCATTATTGCCGAAAACGCGATATTCACCGTAAATCAGTATCAAAAAAACATGAGGGAAAGTGGCGATGTGGATGAATCTATCAATTATGCGATTGCGTTACGCATCAGACCCAAGCTAATGACCGCTATCGGTGCAATTTTAGCTTTAATGCCACTTGCATTGGGTATAGGTCTCGGCGCCCAAATGCAGCAGCCCCTTGCTGTGGCAGTAATAGGGGGATTTTTGGCTGGATTACCTTTGTTGCTATTAGTGTTCCCGAGTTTTATGCGGCTCATCTACAAGAGGCGGAAAAACGAAATAGCGTCAGAGGCAAAGTGACGTTATCAAGCAATCTTAATTAAAGGGTATATTATGTGGGTACTTTATGCACTACTATCAGCTTTCTTTGCTTCCTTAACAGCCATCTTTGCTAAAATAGGTGTTAAAGGCGTAAATACAGATCTTGCGACTGCCGTGAGAACCGTTATTATTCTCATTCTTGCCTGGGGAATTGCATATTTTCGGGGTGGCACAGCTACCTTGAATACCCTGTCCAAGAACAATTTTCTTTTTTTGATATTGTCTGGATTGGCTACCGGACTTTCGTGGATATTTTATTTTAAGGCGCTACAGCTAGGAAGCGTATCGAAAGTTGCGCCGGTTGATAAGTTAAGCGTGGCCTTGACGATAATTCTTGCGGTTATTTTTCTGAAGGAGCCTATTACAGCAAAAGAAATAATTGGTGCTGGACTAATTATCGGAGGCAGTATTGTTTTGATTTTTTAAGGAATATATAAAAAAATCAGTAGTCGTGTTGGAGTTCAGAATTAAGACAGAATTGTTTTGTACACTTGTAATTCACCATAAAAATGGAGTAATATGAAAAACATTGCTATTGCTACATTAATGCTTATATGGGGGACGGCAAGTGCTCAGAAATCGTCTTCTGGGAATGGCACCTGTACTTACCAATCCACTGGCAAAAACACCTATTTTATTCTTGAACCCGGTTACCAGCTTACGTTAAAAGGGACGGACGATGGGAATGAAGTGGTTCTTGTAATCACCGTTTTAAAAGAAACAAAAATAATAGGTGGCGTTGAAACAAGAGTAGTAGAGGAAAATGAATCGGAAAACGGCAAAACAGTTGAAAAGTCGTACAACTACTTTGCTATTTGTAAAGAGAGCAACACGGTTTATTATTTCGGCGAGGATGTAGATATGTATAAAGATGGTAAAGTGGTTGGCCATGAGGGTTCGTGGCTTGCAGAAGGAAAAAACAAAGCTGGTATCGCCATGCAGGGTAAATTTGTACCGGGAACTAAATATGCTCAAGAAATAGCTCCTGGAGTTGCAATGGATAAAGGTGAAATAGTGTCTGCAAAAGGAAAGATGAATACTCCTGCGGGTAATTTTACTAATTGTCTTAAGGTAAAGGAAACAAACGCTTTAAAGCCGAAGGAAAAAGAATACAAAGTCTATGCGCCGGGTATAGGTCTGATTCAAGATGACAAACTTACGTTAGTTAAGTACGGGTTTATTTCTTCAGCAAAATAAATTTGGGCAAAAATGGAGAACTATTTTAGGGTGGCTGGCAATTTTTGCTTTAATTATCTCTAATTGTCTTTCACTGTCTTTAATTGTCCCGCAATTGGTACAATACTCTTGCAGAATTGGAACTTTATTATCCCCTAATAGATTTTACGCCGCATTTCCGGTCTTACTTCCCCTTCCTCATCCACCCATTCCGGCAAACAATAATAATTCCCCCTCACACCTTTCAATTTATACGGAATTAACCTGCCATGTTGCATAGCCACATTAAGAAATGCCGACAGAAACTTCTCCTTGCTGACCTTTTCATGCAATACCGGCTCTTTCTTTTGTAGTACCTCAATAATTTCGGCAGAACGGAGTGGTTTATTAGCCTGCGTAACTAAAAAAACGATTTTGCTGATCCATGACCAGCTATAATCGTAATGTTCGGCTGGCGTTTCATGCTTTTTTAGCTTCCTTTTTAGCTTTTCATTTTCGGTTGTAAGGTTTTTGACCTGATCAAGGGCTTCTTTCAGTTCATTTTGCTTGTCTGCAACCTGTTTTTTGAGGTTTTTGACCTTTATTTCCAGTCGTGCAATGGTAAATTCAGCATTGTTTGACATAACCGCAATGATTTTCCGTATAAAATCCGACTATTTTCTTTTATGTTCTAATGATAATCTAATATCCGGGTAAACATCGTGAATGATTTTTCGAATACCGGGCAAACGGGAGCCGACTATTTTCAACAATGTAAAGCCCGGTTTTTAAATAGGCTATAAATAAGTTTTAAGGGCATTGTTGATCCGGTTAATAATTCCGACTACCTCTTGCATCCGGGTTAATTCATAACTATCGTCAACGAACAATGAAATATATGCTTCGTAATGCGCCAGAAACTTATTCTTAAAGTCCGCATCGTGAAAAAGAAATGTCAGGTAGTCTCCCTGCTTCTTCGCCATCAGCATTTCGAGGTATGGACTAATATAATTTTTAAGAGCATCCCATACATTAGGATATCTCAGGTAACGATCGTCTATTATCGCAGCCTCATCTATTTCGTCATTCCATGCATATACCATAGCGACGACATTGTATCCAAGCATTATTCGTATTACTTCATACAGGTCTTTATCTACATCGTCACCAATAATCACGCCCTTACTATTCAGAAATGCCTCTGCTACCTTCGCGTATTCGTAGGCAAGCTCCCGCTCATTGGCGGTTCTTAGCAGTTCATACGCTATACCTATGGCATCCTCTTTATTTTCCAGCAATGCAGGTGTTACAGTTCTGTAGTCTGGTATTAGCCTGCGTTCTTGAGGTTCCTCATCATCGGCCAAGTATTCGTCCGGCTCATTTGTAAACAGCAATTCTATATACTCTCGTTCATCAAAGTCTTCTACAATCTTCATCCTTCTTGCGGCCTCCAGGTATGGGGTTAGCTGAAAGTCATCCAGCAGCACGTAATCATCGCCTGGAAAACAATAGTTTTCTTTAGTCAGACGCAGGGAAATATGGTTGTCTGGTATTGTACTCAATTTAGGAGGTAAATCTCCAGTTCGCAGCACTACCATATCCAGCTCATGGTCTGGTTCCCAATCGTGGGGTAGGTAGCCATGTATCAATATATAGATATGGTCGGTAGCGCTCTGGTCTACCAAATGTTCATACCAATCTTTTTTCCTCCTCGATATCATCTCTGTGCCTTTTTGAGAGCTTCGACGCTTGAAATAAAGTCTATTACCGATGCTACTAGCTCTTGTTCTTCTGTCTTATCCAAATTATTGATCGTACTGCTTTTTAATCCAATAAGCTTTCCCAATGCCATATCATAGTACCCGTTGCCGCCGCCTGCCAGTTCAAACTGAATTTTTGATTTTGCCACGGGGAAAGGGTTCGCCAAAGCATGTGCATATTCTTTGTTACTTAGAATTCCTGAAATTTCCAGACAGTTTCCTTTTTTATGGCTGATAGCAACTTCATAGCGATTGGCGGTGTTTATTAGTAGCTTACCGGGAGATTCAGTAATTCTTACCGTTCTGTTTAGTGCGTTATACAATCCATTTTCTAATTCTTCCCGCCAATCATAATCTGCACTTATTGCAGTCTTAGGATTAACTACAGGGTTCCTAATGTATCTGATGTAGTAATCCTTCACTTCGTTATACTCTTTTTCATTTTCAGTCTTAAAGCCAATATCTATCGAATTGGTATCAGAACTGAGCAATAAATTCATGGAAGAGACGATTGCATACTTTTCGTTCAGATAAACTTTCGCATGGAGGTTAGGCACTAAGATAGGTTGATAGCGGACTGCCAAAATCTCATCAATACTTTCATTTTCGTGCTCACGCACGTATATTTTAACATCTATATTTCTTTGCTTTAAAACCTTTAATTTATTCAGCAGTTTATACCATTTCTTAATTTTTACATACGGACATATCAGGACGACTTTTTCATCAGCCTCCTCAATCAACGTCATTATTTCACCTGATATTAAGCTCGGTTTAATCAACTGCATGGTTTACTAAATATTAATTCAGCGTCTTTGTCGCCGTTTGCGAAATTTTTTATTTTTCAATTTTGAATAGCCAACCCAGCTAAGAAAGATTGCTACTAAAAAAAGTAAAAAGTAAGTCATGCCGCTATTCTTCTCAACTTTTAGCTGTTCACCTTTCCAATTTACTACTTCTTTTTTATCGATTTGGTCAATGAGGATTTTTTCCAGTTCTAAGTATGAGCATTCTCTCGGTAGCGAGCTAAAATCAACTTCGACAGCATTATAGCTTTGTCCCTGAATTTTCGCTAGCTTTTCTTCAGTAATAAAACTTGTCACTGCAATTTCAATAAGAACTTTATCGGTTGTCGTAACCAGTATTATGTCAGGGCGTATGCTTTCTAACTTGCACTCTTCAATCACTTCAGCATATTGAAAATAGCCTTCTTGATTTGGAAGTGCTAATTGCCGATTATTTACTAGGATCTTTTTTGCTAGCTTATGCAATATAGTCTCACCATCGCACTCAGTACCGGTGATATGTTTAAAATGATGCCGCCTCGCTTCTCCTTTTCTTGCTTGTAATTCATTACCACATTCTATACAAATGCAATCACAGGCATTGCCTCGCAGCACTTCACTGACATGTACAATATTGCCAGTGGACTTATCCTCTGCAAAAACATTTAGGGTATCTGCGGTTTGGTTCATTTGAATTTTTCTAATCCGGTGGCTGTTTATTTCCTTTTTAAACCATCAAAAGCTTTTGGATCGTTTGTACGTAAATACTGCTCAACTCTGGTATAATGGGGTGGCATCGCTAATTTAAATTGCCCTTGCAACAGGCGGCCCTTAAACATCAAATCAACCCGTCTCGTAATTTGAGCGTGAGTTTCTTCATCAATTTGCGTCTTTGATTTTTGCTTTGGAGAAGCGAAGGAATTGCCATGTTTAGCCACCACTATTGCTTGCTCAAATTTGCGTTCAATTTCTTCAACTTTAGCAAGCAAAGTATCTAATTTGCTTTCCAGCTTTTTCACGTCTTCATCAGTCATTATCGAATAATAATTTGCCAGTTTACTTGTTCTTTTGAGCAGCCTGCTTAATTAAACTCAGAATGTAATCTACGTCCTCCAGATCGGGTAATTTTATTTCATAGGCTCCATTTCCCCAGTGTCCAACGTTAGATACATCCCTCGCTATTTTTTTAGGGTCTTTCAATTCACCACTTTTCAGATTCAGATATATTTTTAGCCCTTTACCTTGCAGTACTATATCGCAAAATATGTTATTGTCTGTCTTAAAGCCTAGTGTTTGTTTCTTCGGCTGAATGGCAATATTTCCGTCAAGAGCTAACAACCTTGTTTTAAATTGTTCATACAATTCTCTAGTTTCAAAATCAACTTTAGCCAGATGATCTTGTTCTGTGTAAACTTTTACTTCTTTATTTACGTTGTCCACAGTGGCGTTCGTGCCTGATATTGTCTTGATACTTTCCTTTGCCGATAATTTCTGTATTTGGTCGAATGAAATGGTGCCATTCTCAAACTTCCTGATTTCCCAAAGTTCAATTGGCAGGTCTTTAAAATTGATTGCCTCCCGCTGATAGTTTGTAAAAGATGGGGAGACGAAAATCACTTTCGACTGTGTCCAGTCAACATCAGACCTTTTTAAGCTGGTGTTTTGGCTTTCGTTGTACTCAAGTATAAAGTCTGCTTTATTATTGAGCATAAGTGAGAGGTAGGCATATCCCTGATCAATAACGCTAAATGTTTTGTCCCGTTTGTATTCAATGATTATAAATGCTTTTGATTCCGCATCAAAAGCAAGAGTATCAATTCTGAAACTATTTAAGGAGAATTCCGATCGAATGAATTGCAGGTTTAGTAGCGTGCTGACGTTCACTTCTACGAGTTGCTGAATCTCACGTTCAAACTTGAAGGAGGCTTCTTTAATGTGTGAAAATTTCTGGTCAATAGAATACAATGGCATAGCGCAATTCTTTAGCGATTACAGTTGTTTAATAATGTTCTTAGCCTCATCCACACTTAGCGTATCAGCTAGTTTACTTGTCTCAAATACCATCAGATAAAGATAGCCGTCTCCGGCCTTGCTTGCCCAATCTCTACCGAGCCGGTTTTTTGCTTCACTATCTGAATTATCACGATCATCGCCCTTTGTTTCAAGTACAATGGTCTTACCTTGTTTGGTTACAATAATAAAATCGGGATAGTGATTGCTTTTGAAGCCGTTAATTGCAAACCCCTTGCCGCGGCCAAGATTGCGATGCCAAAAGGCTATATTTGGCAAGCTGGCAATTTCGGCAATTATTTTAGTTTCAAAATTATTCATGTCGCCTTCTCGCTCGTACAGCGCATTGGCAATATCACTACCTAATTTACCCGGCACAATGTATTCAGGCAATGCAAAGTTGAACTGCATCTTTATCTTACCCGACAACAACATCTCTCTGAATTTCTTCTCTGCATAACCATCAGCCAATTGCTTCATTTTTATTTTCAGCTTTGAGCTATAGGTATATTTTCGAGCCAGGAAATCTTGCAACTGTTCTGTGTTCATTTCACTCAAAATACGTTCTACGTATTTGCTGATATCATCTTCCTTCAGCGGATACATATCGCCTATCAGGTCTACCATTACTCTTGCTATGTCCTTTATCTGGTTTTCTTTAGGTTTGGCAAGAATATATTCCACCAGCGGCTCCTTTACAACGCTGTCCTCGATAGGAATGAACTTAGGAGTATATTCTCCTTTCCTCGTCTCTTCAATATCTATTTTATAAAGGTCAGATTTTATGCTATCGAAATTTACCTCTGCATTTTGTGCTGCTAGTTTAAATCCTTCCAGCAATTCACCTTGTTCAAGCAACTTGCTGTCAATACCCTCAAAAAACAGATTGCTTTTTGGCGTGTCTATGTAGAACTGTGGCAGGCGTATTGCTTTTGCCTCATTCGCCACAGCATCGCGCATTTTGTATTTTTTCACCTTGTCTGATATTTCTGAAAATAATGAGGCATTGGCATCTTCTGTCTGTTCCTGCACCAGTTTATCAAATGCGGTGCTGGTCTCCTGCGCCAGTAATTCTATGCTAGCTAATGGCTGATATGTTGTTTCTGCTGTAATCTCTGTTGGATTGAAATTGATCTTACTGGTATCAATATCATCTACCACTGTTGTGTTAGCTTCCTGCCTTTCCGGGAAAAGGAAGTTTTCCACCGGAGTGGGAACTGCTTGCTTCACATCTTCCGGCATTTTATCTATTCCCCGATAGTCGTTCTTGCTGAATCCGGCATTCTGAAGACCGTTTACGATGTTCTGTAACGTTAATTCAAACTTTGCCGATGCCGTTAACACATAAGAAAGGTTGAGCTGAAAGTGATTATGTTTAATTACATATGGCTGGCGAAGCACACGACCTAATATCTGCTCAACATCTACCGCAGAAGATTTATCGGCTAACGATGCAAGTATATAAGCAAACGGGCAGTCCCAGCCTTCTTTCAGCGCATTTACTGTTATGATATACCTTACGACACAATCCTTGCTCATCAGGTTTATACCTTTCAGTTCGTCAATTTCGGCGGTCTTTATTTTAATCTGGTCTTCTGGTATGCCCAGGCTCAGTAGTTTTTCTTTCAGTTTTCTGAAGTCTATATTCTCATCCTTTGTTCGAGGTTGTGCCTGAAACAACACAATAGGCCGGATGTATCTGCCTCCGCCTACTTCCTCTCTTTCGGCCAGTATTTCCAGCTTTCTTTGCAGGTGTAGGGCACTACTTATGACTTCATTTTTATCCTGATGGTTGTAGGCAATTACTGGCAGCTTTACCATTTGCTCCTTCTTCAGCTCCAGCGCATTGACAAAACTGATGATATTGCTTTTGTCTTTAGGAGTTGCGGTAAGATCAAGTATAAAGCTTGGGTTCAGATTTTGCAGCATGTCGGTACTTAGCTCACTTTCCGCATTGTGGCTTTCATCTACTATAAGCACTGGGCAAAGGCTGCGTATCACATTTATAAGTGCAGTTTCATCTGTGTCCGGCAGCAAATGGGTGTTATCTTTTACCAATTCAGAAAACTGCGCCAGTTGCCCATTTTCTTCATAGATTTTACGGTCTTCTTTTTTCTTTGCCCGTATACTGGCAAAGTTCATCACAAATATGCTCAACTGCTCACTAACCACCGTAGGGTTGAAATTCGTACCCTGCAACAAGTCTTTCTTCTCATATACTTCTACTCGTCCGTTAAACAGTGCATTGAGCTTTTGGCGATATGGGTGGGAAGGGTTAGATAAATTTTTAACTGTCTGATCCAGCAGGTTGCTCCAGGGCACCAGCCAAACAACCGCCTTGGGCTTTGAGGTATCGTAAGATTCAAATATTGTTTTCAGTGCATTGCAGGCTATAAATGTTTTTCCTCCCGCCGTAGGCACTTTCATACATATATGCACAGCACCCGGCACGCTGTTTTGGTACGGGCGCATACCCGTTTGGGCTATCGGGTTATATGCGCCTATCTTATCTTCCCAATATTTATTGAACGCTACATCTGTGCGCTTGTATTGCTGCACATAGTCGAGGTATTCGTCCAGGTCGGTAATTACCTTTTGCTGGTATGGTTTCAGTTCCATTGGTTAGAATCGGGTTATATCTCTAGGTATTTTTTTGAAAACAATATTCTTCTTTAGCATAAACTCCTTACTCAATAAACAATTGTCGGCATAGATAAGATACTGGTCAGCCTTGGTCTTTATAGTAGCAAGGAAATCATTGTTAAGCGTTGTCATTTCGTTTTTTTCGTAAAAGAAATAATACCCTGTAGCATTGTATTTATCCAGAAGGTAGCTGTTATCCTTTTTCTGGTATGGCTTTCCTTCCGTTAGCGGTTGTTGGGTCTCAGTATAATAAACGTACTGCCTTATCTTTTCCAAGGCAACATTTTCATTAAGCATTTTGTCTTCGTCAAACATTGTCTCACCAAGCGTATAATAATCAAATGCGCCGCCTGTTCCGTCAACATCTGCATAGCCATTCGATACCCGCTTAACTCTTTCCGCAGTTAGCGTCTCGGCATAGTCTTCCATTTCTATAAGTATGAATTTTCTCTCACCACCGTCCTGTTTATTTAAGTTGAGTACAGCATGAGCCGTAGTGCCGGAACCTGCAAAGGAATCTAATACAATTGAATCTTTTGAAGTGGCAATTTCCAAAACCCTATTAACCAATCTCACAGGCTTTGGAGTATCGAATGCATCTAACTTTCCAAAAAAGGAATGAATTTCCTTCTTTGCTTCGTCAGTATGACCAACTTCATTTGATGGCCACCACGACCAAGGGACGAAACCATCTATTTCAGAAAGGTATCTTATTACGTTTGGTTGTGAATTTTCATCCTTGCCGAAATAAATCCTATTTGACTCTAATAATTTTTTAAACTCAGACTCCACCATTGACCAACATCTGCCTTCTGGAGGAATATGTATTGCACCTTTAGGAGCTTTGATCTCATACATTTGATTAGGTCGATAGCCCTGCGCAGTCATAGGAATTGCCCTCCACCTTCCTTTGGGATCTTTATTTGTGTTTTTATAAATTGCCACTTGATCCTCTGTAGGGCTAATTTTGTTTGCGACTAGCTTAAACTTTTCGTAGTTTTTTGCGTAAATCAAAATGAACTCATGTGCATCTCCGATAATCCCTCGGTTTTCTCGTGAATATCGCTTCTGCCAAATGGTATTGACAACGAAGTTTCGTGCTCCGAAAATTTCATCTGCCATTATTTTCAGAAATGCCTGTTCATTATCATCTATAGATATGAAGATTGCTCCGTCCTCGGCGAGCAGTTTGTGCAAAAGTTTCAACCTAGGGTACATCATACAGAGCCATTTATCATGACGGCTTAAGTCTTCACCATCTTTACCCACTACCTGATGCAGCCATTTCTTTATTTTAGGGTCATTTACGTTATCGTTATATACCCATCCTTCATTACCGGTAGTATATGGCGGGTCTATGTAGATGCATTTTATCCGCCCCTCATATTCCGGCAGCAGTGCTTTTAGTGCTTCCAGGTTATCGCCATGTATTATTTTATTACCGCTGCCGGTTTCTGTTTCTTTCTTTTCGCCATCGGTTGCCGTAAAGCCATATTGATGCTCTAATACCCTATACGGTACCTGTTGGTGGTGGTTTACAACCTTTTCTTTGCCTATCCAGTGTAATGTGGGCATAATTATAGTCTGATCTTGGTATTAAATGCTGAAAAATACAACAAATGTGGCTATCGGCGCATTAGCAATGATATTGTTGTTTTCGCAGTCAAAGCCTGTGCTGTTTTGTTGCTGTTACCTGCCATCATTTCATGCGCTCCGTGTCAGGTTCCAACGACTATTTGACAATAAATAAAAATATATTTGTCGGTACTATTTGAGAATGTTTGAACGAATTTAAATAAAATTAGAATAGCATTAGATTTCAATTTTGGTCAAAATTGTCAGTTTTTCTGGCGTGCCAATTGCAGTATATATAGTATGGGAAAATGGCTAAAATTAACAATGCGGATTGATTGTAAAGGTTTGGAAATATTGTTACTTATTGGCAGTTCTGGTTGATTCTGCATGTTTTCGCAAGATTTTGCATGTTTTCATACAATAACACTAATTATCGAAAAATAATGAAAAGCAACGTCTGAAATTCGCCCGATAGCGGAAAGTGGCACTTTTAGCTGACTATACCTTTGTACCGGCGGAGCATTAAGACGGTTACAAACTAACCATAACGTGCCTTTATGTGCCTTAACGTGCCAAAAGGTAGCGTTTCATAACGTTTGTTGCTGTTTGTTGACGTTTCGAAGCATAATCGATCATTTCATGCTGTTTCATTACGTTTCATGCGCTAAGTAGAACGTGCCGCCTATCGGTCACCGTACCTTTATCGCGAACCTGGAAGATGACCCCTATGAAACTGTAGGGATATTGGGATAGGCGTAATACAGAAAACGGCAAACTCGTAAAAGTATGGATTGGCCCAACGGCAACTTTGCATTGCAGCCGGAGAATTAATGAAACCGTTAGTAAAAAACAAGAGAAATAGATATGAGAGCAAGAGAGCCACCGAAGATCGCTAAAAGCTGCGAGAAGATGACGATGATCGTTGGGCTAATTTTAGAATAACAGGGGCGATATCCCTTACTGCTTTCAAGTCTATGGCAGCAAGGAAATGTTAATTGTAAAACGTATAACAAAGTGTATGGCAAAAGGATTTAACTTAGATTCATTAGACAGGACAGAGGATATATCTATTGACGATGTTAGAAGTCTGGATACTTTTAAAGATTGGGATGAGGAGCGGATTTCAGAGCTAATCAGAACATTAAAAGCCTTTTCAGCGGTAGTGTATAATAGCTGGTCAAAAGGAAAGAAGTTTGGCAAAGAAATTGCTTTAGATAATAGTAATCAAACAGAAATCAAAATAGCAGCATGAGTAAACACGGACTTGAGTTATTCCAAACATTTGGAAAAGGAAGGAACAAACAAACCGCAGCTACACGCAACTGTGTAATTTACACAAGGGTTTCAACAAAAGAACAGGCAGACAATAATATGAGCCTTGAAACGCAAAAGAAAGCTTGTGAACAATACGCTGTCAAAAATGGCTACCAGATTATGGGGTGCTTTGGTGGCACATACGAAAGTGCAAAGACCGATGAGCGTAAACACTTTAATTCAATGCTTGCGTTTGTGAAAAAAAGCCGAGAGAAAATATCTCACATCATCGTTTACAGTGTCGATAGGTTTAGTCGCTCTGGTGCAAATGCTATTTACATAGCCGAAAAATTAAAGAGGGAAGGAGTAAGCGTATTCTCAATAACACAGCCCTCAGATTCGACTACTGCAAGCGGGAGTTTACAACAGAACATACAATTCATATTTAGTGAGTATGACAACCAGCAGCGCAGGGAAAAATGCATGGCAGGAGTGAGAGAGAAGATACATCAGGGCATTTGGTGTACTGCTCCACCAATGGGTTATGACATTGTTTGGGAAAAAGGTGTGAAGTCTTTCAAGGTTAACAGTGTCGGCAAACTATTAAGAAAGGGATTCTTCTGGAAGGCAGAAGGCTTAACCAATGAAGAAGTGAGAAGTAAACTTGCGGTGCATGGCTTAAAATTGAGCAATCAAAGGGTATCTGATTTTCTCAGGAATCCATTTTATTGTGGCTTGCTTGTACATAGTGCATTAGAAGGGAGGGTGATAGACGGTATTCAGGAGAAGGTGATTTCTAAAGAGATATTTTTAGAGGTAAACGGACTGTTAGCCAAGAATCATCAAGGATATAGGGTTAAAGACGACAATGAAAATATCCCGTTAAAGCGCTTCCTGAAATGTGATGAATGCAGTAGTTATTTGAGGGGCTACAAAGCCTATAAAAATCAGAAATACTACTACAAATGCAATACACCCGGCTGCAAGAACAATAGGAGGGCTGATAGCCTGCATGAGGCGATAAAAGCTATAATGGAGAAGTACACCGTTGACATCAACGATGATTACCGTAAGCTCATCAAAGCACAGATTACTGCTACCTACAATCAGCTAAACAAAGACAAGGACGAATTAAAAATTAGTCTTGAGAAGCAACTGGCAGAAGTAGAAAAGAAGATTGAGCGACTGGAGGAACGCTACATTCTTGAGGAAATAGATAAGGCCATGTTCGATAAATTTAAAGGCAAGTTTATTGCAGAAAGGTCAGAAATTTACAAAAGCCTCGCTAAGAACGTGAAAAAGGTGTCGAACCTTGAATTGTTGATTGATAACGCAATAACAATGGCCTCGAAACTCGCTTCCCTGTGGGATTCCAGTGATTACGCTGATAAACAAACGCTGCAAAAGTTAGTATTTCCAGAAGGATTGTCCTATTGCAGGAAAACAAACGAGTGTCGAACCCTGAGAGTAAATTCAGTATTCCACTATATTGTAGATTTGACGGGCATTTCAGCCAAAAGTAAAAGCGGGAACATTACTCTTTCGAGTGATGTTCCCGCTTTTGTGGAGAATACCGGAGTCGAACCGGTTACCTTCCCGATGCCTCGGGACGCCTACCGCTCGTTTGCTATTACCTGCTCTATAAATTTTCTGCTCTTCATTCTTTTTATGAATGATTCCCGCTGCATCGCGGCAGAACGGCTATCATACGTTTCCAGTTTTTTCAGTTCCCACGGCACTCCATATTTTGTAGACGTATTCTTTCCACCGTTATGCTGCGCCAGACGTATATCCATATTCTCACAGCAGCCTATATAGTATTTATCCTTACCCGGACTGTATAATATGTAAACGTGAAATGTCATGCTTTCTATAAAACAAAAAATCGCCCGAAGGCGATTTAAAGCTGGTGGAGAATACCGGAGTCGAACCGGTTACCTTTTGCATGCCATGCAAACGCTCTACCAGATGAGCTAATTCCCCAAAACTAGGAATCACCACTGTTACTATCTCAAAGGTCACCTTCCCGAGACTTCGGGACGCTCTACCAGATGAGCTAATTCCCCTATCTGAGAGGCTGCAAATATAATGGCTTTGGTGAAATTCCAACTGTTTATTTTGCCTGTGTGGCCGTCAGTTGCACTATAGTGTCTATCACTGCGCCCATGTCTTTTACGTCCATAGGCTTGTTGATGAATTTATTGGCCCCTTCCTGTTGCAGCTGCTGTATGTATTCCGGTGGGCAGGCATTGCTCATGGCCAGTACGGGCACATTGCGCAGCAGTTCGTTCTTTTTAATGGTGCGCAGCAGCTCTACTCCGTTTACCCCGGGCAGGTTCTGGTCCAGTATAATGATGTCAGGCGCCACGGTCATCTTTTCAAACAGGCGGAAAGCAGCTACCCCATGATTGTATATCTCCAGCTCGTACGGCACTTTTTTCTGCTTCAGTGAATAATTCATGAGATCTATATCCCACTCATTATCCTCTACAAGGATGATCTTTAACTCTTTCATGGTGGCGTAAAAGTACAAAAATGCTTTTTATACTACTCTTAATATATACTACAGCATCTGTAATGGTTTATTTTCCTAACTTTAATGAAAATGGCAGGCCTTATGAAAGAGACTGTATGGCAGCAGATACTTACTTACTTCTATATCCGTAAGCGTGATCCTAATGCGCCGAAGAATATAGACCTTAAGTTCATGCACGGCATGAACCGTATTTCGCTGTTCATGTTCCTTATTGCCATTATTGTGATGATCGTACGGTCATTTACCCGCCACTAAGGCTATTATTTCCTTGGCCGCATTCTCAGAGGCTACCCTGCTGCCCAGGCTGTGCAGTAGGGTATCATAGTCCTGCTTCAATGCCTTCTTATAGGCTTCATCTTTCAGCAGTTTCGTCAGCTCGGTTACAAGGTTAGCTTCTGTCAGGTCGCCCTGTATCAGTTCTTTTACCACCGGCTTGTCCATGATCAGGTTCACCAGCGATATGTATTTAATACTCACCAGCTTTGTTGCCAGCCAGAATGATACCGGGTTGCCCTTGTAGCACACCACCTGCGGCACACCAAACAGCGCCGTCTCCAGCGTAGCGGTGCCGCTCGTTACCAGTCCTGCAGTCGCCTGTCGCAGTATATCATAGGTCTGGTTCCTCACCAGCTTTACGGGTATATTGCCTATTATCTCTTTATACAGGCTATCCGGCTGCGCCGATGCCTGCGCCACTATAAATGTATATTCCGGGAAGTGCTTCACCACTTGCAGCATTATCGGCAGCTTCACCCTTATCTCCTGCGAGCGGCTTCCCGGCAGCAGGGCTATTATAGGTTTATCAGAGAACGGGGCTACCATCGGTTTCATTTTCTCTTCACCTACCACCTCGGCCATAGGGTTGCCCACATAGGTCACGTCGTAGTCCCACTTGTCTTTGTAGTAGTCCACCTCGAAGGGCAGTATCACAAGCAGCTTGTCTACATCGCGCTTTATCTTCTTTACCCTGTTCTCCTTCCATGCCCATACCTGCGGCGATACATAGTATACCACCTTTATGCCCTGTGCCTTTGCCCATTCGGCTATCCGCATATTAAAGCCCGGATAGTCTATCAGCACCAGCACATCAGGTTTATAGTTGGAGATGTCTTTCTTACAGGTATCAATATTGCGCAGTATGGCTTTCAGGTGCATGATCACCTCTACAAAGCCCATAAATGCCAGTTCCCGGTAGTGTTTTACCAGTGTGGCGCCGGCGGCCTGCATCTTATCGCCGCCCCAGCAGCGTATATCGGCATGGGTATCCTGTGCGTGCAGAGCCCTTACCAGGTTGCCACCCACCATATCTCCGCTTGCCTCACCTGCTATTATGTAATAATGCATCTACCGGTTTTTACCAGACAAACATGATCAGGACGATAAGTACCGCGTACAGCATGGTAGCCACCACTATGCCCCTCATGGCTCCGTCTATCCGCTTGGTATTGCAATACACGAACGGTATAAGGTTGATGAGCAGCGACATCGTCAGCACCTTTGCAAATTCTTTGTTATTTTTTATGAGTACATTCATAAAATAATCGAAACTCATGCCATGCCGCCAAAGAAGGAACATGATCATAAAACCCAGCAATGGCAAGGTAAGCCCTATCAGTAACCCGGTAATCGGGGAATCACGTCTCATATACTTTAATTATGGTTGCAATATACAACAGTAAAAACGCATTTTACTGTTAAAAGACTATATCACTTATCTTTGCGCCGTCTTTGAAACTAACGCACATGAATTTTAAACTGAAAAATATCCCGGAACGTACTACTCTGCCACGCACATATGGTCTTACCATGGTGATGGATAAAGGTATGGGCCTTGTAGGCGCTAAAGATTTCTTATCTGTTGCCGCCCCTTATGTGGATATCGTAAAGCTCGGTTTCGGTACCGGCTTCGTGACCAACAACCTGGAAGAAAAAATAAAAATATATACAGACCTTAATATACCTGTTTACTTTGGCGGCACCCTGTTCGAGGCGTTCCTCGTCCGCGACCAGTTTGACGACTACCTGGCCATGGTAAAACATTATGGCCTGAAGCACGTAGAAGTATCTGATGGCTCCATCAGCATACCGCACGTAGAAAAGCTGGGCTACATAGAAAAGCTGGCAAAGCACGTTACCGTACTTTCTGAAGTAGGCTCTAAAGATGCTACCCACATCATGCCGCCCTACAAGTGGATAGAGCTGATGAAAGCAGAACTGGAAGCAGGCTCTACTTACGTAATAGCTGAGGCCCGCGAGGCAGGCAATGTAGGCATCTACCGCGGTTCAGGCGAGGTGCGCGAGGGACTGGTGCAGGAGATACTGACGCAGATACCGGCAGAGAAGATCATATGGGAAGCACCACAAAAAGCACAGCAGGTCTACTTCCTGGAGCTGCTGGGCGCTAATGTGAACCTGGGCAACCTGGCACCATCTGAAGTTATTCCGCTGGAGTCTACCCGTCTTGGCCTTCGTGGGGATACCTTTACTTTGTTCCTCGACGAGGCAGGCAAGCAGAGCGCTAACCACTAATTCACAGACCCAACATATAGCCCCATTAATGCAGCCACTATACGGACTAATAGGTATTACGCTTACGCATTCTTTCTCCCCGGCTTATTTCAAAAAGAAATTTGCCGAGCACAACATCGACGCGTTCTATGAAGCTTTTCCTATACCCTACATACGTGAGCTGCCCGACCTGCTGGAGAACAACCCGGATATGGCCGGCCTTAATGTGACCATACCATACAAAGAAGCCATCATTCCTTACCTGGACGACATAGACCCCGTGGCTGCACAAATAGGCGCGGTGAACTGCGTGGTAATAAAAGGGAACAGGAAAAAGGGATTCAATACAGATGCTATTGCATTTGAGAAAAGCCTGAACCCACTGCTGACACCACACCATACACAGGCGCTGATACTGGGCACCGGCGGCTCATCTAAAACAGTGGCCTATGTGCTGGAGCAGCTGGGCATACCCTACAAAAAAGTATCGCAGACGGCAAAGGAAGACCGCTACACTTACGAACAGCTAACTCCTGAACTCATCTCGCAGTACAAGCTCATCATCAATACCACACCACTGGGCATGTACCCTGTTATGGACGAGTGCCCTTCCATACCTTATGAGGGAATAGGTGAGCACCATGTGCTGTACGACCTTATTTACAATCCGGAAGAAACGAAGTTCCTGGTGCAGGGCAAGCTGAAAGGCGCTACAATAAAAAATGGTTTCGAGATGCTGCAGTTACAGGCCGAAGCCAGCTGGGATATATGGTCTGCAGCCAATACGGAAACACCTGAATAATATAGTCTCTGGCATAAATGTTGCAGTTAATAGCTATATCTCTTATCCTATGCGCTATGTCCTTACTTTCCTGGTAATTGCCTGTGCCTGTTTTTTTTCATGCGGCCGGCTTGATTGCCTTACTCCCGCTATCAGGGGAGTGTCCTTCTATGGCCCGTTCGGTGCAGCACGTACTGCTGATACCGCTGTTATGCTTACACAATGTAAAAAAGGAACTGATTTTACGGTAGTCACTAACACAACAACCATACCCGCAGATACACTGCTTTATCAGAATAATGTGGCAGGATTTACCTTTCCAAATTTATCAGACAATTCGTATAGCCTTGCATACAATTTCGACTACATCATTACATTACTGCCATCAGGCAAAGTGTATCATCTTAAAAATGTAGTGAGCCACGCCAGCTCTATAAAACATTCGGGAGAAGTGAAGGAAAACTGTATCAACCAGGTCACCTATAGCGCTAATGATTCCGATTATACCAACAGCAGCCTGCCTACTAATACATCAGTAGCAAGTACCATGCTGGAAATAAAATATTAATTACCCGGCTATTCAATAGTATAATACACGCACGTCGTCACAAAATTCCTCAGGTAGGGCAGCCATGTGATGGGCACTAACTGCTTGCGCGGCTGCAGGCCGAATTTGAATTTGTAGATCGGGTTGATGAGGAAGTGCTGTTTGTTCACCACCTTCATGCCCAGGTCTTTTACTATACGCTCAAAGCTTTCTATGGTTATCTGAGTATCCCTTATTTCCAGCAGTTCCTTTATTACCAGCGGGTGCTCTTTGGCCAGCTTCAGTATACCTACGTACATAAAGCGCGGCAGCAGGTGATACCATGGCAGCACGCTGGCCCACTTCGTACGGCATAGCTGCTGGTGGCCGCCAAACGGCATGTACCACGGCGGGAACCCAAAAAATATTTGCCCGCCCGGCTTTAGGAATTTCCTGAGGTGGTTGATGAAGTTAGCCTGCTCCGGCACATGCTCTATTACATCCTTTAGTATAATGATGTCGTAACCGTTCTTGTACTTAGCTACAAATGAATCGTCGTAAATATTCTGGCACACCAGCTCCACTTTGCCGGCTGCTACTTCTTTTTTCAGGCATCCTTTTGCATACTCCACGCGCGACTCTTCCAGGTCTACACCCAGGCATTTGCAGCCACGGTCTATAAATGGCAGCAATACGCCACCCTCAGCCGTGCCCACCTCAAATACCGTAGTGCCCGGGCCTATCTGCTTCGTCTTTTCTATAAACGGCAGCACATAAGACCGTGAATTGTCTACCTGCTGATCGTATCTTACTTTAGCGTCTATATGATGCTTTAATGCCAATGCTGTCTGTTTAGGAAGGGTAAATATACTTAAAAGTGAAAAGGGAGAAGTGAAAACCTCAAAGTCTCTTATTTAAGTGAAAATTTAGAAGTGAAAACCTAAAAGTTTTCCATGTTACGCAATACCCTTACGGGTTTTCACTTTTAAGTTTTAACTTCCCTTTATCCTCCAGGATCGCCAGCTGCTGCCTGATGCTCTCGTCGTGTATCTTTTCATACAGGGCTACTATAAATTCTTTGGGTAAGAGGTGCAGCTCTGCTCTTTCGGCGCATTTTTCCACCATCTCGCGCCAGCGGGCCGGTTGGTAGGCCGTCATGTTGCAGTCGCGTTTCACCTCGCCCATTTTGCCGCTCAGCTCCATGCGTTTGGCCAGCAGGTCTATTATTTCAGAGTCTATGCTGTCCATCAGCTGGCGCAGGTATTCCAGCTGCATTACACCGCTCATGTCGGTGGTATATTCTTCACGCACCACCAGTGTGCTCAGTATCTCCTGTAGTTTTTCGGGGGTCACCTGCTGGGCGGCATCGCTCCATGCCTCGTCGGGGCGGGGATGCGTTTCTATCATCAGCCCTTCAAAATGCATGTCCATGGCCTTCTGGGCTATCTCGCCTATACGCTCGCGCTTGCCGGTTATATGGCTCGGGTCGCAGATCATCATCAGCTCCGGGCGTCGGCGTTTCAGCTCTATAGGTATGGGCCAGTTGGGCTGGTTGCGGTAGCCGCCTGCAGCGCCGTAGCCGGAAAAGCCACGGTGTATGGCAGCTACCTCTTTTATGCCTACCGCTTCAAAGCGCTCTATAGCGCCCATCCACAGGTCCACATCAGTATTTACTGGGTTTTTGACCATTACGGGTATATCTACCCCACGCAGGGCATCGGCCAGGTGCTGCACCTGGAAGGGGTTCACCGTAGTGCGCGCGCCTATCCACAGTGCGTCCATGCCATACTTCAGCGCCAGCTCTATGTGGGCGGGCTCTGCCACCTCTATGGTCATGGGCAGATTATAAGTTGCCTTTGCCTCCTGCAGCCATTCCAGCGCAGCGGCTCCATTCCCCTCAAACTGCCCCGGCCGGGTGCGTGGTTTCCATACCCCCGCCCTGAACAGCTGCACACCCATAGCGCTCAGCGCAGCAGCCGTTTCCATTACCTGCTCCCGCGTTTCCGCACTACACGGCCCCGCTATCACAAATGGCCTCGCTGTTGTAAACAATGACATGATGCAAAGGTAATGGGTAGGTGTGTTAGTTGCTCAATGGGAGGATTGAGTTTGGTGATACGGCAATTATCAATCCTTTATGAACTTGCCAAACTGCGTATTGTTGATTTGGATAAAATATAACCCAGCGGGTAATTGCGCTACATTAATGTTTAGGCTGTTGCCATTATGCTCTTTCGAATATACTTGCTGCCCTATGGTATTAAAAATGATAATTTTATCAATATTTGTTTGAGCTGTTATTGTTAGTTTATCACTCACTGGATTGGGGTAAATAGCGGAATTAATACAATCGACGGAATTAATACCTGTATTATATACAACAAACGAATTAAAGTATTGCCCGCACTCATGGCCACTTTTCCTATAGTATAACAACGTAGTATCGTCAAATTTCATTGGACTACCGTAAAAAGCCCAATTATAACGAGTAAGACCAATACCTGTTTTATATTTCGTAATTATTCTAGTACTCTCAGATGACATTGGTATGCAGCGATGCTGCAGTATCTCCGATTTTATGAATTTATATGAAGGCGATTGTAAACAATTTTGAATATCAGAAGGATAGTAATATATTATAGATGACGGCACCTCGTAAACTTCTGTGTAATTAACATGATTGTCTTCAGGCATTATTGTAGTGTCAATTATCAGATCATTGCTTATTGTAAAATTGGCACTGACGTGCCCGGTATCATACACTGCTGAAAAAAAAGGAGGATGTTCTCTTGCTATCCAGCCACTGTATTCAAATTGAGTGCCGTTACTAATAACGGTCTTTTTAGTTATAGAGTCAAAATAATATAAATATGGGTGATCACCTTCGCTTGCTATATCTCTTTCTAAGGTCGAGAACTCGAATACATCACCAGGATTCCAGTCAAACAATTGGTCAAATGGCACGTTTGCTAAGTTTATCAGAGAAAAAGTAGCGTTAGCTGCATCTGGCGGGTAATTTTCTGTTACCTGGTCAAGATAATAATCAATTCCCGGAGCATATTTCACATTTGCCCGATGATATGGAAATGTATACAAGTCAAATATCCTGACAAATCCATGATCTTTACTCAAGAATATCTGAAAATTGTTTACCGGGTCGGTTACATCAATGCCTGAAGGTGTGTAAGCATTGATAACTATTTTTTTTATGGAATCAATTCCACTTAGTACTGTCATTGTATCCTCAGTGGTAATAGTCGCGGTATAATAACGCGTTGTCGTATCGTCAAAGAACACCCAACTATCGCCTGTATGAGCTTGTGTCTTAATAACGACGGTATCGTGCCATAAGTTGTCAAATAAAAACCTACCATCGGGTTGTTTTATTACCTGTTTACCCAGCCAACTACCTCCGTTCGAGTCAAGGCTATATGGCAATGTGCTGACCAGATAATCACCACGATCGGAATGAAAAGGATGGTAAATTTCATCACTGCCTGAAGTAACAACAGAGTCGATACGCATACCCCGCAGGTAGCCGTAATCGTTAGTAAAATACCGCTTCACGCCCGCCTGCAGGCAATCATAATTCTGCCCACTACAGCAATATGCTGATAGCAGAACCATGATAAGCAGGTATTTTTTCACAGAATATTTTTAATAAAGATAACACTTATTCAGATGTGGCACACTTTTGAAGAGTACCCACTGGTCGAAGCATCCGCTTCGTCCCCGCATGCAGAAGCGTCTCGCTTCTGTACTATATCGCAAATCATTCTGTCACTCGTCCTCGTTTGTAACAGCCTGTCCCGAAAACTTTCGGGAAGGATGACACGGATTAGCGTTTGCAATGCCCGTAAAAGCAGCAAAAAACACCCCTGCCAAAATAACGCCGAAAATCCGCTATAACCCTTACTGGTCGCGGAAAGAAAAATCTATGATAAGCAGCTGGCTGTCTATCATAAGGCGAAAAGTGTAGTATCATAGATCTCTCTTTTGCCACTCCCGTTTTCCCTCCTCACCTTTGTACCGCCTTTGACCGCCATAGCTTCCAGCGACGGAGGTGAAAAACAGAAGGCTAGTCACCAAACGATCCAAATCCCTCTTCGCCCGCCATAGCTTTAGCGAAGGAGGGAATTACAAATTCCTAATTCCAATAGTCAGCCATGTATAACAAATCACAAGAACAACACAAAGCAGAATACCTCTTCCTCCACACAGATTTCTCCCAGCAGGAGATAGCAGACATAGTAGGCATAGACCGCCGCACCCTCTACAGCTGGGCAAAGGAAAATAACTGGCAGCGTGCCCGTTACATTGCTAAGCATGCACCACCTGTACTCGTTGAACAATACTATGGGCAGCTCGGAGCACTCAATCAAGCCATTACCAACCGCACTGAGCGCCCGTACCCTACTAAAGAAGAAGCTGAGATCATTCGTAAGCTGCTCATATCTATCAAGCATGCCGTGGTAGACAAGAGGCCGGTTATAGAAAGTATAGAGGCCCTTACAGAGTTCGTCACAGAGCTGGGGAATAAAGACCTTGAGCTTTCTAAGAAGGTTATAGGTCATATGGACGAGCATATCCAGGGGCTGGTAAATGGCGGCTCCGGTCTCGACAGCCCATTTAGGTCTCACCTCGATGAAAAACAACTGGATCAGGAATATGAGCAGTGGCAGCGCGAAGAAGAAAATAAGCAGCACCATGCAAAGCGCAACGGTGGCCGCACCATATCCTTCATTCCTGCAGAGGAGGATGTACCGGAGTACGAAATAGAGATACCTGCAGATACAGAAGACGTAAAAGAAGATATAGTTGCAGACGAAGTCAAAGAAGAGACCGCTGCATCCGAAGAAAAGATGCTTGACCCAACGGCCACCGACGGGAAAGTTGATGGGAAAGTTGAAACCTCACCAACCACCCCCGAACCCTTACCAGGCAACAATATTACTCCAAATGACAATGCAGACTTATCCACAATGGAAGACATGGAGCCGCAGGAAAACAGGTTCAAAGGCCTCAGCCCCAACTATTATACGCACTACCTCGAAGAACAATATAAAATATCACAAGACCCGAACATAAAACGTACTACTACAAACACTACAGGTATCACCATCATCAAATCCCCAAGCCCGCTATGGTGTCTTAATCGCGGCATTTTCTTCCCCAACGGGCAATAAATATTACTCAGCAGGTGTCCCACACTTGCAAGTGTGGGACACCTATTGTTTTTAGCTTTGACCCAAGAATATGTACATAATCCTCGTCTTATAGAGTATCTGCTTATATTAGCATCAACAAAACAACTATCAATATGAAAAAATTGCTTGTATTATTTGCGCTTGTCGTATGTTCTTTTAGCTCCTATGCCGTTAAAACTGTAACATTTACACTGATAAAAGGCGTGTGCGACACTGATGGCATTCTTGTAATGAACTATTTTGTTACTCCACCGTTCGTAGCCAACATATATGGTGGAAGCAGTCGCTATAGTTATAATAAAGATATGACGGACCCTACGGATACAATATTCCACTATAATGGTGGTAGGGTGCAAATAAATGTATATAAAGCAGGTACCTATATAGGTGGCGGATCGTATGGCGGGGCACCTCCATTTACCTTTACGTTTTCATCTACCCCTGCTATATTGCCGGGGAATGGTACAGCCACGGTTACAGTAACGGGCGGCACTCCACCTTATTCCTATCATTGGTTTTTAGGTTATTATTTAGATGACTATAAAGGATCGGCGAACCCGATATCGCTGCCTCCCGGCCCATATGGCGTGGCAATAACAGATGCAGCAGGTTGCTGGTATAGCTCACTCATTAATGCCGGATGGGACAACGATTGGGATACTATTAAAGGATACTCAGCAACAGAATATGTGAATGAGGTGGGAACACCCGATCATTTTGCGCTTTTCCCAAACCCTGCAACTGATGTTATTCATATCAATGGGATAAATGCAGCATCCATAATACTCTGCAACGCAGTTGGCCAGGTAGTAACGCGGAAGGAAGATACAGACCATATCTCTGTAGCGGCATTACCGGCAGGTGTGTATGTAGCAAGGCTTTATAACAGGCAGGGGATGCTAGTGAAACAGGAAAAGGTGCTGAAGCAGTAAGCAGGTGTTCTTGAATAGGCACATTGTAACTATAAGCCAGGCGGGTGTGCAGTTTTTATATTTGCAAAGCCTTATTTTCTTCCTTGATTCTCACAGATAACATGACCAGGTTGAGTATGGAAAAAATAATTGCTGTAAAATACAGGTGAAATATTAAAGGGATGATCGCGATCTCGGCTATTACCACCAGGTAATTCGGATGTTTAAAATATTTGTAGGGCCCTTTTTTTACAAGAGGAAGATCCGCGATGTGGTAGATCTTTGTATTCCAGAATTTCCCCAGGGAAAGAATAACCCACGCCTTAAATGCCAGGAGCAGGAAATAGAACGCAAGCAATCCATTATTGCACAGATGAGCTGACTGGCCATAGTATTCTACGATCAATGAGATCAGGAATAAAACGTGAAGCGCCACAATAAAGGGATAATGCTTACGACCATACTCCACAGCGCCATTTTGCAATAGCCATCGCTCATTGCTATTGGAAAGGAATAACTCACCGATGCGCAAAGCTATTATGAATGAAACAAAGATGATGAAAGTCATTTTAGTGTTTTTCCATTTGAAGTAATACCATTTCACACGAAAATCCCGGCCCCATCGAAACCATTAATCCGTACCCGTTTTCAAAACCTTGCGTAAAGAACTTTTCCAACACATACAAAACCGTAGCACTTGACATATTGCCATAGTCGTTTATTACTTCTCTTGTATTTTTAAGATCATTACCATCTATTGACAGAGCATCTTCATAAGCATCCAGTACCTTTTTTCCTCCGGGGTGAAAAACGAAATTTTTTATGTCAGAAAGTGCCAGGTTGTTTTTTTCTAAGAACGTGGTAATGTCCGCATAGATGTTCTTTGAAATGATGGTAGGGATATCCTGTGAAAACAGCACCTTAAAACCTTTATCAAGAAATTCCCATCCCATAACATCAAGTGAATCATAATACAGTTTGCTCCGGGCATCAACAAACCTGAACGAGTTTGCTGTTTTATTAGTGCGATTATCGCCTGTAACAACGCAACAGGCGACCCCATCTGCAAACAAACTTGAGCCTATGAAGTTACTCTTGCTGTAATCATTTTTTAGAAAAGTCATAGAACATAGTTCTACAGCAACAAGTAATACAACGGCGTTTGGATTGGCCTTAGCCAATATGCTTGCTTTTGCAAATCCGGCAACGCCACCCGCACATCCCAGGCCGAAAATAGGGATGCGGTTGATATCCTGGTTTAACCTCATCTTGTTGATGATAAGGGCATCTAAGCTGGGAGTGGAAAGACCGGTGGTAGAAACAAAGATTATATCCGTGATCTCGTCTTTATTGATCTGGGCGGATGAGATACATTGTTCAATGGCGCTCACTGAATTTTCAAGTGATATCCGGATGTACTCCGCATTTTGTTCCTGGAAAGTATGTGGAGTTGAATAATACTTAAGCGGGTTACAGAAATTCCTGGTCTTTATTTCCGTATTATCAAAAGCAGATAACATTCTTTCCACTTGCGGAAATGAGGGTGCAAATAATTCTTTGGCACACTGTTTAGCTTCCTCCTGACTTACTCTAAAAGGGAAATCAATTTTTGAAATTGCGGCTAAAGACGGCATATGAAATCTAGTATTATGATGATCGTTGACGAAAGGTACGTGCGTGTAGCCTTAATAAATCGAAATTAGAAGGGTTTTATGGTATTACGGTCTGTTTGAGCTATTTGCATTAAAAATAAAAAATCCATGATTTTATATTTATTATATGTTATCATTAAAAATGATGCCATGAATAAACAGGTTTCTCACAGAGGTACATACGAATTGGCAGGAGATCAGGATTTACGACCAAACAATGCACAGGCGCGATTGTCGGGATAGGGCAGCAATTCTGATCAGCATAGTTAGTTTATTTGATCCGGGTCACTACAACATGGCATGACTTTTACAACTAGCTTAAAAAATAAAAACAATTTAAAAATGAAAATGGTAAAAGTTACTGGTGCATTGCTTGTTATGGTTATGATGTTTAGCGCATGTAACTCCAGCAAATGCTACATGAAGAGATTTAAGAAGAAAGCCGGCAAAGAGGTGGGCACGTCAAACGTGAGTATGCGTGGAGACAGTGTAAGGGTAGTTTATCCCGAGGTGACCATATTTGATTTCAACAAGGATGAAGTAAAGCCTGAAGCGAAAATGTCTATACAGCGTTTATCTACTTTGCTTAATAAGTATGACCGTGTAAATTTCGTTATTAATGGTTATACCGATAACGTAGGAACCGAAGATGTGAACCTGTCGTTGTCTCAGAAAAGGGCGGATAACACGAAAGCAGTTTTCCAGGCAGATGGTGTGAGCCCGGCGAGAATGCAGACGAACGGACTGGGAGCCAGCAAGCCTGTAATGAGCAACAGCACAGATGCTGGCCGCCAGGCCAACCGTCGTGTGGAATTCCTGATGTATGACAAGAAAGCTAAAAAGAAGTAATCAATAACAGTACATAGCAACGGGCCGCGTTTTTTGCGGCCCGTTTGTGTTTAACATTGTTCAATTGCTTTGCTTATTATCTGTATGAATAGTGGCGCTGCCTGATATAGCCTGGTGGGTGATGGTGGGGTTGCCCCTGTAGGTGAACCTGGCTGCACCACTTGCCTCTATATCCATTTGCTGCAGGGCAGTGACCTCTGCTTTTGCCGAGCCTGAAATGTCAGAGATCACATTGGCGGCCTGTAAACCAAACGCTTTTATTCTGGCGGAACCACTTATGCTATAAGTAGCTTGTTTTGCATTGCCATTCAATGCCGCAACAGACACTCCCGAAATATCTGATAAAACACGCCCGACATTCATTTGGTCTATAGATACATCAGTAGCTCCTGATAGAACCAGTAAAAAATTATCCCCGGTAAGGTTGCCAGCTACATTTGCTGTTGCAGCGCCTGACATGGAAAGCTCTTTTAAAGAAGGGACTGTAATGGTAGCTGTGTTATGCCCATCATTCATGATAGACCAGTTGTCGTCAATATCAAAGTATATCCTGAGCGTGCCTTTAACTACTTTGGTAGTGATGTGGCTGACAATGTTCTCATAGCCTGCTATCTCTACGGCGGGTGTGGCACCTTCCTTTATAGTTATACCTGCTTTGAGTGGAAAATCGATCTCCACGCCGTTAAAGGCAGTTACCTGCCGTTCGCTGCGAATAATGTTGCCTTTCCCCTGTAGTTTTTTTGTTTTACCCCAGGAGCAAAGTATAAAGCTTGCAATAATTGCGGATGCTAAAAAAATCTTTTTCATACAATTTAATTTTTGGAGGTTAATTATTTTCTATTCTGATCTCAGGCTTTTAACCGGATTCGCTTTAGCTGCTTTTATGGCCTGCAGGCTCACCGTGGCTATGGCTATTATCATAGCCAGCAGCCCTGAAATAATGAATACACCGGCGGTTATAGTTACGCGGTAAGTATAGTTCTGCAGCCATGAATGCATAGTGTACCATGCCAGCGGAAATGCCACCAATGCCGCTACTAATACCAGTATTATAAATTCCTTAGAAAGCAGGGTGACAATATCCATGATCGATGCACCTATCACTCTCCTGATACCGATCTCCCGGGCTCGTTTCTCAGCCGTAAAGGCGGCAAGCCCGAACAAACCGAGACAGGAAATAAGTATGGCAAGGCCTGCGGATATTTTAGCCAGTTTGCCAATTACCTGCTCTGCAACGAATTTGGAAGCATAGCTTTCATCAACAAAATGCAGCTCGAACGGGAATGCAGGATTGTACTTTTTGAATATCCGCTCCATGCTTTGCATGTTATCGCTTAATGAACGCTTAGGATTGAGCCGCATGTTAATTATATTATAGTTCAGGTAGTATGCATGCACTATCATCGGGTTGACACGCTCAAATGGCGAGCCCCAAATAAAATCTTTGAACACGCCCACAATATGAAGGTCGGTATCGTGGGTTATTTTTTTTCCTATGGGGTCTTTAAAGCCAAATGCACGAGCGGCAGATTCACTAACAATGCAGTTCAGCGTATCGGACGGGAATTTTTCAATATTAAGGTCGCGGCCAGCTATAAGTTTGATACCGAAAAACTCCGTAAAGCCGTCGCTTGCCGTTACCAGGTCGAACAAAACATTATTATTCGGGGGCGACCCTTCCCATGATACGCCTAAAGTATTGTTGCCTGATTGTGTAATGGGATTACTGGTTTGGCAAACCGCTGTAGCTGTGCCCGATGATAATAGCTCCTGCTTTACGACAGCATAATTTTTATTGAGGTCACCGGTAAGATAATGATAAACTGCATTTTCGCTATTGTAGCCTGTTGGCCTGTTCCTTGCATGCTGTATCTGCTGCTGTATAATGATGGTGCAGATAATAAGCGCGATAGAAATAATGAACTGGAAAACGACCAATACCTTTCTCGGGTTGACAGAGCGTTTCGAGAGATTGAACGTGGATTTTAAAATGCTGACAGGCTGGAAGGCCGACAAATAGAATGCCGGGTAGCTGCCGGCCAGCAGTCCAGTAAAAAGAACGATCACTATTGCAACCAGCCAATACAGCGGGTTGCCGAATTGCAGAACAAGGCGTTTGCCCACCATCCCGTTGTACATAGGCAGTACCAGCCATGCAATACCCACCGCAAGTACGAGGGCAATCAATGCAATGATGACAGACTCTGTAAGGAACTGCCTGATAAGGCTTTGTTTGGTTGCACCAATAACTTTCCTGATGGCGACTTCCTTTGCTCGTCGCTCCGACCTGGCAGTGGCAAGGTTCATAAAGTTGATACAGGCTATAAGAAGGATGAAAGCTGCTATAAGCCCTACCATCCACACGTAGGTGATGCGGCCGCCTGATACTTTACCATTTTCAAACTCAGAATATAGCTGCCATTTCTTTACAGAGTGCAGGAAGAATTCGATGTTGGTCTCGTAACCGGCATGGGTGATGACCATTCTCCTTATCTTGTTATTGACTACCTCTTCCGAAGCATTGGGTTGCAGCTCTACGTAGGTCCTGCAAAAGTTATTGCCCCAGTATGGATAGTCCTGCCCTGTTTTTGTCAGATATTCCCAGGGTATGAGG